>NZ_JBFUCY010000017.1:0-175067 GCF_056404995.1 Mucilaginibacter sp. P2_A5
TTCATGACCAGGATAAATAAAAAGGCCTCCTTGTGAGAGACCCTTTATCCTTGGTTCAGCAGATCATATTGCTGGCAGGTTGCTCCTCAGCAGCGCCTGTTTCCTCTTTTGATCTGCATATGAAAATAAAAAAACTTGGCCATGCTTTGGTTTTTTTATTAGAAAAATATAACTTTATGTAATCTATTATCGCTTTTCAAGAGTAATTGCCTTACTTGCTGACAAATTTCATCATAGGAGATCCTTCGTAACTCAGGATGACAGTCTTATATTTTAACATGTCATTTCCCCTTCAGAATTTCCCGAAATTTTACAACTCAGCATGACAGTTTTTTTGCCCTATTTTGCAGCTACTTACCCTTTACAAGTTCCGGGGCCTCCGCCAGCAAATCGTCAGTCAACTTCTCAAATTCGCTGATAAACTCTTTATAATACTCTCCTGTGCCAGGGCCGCTGAAACCGGTATGGATTTTACGCACATCGCCGGCTTTATCAATGATAATGGTTGTAGGGAAACCCACTACTTTTGATAACATGGGGAGGCTTTTGGTTGTTTCGACTTTATCACTGGTATAGCCGGTTATCAATAGCTCGTAAGGAACATTAAACCGGTTTTTTACCTGTAACAATGCTTTTTGCGACTTGGCAAAATCGTTGCTGCGCTCATAGGCCAAACCTACAACCTCTACGCCTTTAGGCTGGTATTTTTTGTAGTAGTTAACCATGTAAGCGGTCTCATCCATACAGTTGGGGCACCATGAGCCTAATATCTGTACAATAACCACCTTGTTTTTATACCGGTTGTCCCGTAGGGAAACTGTTTTGCCTTCCAGGTTCTTAAAAGCGAAATCTATTTTTTTAAAGCCTGGCTTCAGGGCGGTTAACGAGTAGGCATCGGGCAGTTTTACATTAGCATCCTTTACAGCGGCCCAGGTTTGCATACCCGAGTAGCCTGCGTAAAACTTGCCCCCTGTAAGGGTTTTATCATCCTTAATGGTAGCCGTAAATGTATAGGCATGGCCACCATCAAAGCAGGACAGGAATAGTTTATCACCGGCCACAATACCTTCCAGGTAGCGGTAATCGCCGGTGGTGGTTAAAAACGTGCCGGTTAGTTTGGCGCCAACCTGTTTAAATTCACCTACGGTAGTATCGGCCCCTTCACCCTCGCCAATAATAGCCGACCAGCGGCCGCCTATATTATAAGCCGGTTTATCGGGTGTTTTCAAAAAACGCCAGGTAGTATTTGCCGTTGCGGCAAACGGCGTTAACACATCCTGGTTCGCCAGGTGCTTTATCCAGTTGCCGGTTAACTTATCGCCATCCAGCTTTAGTTTAAATTCCGAATTAAAGAGCGGCATGTGTATAAAAACAGAATCGCCCACTGTAGCAACATCGGTAACCTTAAATCTTTCGGCGCCGTTAATAATAGCCAATTGTTGTTTACCGGCCGTATCCTTAACATCAAAATTGAACGGAATTTCGTTTCCAGACTTGGTTATTAGCGCTCCGCGCCATATACCCGTTTTAAGTTTGGTTTGTGCCTGTGCTGCCTGTATAAGCAAGGCGAATGATAAAGTTGCTATGATGGTTTTTAATTTCATATCGCAATAAAAATGTCTACTAAATTAATAGACTATCAAAAGTATAAAATTTAGGCAATTATTTCAATATCTCGCGCGAAATGACAATCCGCTGAATTTCTGATGTGCCTTCGTAAATCTGGGTTATCTTGGCATCGCGCATCATGCGCTCCACATGGTACTCTTTTACAAAGCCATAACCGCCATGAATTTGGACAGCCTCAACGGTGGTACGCATGGCCACATCCGATGCAAAAAGTTTAGCCATTGAACTGGCCTGCGCGTACGGGTGGTTATGGTCTTTTAACCACGCGGCCCTCAGGCAAAGCAGGCGGGCCGCTTCAATTTCGGTAGCCATATCGGCAAGTTTAAATTGAATATCCTGTAAATCGGCAAGCGGTTTACCAAAGGCCTTGCGCTGTTTTGAATATTGTAAAGCAAGTTCATAAGCACCAGAGGCTATTCCCAGTGCCTGCGCGGCTATCCCTATACGCCCTCCCTCCAATAATTTCATGGCAAATTTAAACCCGAAACCCTCGTCGCCAATGCGATTTTCCTTAGGTACTTTAACATCATCGAACATAATAGAATGGGTATCTGAACCGCGCACGCCCATTTTATTTTCTTTGGGGCCAATAGTAAAGCCCTCCATGCCTTTTTCAACAATAAGGGCGTTAATACCGTTATGGCGTTCGGCTACATTAGTTTGTGCCATTACCAGGTACGTTGAGGCAGTACTGCCGTTAGTTATCCAGTTTTTGGTGCCATTAAGCAGATAGTGGTCGCCCATATCAATGGCGGTGGTTTGCTGCGATGTTGCATCGGAGCCAGCCTCAGGCTCCGATAAGCAAAACGCGCCTATCTTTTCGCCTTTGGCCAAAGGGACCAAATATTTTTCTTTCTGAAATTCGTTGCCAAATTTTTCGAGCCCGTTGCAAACCAACGAGTTGTTTACCGAAAGGATTACTGCTGTAGAAGCGTCAATTTTCGAGATCTCTTCCATCGCCAGTACGTATGATACAGCATCCATACCGCCCCCGCCATATTGCGGGGCAACCATCATTCCTAGAAAACCAAGCTCGCCCAGCTTTTTAATTTGCTCAGCCGGGAATTGCTGATGTTCATCGCGCTCAATAACGCCGGGTTTTAATTCGGTTTGGGCAAAATCACGGGCAGCCTGCTTAATCATCAGTTGCTCTTCTGTAAATTCAAATAGCATAGTACGATAAAAAGCTAAATATAGCAATTACAACGCATGAACAATTTAATTGTACACCATTTGACCACCGGGCAACCGCCTGGCTACCAACATTTGTTTGAGGCACCGTAACCAAATGCAATTATAACCTGATAGCTCAAAAACCCGAAACCATACATAGCCAAGGCCATGGGCATTGACCTGATTCTGCTCATCGTCAAAAATATAATCCTGTCAATCAAACCTAATCTTTAAATTCCGGTTAAATAATCAACAAAATCAATGGTATATTTGCAACACCATGGGAGCATATAACTTAAAGGTTACTATTGATCAGGATTCGGGCTTTTGCTTTGGGGTGGTTTATGCCATTGATATGGCCGAAGAGATACTGGCCGAAGATGGCTACCTGTACTGCCTGGGCGACATTGTGCATAACGACGAGGAAGTTGAACGCCTGAAAGCCCAGGGCCTGCGCATTATTGAGCACGCCGAACTGAAAAACCTTCGTAACGAGAAAGTACTTATCCGCGCCCACGGTGAAGCCCCGGATACTTACCGCACCGCTTTAGAGAACAACATAACCCTGATAGATGCATCGTGCCCGGTAGTATTAAAGCTACAAAACCGTATCAAAACATCATATGATTCGAATGAGAAGATCCTGATCTTCGGTAAGCACGGTCATGCCGAGGTGGTGGGCCTGCAGGGGCAAACTAACGATGAAGCCCTGGTTTTCCAGGATATTGCCGAGCTGGATCATATGGAGCTGCCGCAAAATATTACGTTGTACAGCCAGACCACTAAAAGCATGGAAAAGTTTTACCATGTAAAGGATGAGTTAATAGCCCGCGGATATAACCTTAAAGCTAATGATACCATTTGCCGCCAGGTATCAAACCGGGATAAGGATTTGCCTAAATTTGCTACCCGTTTTGATAAGATTGTATTTGTATCGGGCAAAAAATCATCAAACGGGAAGGTGTTGTTTGAGGTTTGCCGCAAGTATAACCCCAATACCTATTTCATTTCGTCGACCGACGAATTGGATCCATCCATGTTTTCGCCAAATGATACGGTGGGCATTGCCGGTGCTACATCAACCCCAATGTGGCTGATGCAGCAAGTAAAAGAAGCTATTGAAAGTATTTAACAGCATGCTTTTTGCTGTTGTATAATCCGCATGCAAAAAAGCCCCTCCAATATCGGTTTACTGGTTGCCCTGGTGGTAATAGGTTGCTGGGTAATTTCCATTATTTTATTAATGCAATGGCATTTTAGTTTTACCAATCCGCTGGTTTACCTCCTGGTTCTGGTACAAATGCATTTATATACCGGTTTGTTTATCACTGCACATGATGCCATGCACGGCATCATATCGCCCCACCGGGGTATCAATAACTTTGTTGGTTACCTGTGCACTTTTTTATATGCGTCATTCTGGTATCCGCAGCTATACACTAAACACCATTTACACCACAGCCATGTTCATACAGATCACGACCCGGATTACCACAACGGCGGTTTCTGGAGCTGGTATGTAAGGTTTATCCGCAACTATCTTTCTATATGGCAAATTGTTGTAATGGCTATATTGTTCAACGTATTAAAAATCTGGATACCCCAGCAAAACCTGCTGTTGTTTTGGGTAGCGCCATCGTTACTTAGCACTTTACAGTTATTCTACTTTGGCACTTACCAGCCCCATAAAGGCGAACATGATAATATATATTTTGCCCGAAGCCAAAAGAAAAACCACGTACTGGCATTTTTTAGCTGCTACTTTTTTGGCTATCATTATGAGCACCACCATTCGCCGGGAACGCCGTGGTGGATGATGTGGCGAAGCCCGGAGAAGGGTCAAGAGTCAAGAATCAAGAGTTAAGACAGCTGCACTTGTATGTTGGCAATAGCTGTCGGCCTTGCGTTAAGCCTTCAGGTGTCTTGACCCTTGCTTTTTAACTCTAAATCCCTTTTTTCGCTTCGCCGCCAAACCGCAGCTGTCTTAACTCTTGATTCTTAATTCTTGACTCTTAATCCTTTTGTAATTTATTCACTCCATACTCCATTGCCGGGCCAAAAATTCTTAATTTCGCAAACTGAAATTATGGGCAAAAAAGGCGTTTTATTAGTCAACTTAGGTACACCAAACAGCGCGTCGACAGCCGATGTGCGTACCTACCTCAACGAGTTTTTGATGGATCCACGGGTTATTGATATTAACCCGGTGCTGCGTACCCTGCTGGTACGCGGGATAATTGTTCCGTTCCGTGCACCAAAATCGGCCAAGTTATACCGGGCTATCTGGAGCGACACTACCGGGTCGCCGCTGATGCATTACAGTATTTTACAACAGGAAGCTTTAAAACAGCGCCTTGGCGATGAGTATGTGGTCGAGCTGGCTATGCGCTACCAAAACCCAACTATCGAATCGGCTTTGAACAGGCTGAAGGATGCGTTGGTTGATGATATACAGGTGATAGCCCTTTTTCCGCAATATGCATCGGCCAGTACCGGCTCTGTTTATGATAAGGTGATGGAGTTGCTGATGCAATGGCCAACCAAACCTACCATATCGTTTGTGAACTCGTTTCATGATAACGAGCTGATGATTGCCACCTTTGCCGAAAATGGCGCTAAATACGACCCCGAAAAGTTTGATCATGTGCTTTTTAGCTTTCATGGCCTGCCGCAAAGGCAGTTGATAAAAGCCGACCATACCCACAAGCACTGCCTAAAGGTTGATAAATGCTGCGAAACAATTACCGATGCCAATAAATTTTGTTACTCGGCGCAATCGTACAATACAACTAAACTTATTGCCAAAAAATTAAATATCCCCAAAGAAAAATATACCGTCTGCTTTCAATCGCGCCTGGGCAACGACCCATGGGTACAGCCATACACCAGCGAAATTGTGGCTAATTTGGCCAAAGCGGGCAAAAAAAGCCTGCTTGTATTTTGCCCTGCTTTTGTGGCCGACTGCCTGGAAACCGTTTATGAAGTGACTACCGAGTACGGCGACGAATTTAAAGCCCTTGGCGGCGAACGCGTACAACTGGTTGAAAGCCTGAACGATTCGCCAACCTGGATTTCGGCATTGGAAAAAATGGTTAGGGATAACCATATATCGGCGTAAACACCGTCCGAGCAAATTCTATAATGGTTTACTTGTAACCGGTACATATACTGATACCAGCGTACCTCTGCCTGCCTGTGAATCCAGTTCGACTTTGCCCTTTAAAAAATTAATCCGCGACCGCAGGTTGTTCAGCCCCATCCCACCCTGGGTTTCGGGGTTAGCAGCATCAAAGCCCAGGCCGTTGTCTTCAATAGTAAGACTGATATTTGCCTCGTCTCTTATCAACGAAATATCAAGCCGGCTTGCATTGGCGTGTTTCATTACGTTGTTCACACTTTCCTGCAAAACGCGGTACAAGATAATTTCGATAGTATCATCAAACGGGGCGTCAAAGCCTTTGCTGTAAAAATTTATGGCGATGGTATTGCTTTCAATATTTTCGATAAACTGTTTAATCACCTGCGCAAGGCCCGTTTTATGAAGCGCCCAGGGCATCATGTTGTGCGATATAGTACGCACTTCCCTAAAGCCATAATCAACCAGGTTTATAGCTTTTTCAAATCGCTTTCGCTGGTCATCGTTTACAAAAGGCAGTTCGCCCCCAATAACCGTCAGGTTAATTTTTGCCGCCGACATGGTTTGGCTTACGCTATCGTGCAAATCCTGCGCAATTCGCCTGCGCTCACTTTCTTCGGTTTCAATAATAGCCTGCATAGCCGCGTTGCGTTGCTTTAACTGCGCCTGCTTATAAAAAACAAAAACTATCAAAAGCATCAGCAATACAAAAACAACAATGCCTATCATCCAGTAATTGCGTTTGGTTATTTCAAACTGCTGTTTCAGCAACTGATCTTCGCGTTGCGTTATCTCGTACCTGGTTTGCAGTTCATCAATAGTTTTTGAATTTTTGGTACTACTTAATGTGGCATGCTTTTTTAAATAGATAAGCGATTGCTTGTAATCGCCCATCTGCCCATACAAATCGGCTATCTCATTAACAGCGCTGTTTTGCATGTCGGTATAATTTATCTGCGTGGCGTATTGCAAACAATTTTGCAAAGCATCCAATGCCTGCGGATACATCCTTTTACTTTTATATAATTGCCCCAGGTTAAAATAATTAATAGTAAGCGCCAGTGTATCGTTTAATGCTTTTTTAGTTTCTATTACCTTTAAAATATCCTGCGGCTGGCTGTTTTTTTGTTTCATGCTGCCCATAACATCCCCCATAAAATTATGACTATAGGCTTCAGAGGTGTTTTCTTTTGCTTTTTTTACGAAATCCAGCGAGTCGGCGATGTCAAAAGATTGCCTGTAATAATTTAGAGCCTCCCGGTAATTTTGACTGGCCTCATAAAGCTGGCCAAGCCGGCTCAGGGTAAACATCAGCGTTTGGCGTGTGCCTGTTTTGGGTGCCAGATCTGCCGCCACGTTGTAAAGGTTAATGGCCTTGTCATAATTTTTTTGTTTGACATACACCTGTGCCAGCCGGGTATAATCATCGGCCAAAATATCCTGCCGGTTTATGGAGCCGAGCACCTCCGCCGCTTTATCGTAATAATGAGCCGTGGAATCATAGCTGCCTTTTAAATAATAAATTGCGCCTATGCTTCTCAGCATTAAGCCGGTTGCGTTTTTATTATGAAGGTTAATGGCAAGGTTTAGGCCTATCCTGGCAGCAGGCAACATTTCATCTGTGTTTTTTTCGGTCAGGTAGCCCACGGTTTTTTGGGCAGCGGCTAAGCGTGTTTGGGTTGGTAATTTACCAATCACTATTTTTTTTAAGCTATCAATATTCTGACCGGAACACGGAAGGATAATTGAAAGAAACAAAAGCAAAAACAAGTATTTCATATCCCGGGTGTATGGCCCCAGTTAAAGATAGCAATTTATCAGCTTTGAAAAAAAAACTCCGATTGTATAACAATTATTAATAATGCTGACAGTATGGCTAAGACCGAAAACAATGTTTGCCTTTGCTTAGCGCACTGGATATCGGGAATTTTACCGGTGCCTTGTAACCTGTTGAATTTTAGTTTGTAAACGCGCGATAACACCACAAAAACAACCGGGGTACAATAAGCTAAATATTCTAAAATGGTTGTCATGTCTTTTAATTTTAGGTAAAACAAATTGGTTTATTGCATCGCATCAATAAAGCTTGCACCCACTGGCAATATTTATTGAGCTTTGCATACCACAATTTTATGGAGTATTAAAAAGGCACACAATACAAAGCAATTGGTATTTTTTGAGGGGCCGATAAAGTGTAGATTTACAAATAATTAGTACAATAAAAAGGAAAGCGGAAAGGGCCGCCTGACGGGCGCAATACCGGAAGCATTTGTTAATGCTGATTTGAGTACTAATAAATTAAAAAACGCTAACTTTATTATGGATTGTTCCGCAGGGCGCAAACCAATAAAACGCTAACAACTAACATTATATAATTCAGCAAAGCATAATCAATCATTTTATAACAAGCTAACAGCTTTTATAAAAAAGATAGTCATTTAATGGAAACATACCAGGTCAAAAAAACAAAAAAAATCAAAGTTCGTGGCAAATTACTGCGGGTATTGGTTTTTACTATTATAGCTGTCGCCTGCGGTTTAAACCAGGCGATTGCCCAAAACAGGAACAACCAATCCGATTGGAATGTGCCGCCACCTGTGCCACCACCCCTGCATCCCGGCACCCAGGTAAAAGGAGGTACTAATGGCAAACCTTCGTTGGATAAACCTGTTGCGCTCAGCCTGAGCGATATTCCGCCCGTTTCGTTGCCGCCCGCGCCTCCTGTACAAATTCCGGTTTTGGCCGCTATTTCAACAACGTCGCCGGTGGTGAATACGCCCAATCAGCCAACGATATTGGGTATCGGTACCAACCTGCCCGAAATTCCTTTGCCTGGCGCACCCGAAACCCCGGCATTACCAAAACAATCACCCCGTGATTTACCGGTTACATCCATTCCCGAACTGCCCATACCCGCATCGCCCGAATTGCCCGCTTTACCTGCCGAGCCCGTGCCTTCAGGCCCGCCAGCACCTGCAAACTTATCAATGCCGGCTATGCCTGAGGTACTTAGTCCGGTTACCCCTAAGCTGCCGGCAAACAGCGGCGGATTGGAACCCTGGCCCAGCCCGGTAATTCCGGAAAATGCCAATTTTAGGCTGATTACAACGGCCGTAAAAGAAAGCAGGACAGGTAGCGTTAAAGGCGCAAAAAAAGTTAAATCTAAATCAGTTAAAAAATAAAACAGGCTGGCTTAGCAACAGGCCAGATAGCAATCATGGTATATTTAAAACATATATTAATTATAACACTAACATTTATTGGCGGTGTTACCTGTGCGCAGATTAGATTTAAAGCGGGCGATGAATTTCAAAGGCAGGTGATCACCAAATCAAATTGTGTTTTACAACGGGGCGGCCAAACGCTGCATGTTGGCTCAGTTTCAAATATTGTTAAAACTTACAAAGTAACAGATGCAACTGAAAAGGGCGCAACTTTCACCATCAGTACCGATAAGCTGATAGATACCGTAAATGCCATGGACCAGAACCTGGTATACAACTCGGCTAAACCAGGCGATCCGAATTCCATCATACACGCCGGCTTGCAAAAAATGGTAAATACCCGGCCAGTAGTTTCAACAAATCATAAAGGCGAAATATTGGGTTTAAAACGCCCGGTATCTATAGATGATACGCTATTGTCGTTCACCGGCATTCAACCGGAGCGCTTATCGCCTGGTAGTACGCTGCATTTTATGGTTGATTTCCCTGTAAACCCGACAATAAAAAAAGGTTATTCATGGACAGATGCCACCTCATCGGCTCAAACCACTTATACTATTTATGCCATAACCGGCCGCACTACAACCATAACCTACAAAACATCTGTTTTAGGCGGCAATTTAAATAGCCGCATTAACGGATCAATATTGATAGATAACCTCACCGGGATTATTTTAAAACGCTATTCACAAAGCGTTTCTACCGGGTACGAAATGGTAAACGGCGTTGTTTATACCGCTACCCGCAGAACGGCCATTACTGAGGTGAGTGTTAAAAAATAAAAGCGTTAGGCGCTGGGATAATGACAATATTGAAGCGAAAGGCTTAAGTTTCAGTGTGAAATGGATTTGGCCGAAGGTGTTTTGTACCGGCAGCAGAGTCCGCATAGCGGACGGATCATCTATTAGCCACGGTTTTAACCCGTGGACAAGGCGCTATTTCCTATTCATAGTTCCGTAGGAACGGCCCATTTATCGTTATATGTGCCGGACCTACAGTTCTCCTTTTTTCTTCGCCGGGATGCAAGGGATTGAAACCCATTATTAAACAATTACATATCATCAATAACGTTTCCGGGCCAACTCTCCTTTTTTAACGGTAACGGCTTTGTTTATCTAAAAAGCAGTGAAACCGATTTCTTTGAAACCATACGGGCAACCTTGTGTTAGTGGGAGAAAAAATATATCTTCACCCCAAAACAGCTTAAAAACACTACCGAATGGGTTCGTCTAAAGAAATTTTTGAGAAGATGTTTGCCGGGGGCGGGATCAAAATAAACGGTGATAATCCCTGGGACATTCAGGTACATAACGAGGGTACGTATGATCGTTTACTTGGCGGCGGCAGCATTGGGTTTGGTGAAGCTTATATGGACGGTTGGTGGGATGCTGAAGCATTGGACGAGTTTTTTTTCAGGATGTTATACTACCGGGTAGATAAACTGATCCCCCGTAATTTAACCACCATAAAGTACGCTCTTAAAGCCAAGTACCTGAACATGCAAACCAAGGCACGTTCAAAAGAGGTGGTACGTAAGCACTACAATATAGGCAACGATATTTACCAAACCATATTAGACAAGCGGATGCTTTACTCCTGTGGCTACTGGAAAACAGCCCAAACGTTAGATGAATCGCAGGAAGATAAGCTGGATTTGATTTGCCGTAAACTGAAACTGGAGCCGGGCATGCGCCTGCTGGATATGGGTTGTGGCTGGGGCGGCTTATCGCAATTTGCCGCCGAAAGATACGGGGTGACGGTTGTAGGTATTACCATATCTGAAGAGCAGGCCGTTATAGCCCGCGAGGTAACCAAAGGCCTGCCGGTCGAGATCAAAATACAGGATTACCGCGATTTTAATGACAAGTTTGACCGCATAGCCTGCGTAGCCATGATGGAGCACATTGGATACCGCAATTACCGCACACTGATGGAAATGGTAGCCCGTAACCTTGACGACGAAGGCATTTTTCTGCTACATACCATCGGCGGCAATTATTCAACCAAGGTTACCGACCCATGGATTGATAAATACATTTTCCCCAACGGCATGCTGCCATCAGCTGCACAAATTACCACGGCGGCCATGGGGCTGTTTATATTGGAAGACTGGCACAACTTCGGCTTTTACTACGACCGCACTTGTATGGAATGGATGAAGAAACTGGAAAATGCCAAAGAACAATTTGTTAAAGATCATGACATGTCGTTTTACCGCATGTGGGAGTTTTACCTGAGCGCGAGCGCGGCATCCTTCAGGGCCCGTAAAAATCACCTCTGGCAAATAGTATACAGGAAGCCGCTGAGTTTGGGATTGTATGAGGCCGTGAGGTAAGCGCGCTGTTTTATAAATAGTTACCCTGTTTTGCTGCGTGCGATTGCGAGTACCTGCCAGCTTGGGCCGGATCCCCACAATGGCTTAGGGTATTTCTTCGCGTTGTTAATTCTCAAGGGACCTATTTCTGCTTATCAAACTTCATCCAATGCAGGTTAAACCCGCCCATATCGGCATAAACCCTAACCTTATTAGCGCCTGCCTTTAAGTGGATATTTTTCAGTTCAATAACCTGCCATTTTTTAAAGCCGCCTGTGCCTGGCACGTTGATAGCTTGAGTGGCCCCGTTAACATTTAGGGTTATTTTACCATCATCGGCGGCGGCCGCTACTTTAAGCTTTACGGTGTAGATACTCGGGGTAGTAACCTTTAGAGTGTATTGCAGCCATTCGCCTTTTTCAATATCGGTTACATAATAGCTGTTGTACGCGGCAGAATCTTTAGCGATATCTACCCCGTCGTTCCGGTACAGGTGGCCATTATTGCCTTTGCCGTATTTACCGGTTGATACGTGGTAGTCGGCGGTATCGGTATCAAAGTATGCGTAACCGTTGCGGCCCAGGTCATAATCTACGGCGTTAATAATGGTGCCGTTGGTAACCTTATTGGCCTTAAACGGTTTTGTTGCTGTGGTATGGGGCTGCCGGAAAATGGCGTCTAACACATCATGGTGAATAATGGCATTTTCCAGTTTGGCGTAAGTGGCCATTTCTAAAGTACCGCTATATACATTGCTTTCTTTGGGCTTGTTCCGGCCGGTATTCAGGTAATTCGTAACATCGTCATAATTCAGGTTAGATGGTATTTCGATAGGGTTATTGTTACCCATCTTCTTCAACGGCCAAAGTGCCCAGCCAATATTATTTTTCTCTAACAGCCCAATGGCTTCGGTTAGCCACACGTTGGAGTTTTCGCCGGTTTCGCCCAGCCATACGGGCATGTTGTACTGGTCGCGGGTTTTTACAACATGCTCTACCGATTTTTGGTCGTTGTAGTTCCAATATTTGTGAAAGCTTAATACCATGTTTTTATCCCAGCCCGGCAGGATGCCGTTATAGTTGTTGCCCCAGCCATTGCCTTCAATAATAATAATGTGCTTTTTATCAACCTGGCGTATGGCCGTGGTAATATCAACCATCAGTTTTCTTAGCGGAGCGTTGGTTTTTTCCTTTAGGCCGTTTTTGTCATTCGCCGGGTCATCAAAACCAAAGTTGGGTTCGTTAATAATATCGTAACCGGCTATGTTGGGTTCGTTTTTATACCTGTCGGCCAGTTTACGCCAAAGGGCAATCATTTTTTGTTTGTTAGCTTCGCTATCCCACAACGATGGGTTATCGGTATTTCTGTCGGATATATTCAGGTCGTTACCCTGTCCGCCGGGTGCGGCATGCAAATCAAGTATAAGGTACATATGGTTGGCTTTACACCAGGCCAGCAGATCGTCGGTCATTTTAAATCCCTCGTTTATCCAGGTATTTTTCCCGGCAACAGGTTCTTTTTCGATGGACAGGGTATACAGGTTATAATGCATGGGCAACCTAACCGAGTTAAAGCCCCAGCGGCGCATCGAATCCACATCAATTTTGCGGGTATTGTTGGCCAGCCAGGCATCGTAAAACTCCTTGGTTTCTGCCGCCCCCATCAGTTCCTCCAGCCGCTCGCGGATGCGGTACTGGCGGCTATCTTTGGTTACATGCAGCATGTAACCCTCCTGCAGCATCCAACCGCCAAGGCCCATGCCACGCAGCAAAACATTTTTGCCCTTTTCGTCTACTATCTTTTTACCATCGGCCTTTAAAAAGCCCTGTTGCGCCTGGCTTTGTACCGATATAAAAGAGGCTGCGGCCAATGCCAACAGTCCCTTAAAAGAAAATATGTTTTTAACAGATTTGATCATCATGTTATTAGCTATTATTATAACGTTTATTATTTATGAGAGTCAGGAATCAAGAAAAAAAAGTAACAGCCTTTTGCGCTTCTCTTGATTCTTGACTCTTAATTCTTGGTTCTAATCTCACCTACCAGGTATAAGTACCAACAGATCCTTTATCCAAATGAGCGGCAAGCGTTTTGCCGGCGTAGCTGATATTAAAATCCAGCGCAGCATCGCCGGTATTGGCTACAATTAAAACCTTTTTGCCATCGGGGGTTTTAAAAGCCACATTTGGTAATTTATCCAGGTTGTTTGATGCAATGCGCACCGACCCCGGCCTTACAAATTTTGATGCATGGGCAATGGTGTAATAAGCCACATTTTTCTTCACCTCGTTTTTGTTGATAGTAACCGCACCCTGGCATGATGGGCAACCGCCCCTGTCGGTATAAGGCTTATAATCCTGGTCGGCAGCCAGGTTCCATTCCAGTACGTTGCGGCTCCAGTTGCGGGTTGCGCCAATAATCAGGTGCTTTAACGGCCACCTCATATCAATGGTCGATTCGTTTTCGGGTTCAACCACCATCTGTTCGGTAAAGTAAACGTTCTTTTCGGGGTGGGCGTTATGAACAGTGCTTAGGGCGCTGATATCGCCGCCATATAAGTGAAAACCCGAGCCATCAATATATTTGGCTGCTGCCTTGTCGTTTAATATCGAGATCGGGTAGTCGGGCCGGTCGCAGTTATGATCGTACAAAATAATTTTTGTTCTGATACCCGCTGCTTTAAAGGCAGGGCCTAAGTTGTTTTTGATAAAAGCGCCTTCATCCGGCGCTACCAATAACAGACTGGGATTATTGCCCGGGTGCAGTGGTTCGTTTTGTACGGTAATGGCATCTATGTTTATACCCTGCGCTTTCATCCCTTGTATATATTTTACCAGGTATTTAGCGTAGGTTCCCCAATATTCGGGCTTTAGCCTGCCACCGCGGGTATCGTTGTTGGTTTTCATCCATGCAGGCGGCGACCATGGCGAGCCTAATATTTTGATGGCCGGGTTAATAGCCAGAATTTGTTTCATCACCGGTATTACGTCCTGCTTATCGGGGCCAAGGTCAAAGTGTTTCAATGTGGGGTCGGTTTGGCCGGCGGGCATATCATCGTACGAGAAAACCTTTTCATTTAAATCCGAGGCGCCTATGCTCAACCGCAAATAGCTCACGCCAATGTTGTTATCATTAACCGCAAACAGGTTTTTTAACAGCGCGGCCCGGCTATCAGCACTCATGCGGATGATGTGCATGGCGCTGCCGCCGGTAAGGGCAAAGCCAAAACCATCAATGGGCTGATAGGTTTGCTTATCATCTACCGTAATGGTAATATCATTAGGTTTGCCGCTAGCCTTAAACTCCAGCAGTTCTTTTTGTTTAGCAAACAATGCCGACCTATCGGCTTTGGTAAGCCAAAGGCTGGCCGTTGTTGTTTTTTGGGCTGATGCTATGGTAACAATACCCATCAGCACTACCGCCGATAAAAACGAAATGACATGTTTATTCATCAAACAAATATTTAACGGGTTATACATAATCCAAAACAGGTTTTGAAAAGGCCGGAAGGCAATTGGTTGAGTAAATTTATTATTGTTTTCGGGATATAAACGTATAAATTGTTACGTAACCAACAATTTACGTGTATTTGGTACACAAAGACGCGCATAACATAGATGCCCAACTAAAAAAGGCGGGGCTATGTCACATCAACGTTTACGCTTTAGTCGAAAGCCTTCAGCTCTGAGCCAAAAAGCAAATTAACCTTTGGCCTAAGACTTAGGTATTGTTGATTCACATAGCTTTTTTAAAATGGGCATTAACTTGAACGGAAATTCGTTTTTTAATTAGAACCTTAAATTATTTGCTTTTATTAAAAATAAGCTTTATTTTCACTTGCACTATCCGCATGAGAGACCCTAATAAAAAGATCATCATTTTTGATGATGACGAAGACATCCTTTCTATATGTAGTTATATTTTGGAAGAGCAAGGCTGGGAAGTTTTTACTTTTACCGATTGCAATAACATAACAGAAAAAGTATCCCGTGTTTTACCGGATGTTATACTGATGGATAACTGGATTCCTGATGCCGGCGGCATCATTGCTACACAAACGTTAAAAAGGTCGGACGAATTAAAAAACATCCCTGTAATTTACTTTTCGGCCAATAGTGATATCCAAATACTGGCCAGCAATGCCGGCGCCGAAACATACCTTGCCAAACCGTTTGACCTGGAAGAGCTGGAGCGGGTTATCAGCAAGGTGCTGATAAGCTAAAAAATATTAAATCTTTATTACACCGGATATAAAAAGGCCCCATCTGTTTAGGATAGGGCCTTTTAAGTTTATGCATTTTATTGCGGGCCGCCCGGGCCACCACCACCACCGCCTGGCCCTCCGCCGTCGCCGCGGCCGCCACGTTCGCCGCGGGGTCTGTCGCCCCTGATATCCTGGGTTGGCGCTTTACCGGCAAATTTTTGCAGGCGCAGCGTAAAGGTAAGCAGGTAATAACGCGCAAGCCTGTTTACGCTTGATTGGGTAGTTGAACTGGCTGTTATGGTTGACGAATAACCGGTGTTTTGGTTAAATAAATCAAAAGCCGATAGCCGCAGCGTAGCCACCTTGTTTTTCAGGAACCGGCGCTCAACATACACGTTTAAAATATTAGGGTTGGTAATCTTAATTTTCGAAGTATAACCATAGTTGGTTGCTTTGGTATAATCATAGCTAAAAACCCAGTCGCCAAAATAATTTTTCCCGTTAAGGCCTATGTTCCAGGTCCTGATATTGGTCAAGCCATTGTTAGTCGTGTCTTGTACCGAGTTTTTTGTACGGTTGATAGCATAGTTGGTCAAAATTTGTGCATCAACGATATTCGGCAAGTCGATCCTAAAACGGATTTCGGGCGTAAATACCAGGTTTTTAGCAATGTTTTTTTCTTGTGCGGCGGCTATCTGATCAGGCGTGGCTGCCAACGGGTCAAGGCCGTCCAAACTGGTTAAATAACCTATGTTATTATTATACTGTGCGGTACCATTAAGCGTAACGGAATATTTGCGCTCGGCCCATGGTTTGGAGTAAGTAACCCGGCCGGTAAAATTATAAAAGCCATCGGCATTCAGGTATTGGGTAAATATCCTGTTTGAGGTGTTTGATGTAATGGTATTGGTTACAACCTGGTTTTGAATGTTCTGGTATGTAAAGTTGGCGAAAAACACGTTGCCCGTTGCAAAACTGAAATTATTGTACCTGATGGATATATTATTGGTAAACGCAGGCTTCAGGTTGGGATTACCTTCAACCGGGTAGGTGGCGTTTGAGTAATCAATAACCGGCTGCAATTGCGAAAAGCTTGGCGCGGCGTTTGAGCCGTTATAATTCACGCTGAATGCCTTGCTGCGCGAATAGTTATAAATAAAACGAGCGGTAGGAATAATATTAAAGGTTGATTTATGTGTAGGATCGGCCTTGGGCGATTCGCCGTCAAGCACAGATGGTTGTACACCTAAACCTAATGTATAGTTGTATTTGCTTTCAATAAAGCGATAGTTAAGGCCAACCTTGTTGGTGGTAAAAGTATAATTAAACTGGTTGCTTGACAAATCATACCTGTTATAGATACCGTCTGTGCTCAGCGTATCTGTTTCCTTGTTATTAACAGTCGCCGAATGATTAAAAGCATAATTAAGCTCAAGATACGAACGCTTGCCCAGCGGCTCAAGATATGAAAGGTTTACACCAACGCTGTTGGTACGGCTGTAAGTATCGGACACCTGGTTATCGGGCGCCCTTGGTTCTTTGGCGGTGTAAACAGTATAATTATATATTGGGTTTTGGTATGATGTGGTGGGCGCCGAGCTTGCCGATGCAAAGATGCTTAGGTTGCGGCGATGCGGAAAGCGATGGTTGTACAACGCTGTAATGCCATAGTTGGGTGCGTGCGAATAGCCATTGGTGGTTGAAGTATACGCCGATGCGAGAGCTCCACTCTTGGTAAGGTTAACGCTATCCGATTCGGCGGTATTTGTACTGCCGTATGTGAACGTTGGCGTTATTTTTAAGTAATTAACCGTATCTGGTTTATATTCCATGTTCCAGTTAAAACGATGGTTTATATTTTGATCTTTTTCGATACTTAACTGGTGCTGCTCGCTCGAATTGCCCGCCGAAGTATTTTGCTGCAAAATATTGTTTTTGGTACTTGTAGTATTATCAGCAAAGCTATAGCTTCCATATACCGCCAGGTTTTTACCCCATTGATCCCGAAAGTTTACACCGATGGATTTCGCATCGGTGATACCGTTTTGAGCGGTGATCAGGCTTCCGCCGCCGCCAAAACCACGCCCTGCGTTGCCCCGGCCGCCGCCGCCGCCAAAACCACCTCCTCCGCCACCGCCCGTGGTGCCGAATGAGAAGGTATTAACATTGGTATTATTGATGCTTCCCTGCACCGCAATTTGCTGGTCGCCGTGGAAATTAAAAATATTTAACGATCCCAGGTACCGGTTTTTATTGGGTACACCTTCGTCCTGCGGCAAGGCATCGCGGCCACCGCCGGCAGTGGCTTGCGCAGTGTAGCCATAGTTTTTATCTTTCCGGATGGTAATGTTCATCACTTTGGTAGGGTCGCCGGTTTTAATGCCGGTAAGGTTGGCCTGGTCGCCATAGTCATCAATCATTTGTATATTCTCGATGATATCTGCCGGCAGGTTTTTGGTAGCGCTCTGCACATCGCCGCCCATATAATCCTTCCCGTTTATCCGCACCTTGGTAACCTGTTTTCCCTGGGTGGTAATATTGCCATTTACATCCACATCTACACCCGGAAGCTTTTTTATCAAATCTTCGGTAGGCGCATTTGCCCGCACTTTATAAGCGGAGGCATTGTATATTACTGTATCTTCTTTAAGGGTAATAGGGTTGGCCGCCCCCACTATGTTTACCTGGCCAAGTAAATTTGTTTCGGCTTTTAACAATATCAGGCCCAAATCTACAGGCTTGGTATTATCCTCAAGGGAAAAGTGTTTTTTTATTGCTGTAAATCCAATTGACGATATCGTAAGCGTTATTTTACTGCCTTTAACACCAGGAAACCTGAATTTACCATTAGCATCGGCAATGGTTAATGTACTATCGCCGCCATCGCTTACCAGTTTTACACTGCTTCCGGGTAAACTTAGCTTAGTGGTATCGGCAATGACGCCGCTTATATCGCGGGCGGTTTGCGCACGTGCACCAAGAGAGGTAAATAAAAAAATACTTAAAATTAAAATTAGGGGTTTCATGATATATGTTCAGCTACAAGTGTTTTCATTTGTGTTAAAGACACAATTAAAGTGCAAATGTTCAACATATAAAAGGCATATTGAATAATAAACATATAATTGTTACACTTACCAGCGCTAATAGCCTATCAATCATATTATTGTTACATAGGTAAAGACAAAAAAAAGCCCGGCATTGCCGGGCTTGGGTGTTTATTATAAGATCAGTCAGTTTTAAGTTTAATTTAAGTGCAATGCCGAAGCAACTTCGTTATAGTTTTTAAAGTTGAGGCCCGGGTGGGTAACCTGTAAGGTAGTTACACTGCCGCCAGGAATTACTACAACTTTAAAATCGTAACCGGGTGAGTTGAAATTGGCTATTACATTTACAAAGCCTAAGCCCACATCTGATTGGTATATGGCATTGGTAATTCTGATGAAAGGCAAAGCGTAAAAGCTTGTTGTGCCTGTTACCCTTAGATATACCAAAACCAGCCCGCTGTTAACAATTTCCTGTGTAATCGCCGGCACATTAAGCCTTGTTGCCGCCGCCGAACTCACGTTTTGATTGGTTATTATATAGCTTTTGATATTGGTGGTTCCATCAGCCCCAGCTGGCCCTTGTGGCCCTGCCGGTCCTTGTGGCCCCGTAGCCCCAGTGGCTCCGGTAGCTCCCGTTGCTCCAGTAGCGCCCGTTGCCCCGGTAGCTCCGGTTTGTCCCGCTGGCCCAGCCGGGCCTCTTGGGCCAACCGCACCTGTAGCACCTGTTGCTCCTGTAGCACCGGTCGCTCCGGTAGCACCCGTTGCCCCGGTAGCTCCTGCCGGCCCTTGCGGGCCAATGGGCCCCGTAGCACCTGTAGCGCCGGTTGCTCCTGTAGGGCCGGTTTGTCCCGCCGGGCCTTGTGGGCCCGTAGCCCCTGTTGCACCTGTAGCGCCGGTTGCTCCCGTTGGGCCGGGGATGCCCGTTGTTGCCCCCTGTGGCCCCTGAGGGCCTGTTGCCCCCGTATCACCTTTTGGCCCCTGTGCCCCATCTGCACCGGTAGCCCCGGTTGGGCCGGGTGTTTTATCCCTTTTACATGAGTTTAGGCTCATCATGCAAAGCAATAAAACGGGTAATAAAAGTCTTAGTCTTCCCATAAAAAATATTTTTAGTAGTATATAGTATACTTTAGTACGGATGTGTTGATAATTAGTTACAAAAAACACTGGCAGAAAGCATTGTTTTTATTAATTAAATTTTTGGCCACAGGCATATCAGGGGACGTTTTGAACAAATGTCGAAAAGACGATATAACAAAATGCCAAATGATTTCGTTATACCTAAGTCTCAAACGATTTCGTTATACTTAAAAAATATTTAACCTATGAACAAACTCAGCAATAATTTACACGCAAAGGTCCATAATTGGATGGATGCGATCGGCTTTAGGCTCAACGCCTCGCAAACAAATGGTAAAAATAATGTTACAATCAATCATTATTTTTTTGAAACCTTCAATTTTTTTGAAAAAGCCAGGAGAAATCATCCCGAAAGCACCAAATTTCTTTGCTTTGATGCCTATGGCGAAAAAATAAATGTAAAATCGCTGCTCGATATACAGGTTGCATTTTTTGAGAACATAAGCCAGCTTAAATAATTCTTCTTATTGCTGTCGTTTTTGTTCAATAGTAAAAAATAACTCCGACGTTAATATGCGTCGACATCATAAAAAAAACCTGCTTAAATCATTAAGCAGGTTTTTTTACGTAGATTTTTTATCCGGGAAACAAATTAGTTATCCACATTTGTTTTTGGCCAGCAATTAAGGTACCCTTTACCGATACTTTCGTTTAGTATATCGTTGCTATTTATACCGCGGATAACGCCGCCGGGTATATTAACTATCGGGCGGGTTGGGTTTAGTGCCTCTTTTATGCGGAGCTTTAAATCTGCATAATGCGCGGCGGTTAATGCATCGCCCCCTTTCGGCAAGCCGGCGTCAATTTTCTTTAATTCGACACGTACCATAGGCCTTATATCAGATAAGGCCATATTTATTGGTGTTAATCCAAATGAAGCTAATACTTGCGGAGGAAAGCCCGGGAAACCCCTGAAATCATCTGTCAATAAACTCCTCAGGTTCTCCAAGTACCCACGTTGCAGATTGCGTTTAAATGCATCTGGCTTGCCGGCTGCAAAAATAGCCGGGCGCAGGTCATTCAATAAATCAGCTACCTTATAGGCTGCGCTACCATTTTTTGCTTCGTTATCATACATACGGGCCAGTCTTGATTGGCTAAGCACATTACCCAGCACGGCTACTTGCAAACCTTTAATGCGGTTGTACATTATGCCATTATCAAACTTGCCCAGTTCGGCTTTGTCAATAAGCCAATAGGGTGTGGTAAATATTTGTTTATTTAAAAACAACACAGCATCATGCTGCAGGTTTTTATTTACAAAATCATATACAGGGCCTTTTTGATCATAAGTTTTAAAGTTTTCATTCATGCCGCCAATGTTGGTGGCTACGTGGCCCATATAACGATAATACTGGCCTAAAACTTCGTTATAAAGCTCGTTCACATCATTATAATCCTCATTTTTTTGATAAGTCCATTTTTCAAGGTTTGGTAAAATGCGCTTTAAGTTGGCAATACCATAGGTACTTGCTTTCATAGCGTTATCTCCCAAATCTTCGTTTTGCAGGCGCGGATCAATTGATGTACCCTGCCGGCCAAAATAGTATAGCGGGTTGCCTGCCTTTTTATTTGTCCAGTCGGCCAGTATACCTTTCTCTTCATCAGGCGTTTTATTACCGGCGAACCAGCTATAGCCCCATTTTACGGCCCAAAGGTCATACTCGCCAATTTGCGGGTAAAGGTGTGTTACATTGTCACCTGGCTGGGCTATATAATTAAAACGCGCATAATCCATTATAGATGGCGCGGTGCCATGCTTATCGGTAAATGATTTGGAGCGTAAAGAGTCGACAGGATAGGCGTAGCTTGAACCAAAATTGTGTGGCAAACCAAGCGTGTGGCCAATTTCATGCGATGATACAAAACGGATCAGTTCGCCCATTTGTTCGTCGGTAAACTGGGCCTTACGCACGGCAGGGTTAACCGCGGCTGTTTGTATCAGGTACCAATCGCGCAACAGGTTCATTACATTATGGTACCAGCCAACATGGCTTTCCAATATCTCGCCGCTACGCGGGTCAGATACGTGGGGGCCATAGGCATTTTCAATGTCTGATGCAAAATAGCGGATAACGCTATACCGGGCATCTTCGGTACTAAATTCAGGGTCTTGCTTTTTTGTAGGCGCTTCTTTACCTATAATGGCATTTTTAAAACCCGCGACCTCAAACGCTTTATTCCAATCGTTTATACCGGCAATTAAATAAGGTACCCACTTTTTGGGAGTGGCCGGGTCAATGTAGTATACAATTTGTTTTTTAGGTTCAACCAATTGCCCTTTGGCATAAGCTACCGGATCTTTCGGCTCCAGTTTCCAGCGGTGGATGTATGCGGTAACCGCCGATTTTTGCTTATCGGTGCTATAATCGGTTTGGCGCTGGCCAAAAAAGCCAACCCTGGCATCGCTGATGCGTGGCTTCATCGGTATTTTGGGCAGCAGCAACATGGATGTATTTAATTCAAATGTAACCGCGCCATTGGAATTATCCGTTGGCGATTCACCCGAACGATAGGTTTTTAAAGTAAGGGCTTCCAGGTTAACCGGGAAGCTTTTAATGGTATCTATGTATGAACGGGCGCCATCAACCCCCGAAATTTTGTATGCTTTTTTTACCTCGTCAGATAGGCCTATAGCGGCAACATCGCCGTTGTAAAAATCGGTAACATCAATTAAAACACCGGTAGTATCTTTATTAAAAGCTTTGATATCAAATGAAGCTAAAACCGCATCCAGGTTGGAGTTTTTAACAGATTGGTACATATCGGATGTGCTATCCGCCCGTACCGAATAGCTGGGCACACGTATAAAAATTTGCTTATCATGACGCTCCCATTTCCATACCTGTTCGTTTAGTTCTTCGCCGCCATATTGCTGGCCAAAAGTGCGCAAACCGGTTGGTGTTTTTACATACCTGGTAACCACCAGCATTTCGCGGCTTAGCAACGAATCCGGAATTTCATAGTAATATTTACCTTCGGCCTTATAGGTGTTAAACAAGCCACTATCAGCTTTTATTTTACCTGTAATCAGGTCGCTGAATTTTTTGATACCCTCTTTTTTGGGGGTGCCAACAGTAGCAGTAGCTGTTGTACCGCCGGGGCCAGCTGTTGTTTTAAGGGTTAAAGTTTGATTTGCTGTTTGTTTTTTTGTAGCGCAGGACGCAGCCAAAACAGTTAAAATTAACGCAGTGCCGCGTACGAACCGGCCTGCCACAGGGTTTTTCTTCATTAATTAGTCTACTTAAAACGTAAACTTATGTAAAGTTTATCATTTTTTATAAAATCGGGGCTCAATTAAGTAAAAAGGATATATCAGATTCTCCGCTTTAAGGTAAGCACTACTTTATCCAGCCGTTTATCATGAAAAACATCGAGCAAAAGGCTCCTGTCGTTCCTTGAACGGAATAACTCATCAATTTCTTCAAGGCTCATTTTAGAAACAGGTTTAAAATTGATGGCCACTATTTCATCATCCCGTTCCAGCCCAATTTCGTCGCCCGCCGAGCCCGGCTCTACACGGTTAATAATTATCCTATCCAAATTAGCCCCGGCCGCGTAATATTCAATACCGCTCATATCATGTTCAAAGGGCTGCTTAAAATTGGCATTGGGTTTCAAATACATAGCATTACCAGTATAATCAAATATAACCGAGAAGCGCTTGAGCACGCCAATGCCCAGGTTACCATCCCTGGGTACCGAAAGCCGGGTTTGATTGTTGCCTTCGTCGGGAAGGGATGATATGATGCCTTTAATTTTAAACTTGCCTATTTCCAGCGATTCCAGGCGGGCAATAAAGCCGTTGATAGGGCCATTTAACCCGATCCCCAGGTTGGCCGACGCTATAAATTTTTGTGGCAGTCCATATATCGGTATAATTTTTTCGAGCGACACCGGGTGCCCGGCGCCAAGATCAATAATCAGCTTGCTTTTAACCATCCGACCACCCTGCAATATTACATTGCTTACCACATAGGGCTTTCTGTCTTCAATAGTAATTGGTATTTGTGTGCCTTTCCTGAAAACTTTAAGGTCTTTTGGCCGGGTAACAGTTACTGTACTATCCTGAAAATCTATTTTAACGGCCAGGTTATTGAAAAACTCGTACCCTATAAGCCCGTGTATAGGCATACCCGCATAACCCGACAGGCTGAAAAGGTCTTTTTTTAATATCGCCGCCGCCACATCATAACTTACCAGGCCCGGAATATCTATTTTTAAGGCCGAGGTTACATACGCTTCGGCATCGGCGCCTTCACCAAGTCCCGGTATCTTCAGGGTGCGTTTATTGGGGATGCTGATAGAATCGGCTAACTTAGGGTCGGTTATGATCATCAGGCCAACGCCGGTATCTAAAATGAAATTAAATGGCCCTTTATTGTTGATGCTTAACTTGACAACCATAAGGTTACGTACCAGCTTAAAAGGGATGGTTACTTTTTTTTTGCGGGCATCTAAATCAAAGTACTGCGCATGGGCTGTTGTGAAACAAAATGCCAGCAGGCACAATAGCCACAACGCCCGGAAATGCTTTAGTTTATGAAATAGCTTAAGTAACAATTTGGTATAATTGGTAATATTAAATTTACGACATTAATTGGTTAAATAAATAAATATTTATGCGGGGCACAACATTTACATTTCTGATAACCATTTGCGGCTTATTATTGGGGAGTTGCAGTATTCAAAGCCATTCCATCAATAAACGGAATATTAAAAAACAGTTTGAGCAATCGCAGGTTTCCAATGATCATTTTACCGGTTTTGCTTTATACGATATGGATCAAAAAAAGATGGTATTTGAGCTAAATTCTGATAAATATTTTACCCCCGCATCAAATACCAAGCTGTTTACTTTTTACACCTGCCTTAAAATGCTGGGCGATTCGATACCGGCGTTAAAATACGAAGTGCACAATGATTCGCTGGTGTTTTGGGGCACCGGCGATCCTTCTTTTTTACATAGCGACCTGAAAGGGATTAATGGCTTAAGTTTTTTAAAAAACAGTAACAAAAATCTGTATTGGTCTGCAACTGGTTATACAGGCAGGATTTTTGGGCCAGGCTGGGGATGGGATGATTATAACGACGATTATCAGCAGGAGCTAAGCGTTTTCCCGATAGAAGACAACGAGGTGTTGCTATACGCTGATACCGATGGCAACCTACAGGTAAAACCACAATACTTTAAAAGATTTTTAACCCGCGACCCCGAGTTTAAGCCTACGGGATTTAGAGTACAACGCGATTTGTTAACCAACCGGTTTGCTTATCCGCAAACAGAAATTCCTAAAAAATTCAATCAACTGGTACCATGGAAAACAAGCGACATGCTTACAAAGGAATTGTTGGAAGACACCTTAAAAAAACCTGTTTACCTAACTTATTTGCCCATCAGCAACTCGGCAAAAACCATTTATAATACCAATGCCGATTCTGTTTATCGCCGCATGCTGCAGCCCAGCGATAATTTTATTGCCGAACAATTGCTGCTGGTTTGCTCGTCGGTAAAGTTTAATATGCTGAACACCGATTCGGTTATCAATTATTCGAAGAAAAACTTTTTAAATGATTTGCCCGATGAGCCCCAATGGGTTGATGGATCGGGACTGTCGCGTTATAACCTGTTTACCCCGCGCAGCATGGTAAAATTGCTTTGCAAAATTGCCGATGAAGTTAAAAATGATACCCTGCTGCATAGCCTGATGCCGGCGGGGGGATTAACCGGTACGCTTAAAAATGCTTATAAAACAGATAATGGGAGGCCATTTGTATGGGCCAAAACCGGGTCGTTATCCAATAACCATAATCAAAGTGGCTACCTGGTAACCCGCAAAGGCAAGCGGCTGGCCTTCGCTTTCATGAACAACAATTTTACCCGGCCAACTAAAGATGTAAGGGGCGAAATGGTGAGGGTGATGACGTGGATACATGAGGCGTATTGAGCCGGTATTGGCACGAAGATCATTAAAATATCATTGCGCGTATCCATAGGGATGATCCTGAAAAAAAAAACGTTATGATCCGCAACAAAATATAATTAAATCAATGTGCTAAGCCGCCGTAGTTGCTGTACGAAGCAATCCCGAACTATGTGGGACTTAGCATGTAGGGGATTGCTTCGTACCTTATAAGGACATCGATATAAGTTGTTGATTATCAAATGTGTTTTTATTCCCCTCTCGAGAGGGGGCGGGATGGGGAGTGCGTTGGCAGGGTGTGTTTTTCCGCGTTTCATTGCGCGCGCATAACACACCCCTCCGCCCCTCTCAAGAGGGGAATCGCACTTTTCCACCGCTTTTTTAAAAGGGATTCGCAAAATTTTTCGTCTCTACGTTAAGCCCCATTTGCAACATGTCATCCCCATTTTTTTCAGGGCTACCTGATGGATACTCGCAATGACGGATCTTTTTTACTTACAAATAGGTCATTATAAGGAACGAAGCAATAACATAATAAGCTAATAATGAATGCCGTGCAGCTATCTTAATTCCTGACTCTAACCTCTTGACCCTCCTCGAAGCTAATTCAGCCTTCTCACCATCTGTTCTTCTACCTTTTTATACACCTGGATGGGTTTAAGGCTGCGCCAGCCAAGGTCGTCCAATTGGCCGCCGAAGTTGATGTAATAATCGATGTTGTTGCGTTTAAACTCATCTATTACGTGTTCGCGGAAATTGATGCCAGCTATCCAGCCATCTTCAACATCCTGAAACCATTCTTCGTAATAGCAATCGTCGGATGAGTGAAAGTTGAGGATGTTTTCGCCTATCAGTATAAAATGGTTAATGCCATTATCAATCATCAGTTCAAGGATCTCGCGCTTCAGCATCATGATATCATTGTTAATGGCATCGTTCCACTCGCCTATAAACTCAATAATGGTATAGCCTTTTTCGTAATCGGCATACAGCACTTTCATGTATAGCGTGTTGGAGCCAAACGAATCCCATTGCGGATGCAGCAGATAGTTGTATACTTGCTTATCAAATTCAAACTCACTATACTCCGTAGCATAAAAAGGCGAATATTCGTCTTCGGCTGCTATGTAATCATCCCTCCAGCGGTAATATGGTTCTATCTCGTGCATTGTTCAGATGTGCAAATTTCAGATGTGCAAATGTGCAGATTATGGGGAAATGCAAATTCAACCATTTGCACATCTGAAATCTGCATATCTGCACATCAATTCTTATAATTATCAACAGCTGCTCTCACGCTGCCGTATTTTTTAAGTAATGCTGCGGCTTCCTCCTCGGCAAGGCCCGTTTCGTCCATTACCATGTGGGTTCCGCGGTCAATCAGCTTATCGTTGCTTAGCTGCATATCAACCATTTTATTTCCTTTTACTTTGCCCAGTTGGATCATTACGCTGGTGCTCAGCATATTCAAAACCAACTTTTGGGCGGTACCGGCCTTCATCCGGGTTGATCCCGTTAAAAACTCGGGGCCTGTAACCACTTCAACGGGGTATTTGGCAATGGCGGCAATGGGGCTATCACTATTACAAACAATGCAACCTGTAACCACATTATGGCTATTGGCCATTTTTAAGCCCCCGATTACATATGGGGTAGTGCCCGATGCGGCAATGCCAACTACTACATCTTTTTCGGTTATGTTGTACTCTAACAGGTTTTTCCAGGCAAGCTCGGTGTTGTCCTCAGCAAATTCAACCGCTTTGCGGATGGCCCCGTCTCCCCCGGCTATTAATCCTACTACCATATCAAACGGAACACCAAACGTTGGCGGGCATTCGGATGCGTCGACCACACCTAAACGGCCGCTGGTGCCGGCACCGATGTAAAAAAGCCGCCCCCCCTGTTTCATCCGTTCGGCAGTTATAATGGCCAACGCCTCAATCTGGGGCAGGGCCCCGGCCACGGCAAGCGGAACTGTTTGGTCTTCCCGGTTAATGTTTTCCAGGATTTCCCTGACCGATTGCAACTCCAGGTTTTTATAATGCGATTCCCTTTCGGTAGTGCGTTCCATTAATTTTAAATAATTTATAACAAAATTCGGTAAAAAACATCAAATGCAAGGCTGCCGATAAAAATTATTGGCAACGCATTGATTAACTTTGTATAGTTAAATATGAAAAAGACGGCGGGAGTAATTTTCAGGACACTGATCCTGTTACTGGTGGGTATTACTATTGGATTGTATATCAGTAGAAATAACGCCGATCGCAGCCTTGGCTTTTCATTTTCGGGCGCTGATAAACTTTCAAAAGTGCTAACCCTGGTTGGCGAAAATTATGTGGATAGCGTAAATGTTGACAGCATTGAGGGCGCATCTATCAACGAGCTACTGCAAAATCTTGACCCGCATTCGCTGTACCTGCCGCCACAACAGGCACAAAATATTAATGAGCGTTTAGAGGGGGGCTTTAATGGCATTGGCATTGAATACCAGTTACTGCGCGATACGCTGGTAATTACCCAGGTATATGCCGGGGGGCCTGCCGATAAAGCAGGTTTGCCGGTAGGGAGCAAAGTTGTTAGTGTTGATCATAAAAAATTCTCGGGTACAAAACTAACGGCCGATAAAGTGAATGATATTTTCCGGGGCGAAAAAGATGCCACCATTGTAATGGATGTGGCCAATACCAGCGGAAAAGGTACAAAATCATTTACCATGAAACGCGGCCGGGTTGATATCAGCAGCATAAACGCGGCGTATATGGCCACAGTCAATACAGGCTATATCAAAATCAGCAAGTTTGCCGCTACTACCGATGTGGATTTTAAGGCGGCGCTTAACAGGCTTAAGGTTGATGGTATGAATAAACTGGTGCTTGACCTTCGCGGCAATGGTGGCGGGTACCTGAGTGCAGCCACATCAATGGCCGACGAGTTTTTGGGCAAGGGTAAACTAATTGTATACACCGAAGGCGTCCATGAGCCCCGTACCAATTATTTTGCCACGGATTCGGGCGCTTTTCAACAAGGTAAGGTAAGTATATTGATAGATGAGTATTCGGCATCGGCAAGTGAAATATTGGCCGGCGCGCTACAGGATTTGGATAGAGCTACCATTGTTGGCCGCCGTTCATTTGGCAAGGGGCTGGTACAACAGCAGTTTCCGTTTGGTGATGGCTCGGCCATTAATTTAACAGTGGCAAGGTATTATACCCCATCCGGCAGATCGATCCAAAAATCATACAAGGGTGGCGTTAGCAGCTACCGCAATGAGCTGGCCCAGCGCATGCAAAAAGGCGAGTTGTTTTCTGAACAAAGCAACCGAAATGATACTGTTTTTAAAGGATCATCATACCATACCACAGGCGGCCGTAAAGTTTACAGTGGCGGTGGTATTATGCCCGATATTTTTGTACCTGCCGATACTACGCAAAGTACCCAGATAGTGCAGGACCTTGGCGAACAACAGCTATTTTCGGCTTATGTGATTGATAAAATGCAACCCTTGCTGGGCAAGTATACCAGCGGCGAAGATTTTATAAAACATTGTGCCATCAGTGATGATGATTTTCGGAGTTTTATCCTATACGCATCTCAAACCCTAAAAGAGATGGATTCGCGCGAATTACTGCAATCAAAAGATTACATCAAAAGCATCCTGAAAGCCAGCGCAGCCCGGTTTAAATGGGGCGACAATGCGTTCCAGGAAGTGATGAACAGTAATGACGTGGCTTATAAAAAGGCGTTGGAGCAATAGGGTGTAGATGTGCAGATTTCAGATATGCAGATGAAAAAAAGAAAGAGGATGATGATTTGATTGGCAAATCTTTATCCCCTTTTTAATTATGGCTTTCTATGTTTTACAAACCAATCATCTGCACATTTGCACATCTGATATCAGCATATCAATTCCGGCTTTTGTTTAAAGTAAGTATCCCGTTATTGTAAAATAGTAGCCTGGCGTTATCATCCTGTATAATGGCAAAAGGATAATCGTGGTTTGCTGGGGTAACCCGCCATGCCTTTATCAGCTGGCCGTGCGAATCGGGACTGATATCATAATAGCCAAATTCGGCAACCAGGCATGAGTCGGCTATTTTTCGATTAACCGAATAAGAATCTTTCAAAGCGGCCTGTACAAACAAATAACGTAGTTGCGGTAGGGTTGTACGTGGCGTTGTGCCCAATGTTACATTGCTGTATAGGTACCCGCTGGTAATGTAATAAGTGCCATTGTTGAAATGATAACCTACCTGGGCAAATAGTATGGGTAAGCCTTTGCTGTATTGCTGTGCAATTACGTGTTGAAGCACGTGTACGGGGCCATTAGTGGTAATGGTATCATTTAAAACTGCTCTTGTTACCACAAGATTATTGGTAGCAATATGGTTATCCGTCAACAGTTTTAACGAGGCCGTCAGTTCGGTTTTATTCGTATCAGCATAATCGCGCCGGATACGACTAATGCAGCCGTTATCATTTTGCACCCCTGTCAGGGGCGATTTTTTACATGATGAGCCAAGGGCCAACGCCAACAAAACAACGCAGGATATTTTTTTAGCAAACATAACAGCTTAAGGTTTAGCTATATTACGCATGCACGATCTGAAACGATACAAAAATTAAATTTTTTGATGTGCAAAAAAAATGTGCAGATGTGCAAATTTCAGATGTGCAGATGTTTTTGTTTAGATTGCTGAATGAATAACAAAGCTGTTACTAATCTGCACATCTGCAATTGCACATCCGAAGCTTTATTTCTGCCTGAACCACACTTGTATTGGCGCTCCGCTGAAATCAAAGTTTTCCCTTAGCTTGTTTTCGATAAAGCGATAGTAAGGTTCCTTTACATATTGCGGCAAATTACAGAAGAACGCGAACATGGGCGAGGAGCCTGCAATTTGGGTGATGTATTTAATTTTTACGTATTTGCCTTTGATGGATGGTGGCGGATAGTTTTCGATAATAGGCAGCATTACCTCGTTCAGTTTGGAGGTAGCTATTTTACGGGCGCGATTTTGGTAAACCTGGTTGGCTACATCAATTACTTTTAGCACACGTTGCTTTTCGGTAACAGATGTAAACACGATAGGTACATCCGTAAATGGCGCAATCTTCTCGCGGATCATCTCTTCAAAAACCTTAACGGTTTTATTATTTTTCTCAATTAAATCCCATTTATTCACCACAACCATGATACCTTTCTTGTTTTTTTCGGCCAGGTGGAAGATGTTGATATCCTGCGATTCGATGCCTTCAACTGCATCAATCATCAGGATAATTACGTCGGCTTCTTCCAATGCTTTAATGGTACGCATTACCGAGTAAAACTCAATATTTTCTTTAACCTTGGTTTTTTTACGCATCCCGGCAGTATCAATCAGCATAAAATCATGCCCATACTGGTTGTAATGGATGTGGATAGAATCGCGCGTGGTACCGGCAATCGGGGTTACTATGTTGCGGTCTTTACCTATTAACGAATTAATGATCGATGATTTACCCACATTTGGACGGCCTACAATGGCATATTTAGGGCGGGTGTTTTCTTCCAGTACCTCGTCGTCAAAATGCTTTACAACTTCGTCAAGCAACTCGCCTGTTCCCGAGCCTGTCATGGATGAGATGCTATAGATCTCGCCCAGGCCAAGGCTATAAAACTCGGTAGCATCAGATAATAGCGCGTTGTTGTCCAGTTTGTTTACTACCACAAAAACCGGCTTTTTACTTTTACGCAACATGGTAGCAATTTCATCGTCAAGGTCGGTAATGCCCGTGGTAACATCAACCATAAACAAAATAACCGATGCTTCCTCGATAGCTATTTCTACCTGCTCACGAATGGCGGCCTCAAAAATATCAGCAGAATTGGCTACATAGCCGCCGGTATCAATTACAGTAAACTGGTGATCGGTCCACTCGGATACACCGTAGTGCCTGTCGCGGGTTACACCGCTAAAATCGTCGACAATGGCTTTACGGGTTTCGGTTAAGCGGTTATATAAAGTTGATTTGCCTACGTTAGGGCGACCAACTATGGCTACTATGTTACTCATGTGTTTAAATTAGAGTCAAGAATCAAGAACCAAGAGTCAAGATTTATGCAAATCTATCTATCTTAAAATTCCTGTTCTATATATAAATGAAATTTTATTAGCGAAGCAGAAAACTGTCTTGATTCTTGCCTCTTGATTCTAAGAGTCTTCTTACCCTTCGTATCCGAATTTTTTAAGGTAATTTTTTTTGCTGCGCCAGTCGGGAATCACTTTTACAAACATCTCCAGGAAAATTTTCTTTTGGAAAAACTCTTCCATATCGCGGCGGGCATAGGTACCTACTATTTTAAGCATGCTGCCGCCCTGGCCAATAATGATGTTTTTTTGCGAATCGCGCTCCACAATAATTTCGGCACTGATGCGGTGCAGCTTTTCGCCTTCAACAAAAGCGGTTACAATTACCTCGGCGCTGTAAGGAATTTCCTTTTTATATTGTTTAAGTAGCTGCGCGCGGATCATTTCTGACGCAAAGAAGCGGTCGTTCCTGTCCGTCAGCTGATCTTTTTCATAATAGGCAGGGTGCTCAGGTAAATTGCCGATCACAAAATCCATAATGGCTTTAATATTGTGGCCCAGTAAAGCCGATATTGCGAAAATGGCTTTGGGATTTAACTTCTCCTGCCAAAACTCCACTTTCCTTTTTACGGTTTCCTCGTCGCTTTGGTCAATCTTGTTGATAAGCACAGCAATTGGCGCCAACGAACCTTCCAATTTTTTTAACACGTCGGTTTCGTCAAACTCTTCGTAAATATCGGTAACCAGCAAAATCAGGTCGGCATCAACAATTGATCCATCTACCTGGTGCATCATACTTTCGTGTAACGCGTAGTGTGGTTTGATAACCCCCGGCGTATCCGAAAACACAATCTGGTAGTTATCATCGTTAACAATGCCCAAAATACGGTGCCTGGTGGTTTGCGCTTTTGGGGTGATAATTGACATTTTTTCGCCAACAAGGGCGTTCATAAGGGTTGATTTCCCGGCATTGGGCTTACCAATTATACTTACAAAACCTGCCTGGTGACTCATATAAAAATAATTAAAAATATATTTGGACTGCAAAGAAACGAATTATATCTTTGCAGTCCAATTAAAACGGAGTGCAAATTGCATTTTGACAATTGGAAGCAACTTTCCGAGGTTATGACGGAATGCAACATATAAGAATAACAGTGCGGGATGGAGCAGTTGGTAGCTCGTCGGGCTCATAACCCGAAGGTCGTAGGTTCGAGTCCTGCTCCCGCTACATTAAAAATGAAAGCCTTGAATCGAAAGATTTGAGGCTTTTTTTGCTTAAAAGGCATTCGCCTTTTTTATCCCCCAACTTTTCCAACTGATCCGCTGTTTGCAGCAAAGCTTTAGACGAAAATGAATCCAAACCGCGATAACATTCAAAAAAGCAGCTAAGCAATAAATAGTTTTCGGGGATATACCGATGTGTTTTTTGAAGTTTCTTCCCAGCCATTTGTAATTTAGGCGTACACCAGATGCTTTTGCGGGCTCCGTACCGGCACAGCTCCGCTCTTGCCTGATAAAATGCCAGAGATTACGATAGTGACAGGCGTCACTTTTTAACAACTAAACGGTCATTTTTAAACCGCTGGCCCAACCTTAGTTTTGATATGTTAATCATTCCTAATAATTAAAATTTTAAATCATGTTGGGAGCACTTACAGACTTACAGATAGAAAGTTTGCTGAAACAGCAGGTTACCGGGCGTATAGCATGCCATGCTTACGGAACAACTTACATTGTTCCGATAAACTATGTTTATAGCGCGCCGTATATATACAGCCATTCTGCAAATGGAAAAAAGATGGAAATGATGCGAAAGAATCCTGAAGTATGTTTTGAAGTTGATGACATTCAAAGCATTTTTAGCTGGAAAAGTGTAGTAGCCTGGGGACATTTTGAAGAAATAGCCGACATAGACGAAAAAGCACGCCTGATGCAAGGCCTTATACATCGCATCATGCCCCTAGCAAGTCATCCGGCAAATCACCCTTCACATGGGATAACCGAAAACGACAGCGACGTAGGCGACAAAATCGAGCTTATTGTATATAAGATAAATCTTTATAAAAAGACAGGCCGGTTTGAAAGCAATTGAAGCCGACTTGATAAGGCATATATAATTGATGATCACAAGCAATTTCTATAATGACCGGCGTCATGTTTTCTGTGAAAAGCATTTGTGAAATTTACACTTGAAAATTATAAACCCTACCCTATGAAAACGATTATAGTAATTAACGACGGTTCATTAGCTGTAGCGAATGCTTCAAAATTGGCGCTCCAGATAGCCCAGTCGGTACAGGCCAATATTTTAGTTGCAAATACCTATAAGGTCAACAAAATGGACTTGGCAAAAGTGATGGCTGGCGATAATATTCAGTTGCCATTGTTAATTGCAAAAAATCGCTTGGTGCGGATGTTAAATGCTATTAATCGCGATTCGGTGGGTTATCAGCCCGAAATATCAACTGCGGATATAGCTGGTGTTGATGCCGCGCAATTTGCTGCGATGATCATCAAAAAAAACATTTGGTTAATGGTGAGTGGAAGTGCAGCTGCATTAAAAGATGAACCAGGACAAGCGCAATTGAATTTGCAAAGTGTTTTAAATAGAGTACTGTGCCCGTTATTGATAGTACCCGAAAGCTGGGTATTAAAGCCTATAGAGCGTATTACTTATATTGCCGATTTACGATATTGCCGCGCCGCCATAGTAAAATATCTTGTTCAACTGGCCGAACCTATGCAGGCAGGTATATCCGTAGCTCATTTGTCGGCTAAAGGGTTGCCGGATATTGAAGACGGTTACGGGCAGCGCTTATTTACCCAACAAATTGCAGACCATGTACATAGTCACGGTGTTGGCTTCAACAACATCAGGGAAAAAGATATTAACAAGGCCGTCGACGTTATAATTAACGGGATGCATAACGATATGCTGGTACTTGTAAACCACCGGTTTCATTTTAAAGAAATTATTGGGTATTATTTGACCAAAACACTCCCGGGCCACGTTACAATACCATTGCTGATATTTCCCTATTAACCAAAGCAAAGCGAATCATGGATGGTTTTGCCTACAGCGTTGAAAACAAAAGGGTACTGCTTTATGCAATACCCTTTTGTTTTTTCAGAACCGATGCACTCAGGTATTTAAAAAGCTGCTTTGATTCTATCTTTTGTAACACTCAATTCTTCGGAGCTGAAGCTTAGTTTGGGCCGCGAGAAATTGAGGTCATCAACCCGGTTCATGGGGATAAGGTGAATATGGGCATGCGGCACTTCGAGGCCGATAACAGCCACCCCTACCTTTTTGCATGGTATTGCCTTTTTAATAGCCGTAGCCACAATTTTGGCAAATATTTGCAAACCGGTATAAGTTTCATCATCCAGGTCGAAAATGTAATCAACTTCTTTTTTCGGAATCACCAGCACATGCCCTTCGGCCAGTGGGTTGATATCTAAAAAAGCTAAAAACTCATTACTCTCGGCAACAACGTACGCCGGGATCTCGCCTGCTATAATTTTTGAAAAGATATTCATTTTGAGGTTGATTAAGTTGATTAGGTGAGTGGTTGATTAAGTTTACGGAGAGCTAACTCAATCAACCCAATCCAACCTAATCAACCAATAACTAACGGCTAACTTCCAGTATTTCAAATTCAATTTTACCCGCCGGTACAGTGATCTCAATTTTTTCGCCTACTTTTTTGCCTAAAAGGCCTTTGGCTATGGGCGATGCTACTGATATTTTACCAGCTTTCATATCGGCTTCGCTTTCGGCTACCAGCTGGTAGCTCATGGTGGCGCCGTTTTTAAGGTTTTTGATTTTAACGATAGATAGTGCCAATACTTTTGACGTATCCAGTTTGGATTCATCCAGCAAACGGGCGTTGGCCAACACTTCCTGCATTTGCGAAATTTTAGCTTCATGCAAGCCCTGCGCTTCTTTAGCGGCGTCGTATTCGGCATTTTCAGACAAGTCACCTTTATCGCGCGCTTCAGCAATTTGTTTTGATATATCCGACCGGCCGGTTGTTTTTAACCTTTGTAATTCTTCTTTTAGTTTTTCTAAACCATCCTTGGTAAAGTATGATACCTCTGCCATAACACGTAAATTAATTATTGTTTATCCTATTGGTTGTCCAAAAAAAACCGCCCTCCCTTTTTTAAGAAGGACGCAACGACTATAAAAACAAACAAGACTATATGGGCCATGCCTACATAGTCTTGTTTAGTATTAAACGAAGATAAGTGATTTAAGTTTTAATATGCAAATTTATTTGGAGGAGGTGAGTGGTTGATTGGGTTAGATTAGGTTGATTAAGTTTTTTTGCATCGTTTATAGAAATTTATTTCAACGTAGTCCAACTTAATCAACCACTCACCTAATCAACCACTCTAACCAATTTCTCCGCCATCACCTCACTTATCTTCCTGTACGAATCAAACGTCCAGCCGGCAACGTGGGGGCTCAGGATAACCTTGCCGCTTTGGCGCAACTCGTCGTACCATGCCTGCTCGGCCAGGGTGGGGAATTTTTCCACTTCAAGCACGTCTAATCCTGCACCTAATATTTTACCTTCCTTAATGGCTTTTAATACACTGCTTACTTTTGCGGTTTTGCCACGGGAGGTGTTGATGAGGAAAATGGGTTTTTTAAAATGAAAAAGGTACTCATCGTCAACCAAACCGTTGGTTTCGGCAGTCAGGGGCACGTGTATGCTCAGCACATCGCTCAGCTTTACTATCTGCTCCATGCTTACTTCGCGTGCATAACGGTCGCTGAAACCGGTTTTATACTTATCGTAGGCAATTACATCAACCTGGAAACCGGAAAGCTTACGGGCAAAGCTTTGCCCCATATGGCCATAGCCAATAATGCCTACTGTTTTTCCTTTAAGTTCATAACCGCGGTTACCCTCACGTTCCCATTTGCCGTTCCTGATCTCGGCATCGCCCCGGTTAAAATTATTCATCAGCGAAAGCAGCAGGCCAATAGCATGTTCGCCTACCGCGTCAGAATTTCCTTCGGGCGCGTTAATAAGTTTGATGCCTTTTTGGGCGGCGTAGGCCTCATCAATATTATCCATGCCGGCGCCGGCGCGGGCAACAAATTGCAGGTTGGTGGCCAAATCAAAAATCTGTTTGGTTACCAGGAATTTCGACCGGATAACCAGGCCCGCATAATTACCAATAATCTGTAAAGCTTCTTCGGATTTTATAGTTGGCCTATAATCGCATGTATAACCCTTGGCTTCAGCCTGCTCCATAAATATGGGATGTACATCATCAACAATAAGAATATTATTTTTCAACTGGGCTTAAAATTTTTATGAACCACAAATTTACAAAACAAGCATGATACTTATGGGGTTTGCCATATATGGCGTCACTTAATTACAAAGCGCCGACCCATGCCCGCCATATTTACATGTTTTACAAACTGGCACGGGAATAGCATATCAAATATACAAAGGCTTGCCCTTTTTCATATAAACCGATAAAAATGAAATCATTAAAGCAAATAGGAACCGATATAAAACACTACTCCGAACAATTATCGCACGATGGGTTTAAGCAGGTGTTTGATCATATCGACCAATTGAACGTAAAAAAGGGCGTCGATAAATTGGGCCTTGATAAATTTATAAACCAATGCGCAATTATGGCTGCCGGTAGTGGTGCTATATCGGGCAGCGGCGGTGTTTTAACTATGGTGATTGGCATGCCTGTGGATGTATTAAACCTGATAACCCAACAATTCAGGGTTACCATGGCTATTATGTACCATAATAGGGGCAGCTACCAAATGGGGTTCGACGAGTTTATGAAACTGGTAGCTATATCTTTTAAAGTAGAAACCGGCATTGCCCTCAGCAAAACGATGATGGAAAGCATAGCCGAAAAGATCATCTTAAACTTAGGCGTGCGTACTGCCGAAAGATTAGTACCGGTTGTTGGCGCTGTTATTGGTGGCACAACCAATTATATGTTTATTAAACGGATGGCAAAATCGGTTAAGGAAATGCAAGGGCTGCCGGTGGTAATACAGGTGAATTGATACTATGGGCACCTACTTTATTTTGATTAAATAGGTGCCCAATATTTTTATGTCGGCTGGTTTCTCTTTTCCGGTAATGTTAAAATTTATACTGTTGATCTGAAAGGCTACCTTACACGTAGCCGTTTCTTTTATAAGTAAAGTTTCTTTAGCAGGCAGATCATAATTTTTATAATATTCTGACTCTGTAGGCGTGTGATATTTATTAAGAGTCGCTGTATCTGCCAAAAGTTTATGGGCAACATCAAAAGGTCTGAAATTAAAAGTTTCGCTATTGAGTTTTAAGGTAAATGACCCGTTCGCTGGTTGTGTTTGCTTAATTTGAATGCCGCTGAAATTATTAGTCAGGGTATCAGCATACTCATCGGCGGCGAGTGTTATATCATAGCCCTTTACAACTACCATTTTTTCTTTTTTGCTAAATGTATAGTAATAGGTCATAACGTTATCATTCTCGTTGTACCAGGTTTCAAAATGATGCAGGCCAAGGGAAATTCGGGCCCACTCATACTTGCTTTCCCTTAACTCTCTGCGTCCATAATCGCCCGTAGTACGCCAATCCCTGCTTTTCAACTTACCTAACGAATCGGACAATGCGGTAAGATCCTTGTTAAAATACAGCTGCAAGGGCGTGATATCGTATTTATAGATGAAATAATTTAAAGATGCCACAGCTTTACTGCCGTCTTTTTCGCGCACCTTTGTGCTATCAACCGCGATGAATTTGCCATTTTTCAACGCATTGTGCTTTTCAAAAAACCTAACTATAATGCGCCTTTGCGAATACATGCTAACCGAAAATGCGCTTTGCGGGCCGTAAACAGATAAAAGGGTTACTATACATAACGAGATCGGGATAAGCTTTATATTCTGCTTTTTAAAAGCTAAAAAGTAAACAGAAATAAACAACAGCCAGCAGGCAAGCGTGATTAAAAAATAACGCCATTCGGTGATGCCATACATGAAAACCCTCGCACCAACTGCCACAAACAGCAGGCCCAACAGGGGGATCAATAAAAAATAAAAGCTGCGCGAATAAATTTTGATCCATTTATTGCCATCATGTTCACGAATGGGATATATCAGCAATAATGACAGCACCCCAAACACCGCATAGCTTAAAATAAGATTTGATACCAGGCCTTTTGGCAGGCTCCAAAGTGTAATGATCTTAATCTCGTAAGCTAATAAAATAAGCACATATATGGTTGATAGTGGGATCAATACAAACTGGGTAAATATTTTCAATGCTTTGGGGTAGCTCAAATCGTCGTTAAGCGTACGCGTATCGGCAGGTACGCCAGCCAGGAAAAAGGTGGTGGTAAACAAGCCCACTATCCAAACCCAAAGTATGGCATAAGTATCCCACTCAAACTTAAAGTTGAATAAAAAGTTAGTAGCGGCAATGGCGGCAGCTATCCCTAAAAACAAAACCACACCGTACAATACGCTGGTTAAAAAACGAAGGAACAATGTTTTATTAAATTGCCAAAAACCGTTTACCTGCCCCTTACCCGTAAACGCAGCAAAGGCAACCAGTAAATGAAACGAAAGCGATAGCAGGAAAAATCGGATATAATCGGCCTCGCGGGCGGTAGGGTCTATAATAAAAACAAGCGATGCCGCGAAGATAGCAGCTATAACTTTTATGATGCGCCTGCTTTGTTTTGTCATTTCACGGCTTTGTGTAAACAGTGTTGCCGACAGGCTCAACAACAAACCCAGGTTGGCCGTCATTACCCCCCGCATCAGCCAGCCCTCATGCACCCGGTTAAGGTGACGCAATTCTACCTCGATGGTACCTGCAATAGTGCCTGCGAGTGCAAATAATAACTCAAAGGGATATTGTTTTAAAGTAGATAAAAAGCCTTCGGCGAGTGTTTTAATGGATGGAAATTTCATTGCGACAGGGTTTATACAGGCAATGTAAGTACAATTTGTAAAATATCTGTACTAAAAATGCAAAGTAGATGGGCTGCAATTGCATTTCACACATTAGTGATTATATTTGCGGTCGCAAAAAACATCATTTTATACAATATAATGAGAGAAATACAATTCAGAGAAGCGCTGCGTGAGGCCATGGTCGAAGAAATGCGCAACGACGATACCATATACCTGATGGGTGAAGAGGTTGCCGAATACAATGGCGCCTATAAAGTAAGCCAGGGCATGCTTGACGAATTTAGCGCAAAACGCGTTATTGATACGCCCATCTCTGAATTGGGCTTTGCCGGTATCGGTATTGGCTCGGCTATGAATGGCTTACGCCCGATCATCGAGTTCATGACCTTTAACTTTTCGTTAGTGGCTATCGATCAGATCATCAACGGTGCAGCCAAAATCATGTCGATGAGCGGTGGCCAGTTTTCTGTGCCAATCGTTTTCCGCGGCCCAACCGGTAATGCGGGTATGCTTAGTTCGCAGCACTCACAATGCTTTGAAAACTGGTATGCCAACTGCCCAGGTTTAAAGGTTGTTGTTCCGTCGAACCCTTACGATGCAAAAGGTTTACTAAAATCTGCCATATTGGATCCGGATCCGGTTATTTTTATGGAGTCGGAGTTAATGTATGGCGATAAAGGCGAAGTACCTGAAGAAACTTACTATATCCCATTGGGTAAAGCCAAGGTGGTAACCGAAGGCACCGATGTAACTTTGGTTGGTTTCGGTAAAATCATGAAGGTGGTTATTGCCGCTGCTGCCGAGCTAGCAAAAGAAGGCATCAACGCCGAAGTGATCGACTTACGTACCGTACGCCCAATTGATTATGAAACCGTGATCAATTCGGTTAAAAAAACAAACCGTTTGGTAATTATTGAAGAAAGCTGGCCTTTAGGCTCAATAGCTACCGAGGTTGCTTTCAAAGTACAAAAAGATGCTTTTGATTACCTTGATGCGCCTATTCTGCGTATCATGGGTGGCGATGTTCCGTTGCCTTATGCACCAACTTTAATACAGGAATACCTGCCAAACCCGGAAAGGGTTGTTAAAGCCGTTAAAGAGGTAATGTACGTTACTAAATAATAACACGATTTAAGGATTTTACAGGATTGACAGGATTTTTGCTTGTCGCTTTTAAAATTTAAATAATATCAAAAAGCCCGGTATTTGCATCGGGCTTTTTACTTTAATACAAATACACAATGGCAGAATCAAACGTAAAAGACAGCAACGGCAACATCCTGAACGATGGCGATTCGGTAACGCTGATAAAAACTTTAAAAGTTAAAGGCGGCGGCGTAACGCTTAAACAAGGTACGCTGGTAAAAAAAATACGCCTTACTGATGACGACAAAGAAGTTGATTGTAAAATTGACGGCATGAGCATTGTGCTTAAAACGGAATTTTTGAAGAAAAGGTAATTGCTGATAACCGGGGAAAGATCCAAATTACCATGATTGCGAGGTGCGAATTCACAAATGTGCCTTTATTAAGTGTTAGGATTCGCGGTCTTTGAAGGGTAAATGATAAACCGGCGAAAGACTTACGAAGTTTTAAAAACTTCGTAAGTCTGGGATCTACAACGTGCCGGGGGGGGGGGGTAAAAAGGAACGACGACGCTATGACAGCTTTTTTCGTAACCAATCAGCCTACCGCCATCCCCCGCCCACAGCCTGGTACAAATTCACCGAGCTTAGGAATATATTACGTTTAATGTTGGTTAGTTCCAGTTCGGCATCCAGAACGCTGCGCTGGGCGGTGATGATCTCCAGGTAATTGGCGCGGCCAACCAGGTAAAGATCATTGGCTACCGATAACGCGTTATTAAGCGATTGTAACTCCTGTTGCTTAAACTCAAAGGCCTGCTTATAGTTACCAATACCGCTCAGGTTATTATTAACCTCCTGGAAACCCGACAAGATTGTTTTCTGGTAATTATAAACTGCTATTTTCTCTTCGGCAATGGTACGTTCATATTCTGCCTTTATGCCCTTGCGGTTAAATACAGGCGCTGTAAGCCCGCCAATTAATCCGTAGGTAAACGAGGCCGGGTTAAATAGCAAACCCGCGTTAAAGCTGTTATAGCCCGCGTATGACGTTAAGGTAAGCGTAGGAAAAAAGTTGGCCCTGGCCGCTTTAATATCGGCATTCATGGCCGTAAGTTCCAACTCGGCCGCCCGGATATCGGGACGGTTAAGCAATAACTGTGACGGAACACCCGCCCCGATAATTACCGGCAAAGCAATTTTCATGATAGAGGTATCCCTCGTAATTTTTCCTTTGAAACTACCCGATAAAAAATTAAGCTGGTTTTCAGTCTCGGTTATTTGCTGCAGGGTTGTGTATTGCAGGCCTTTGGTCCGCGCTAGCTGGGCCTCAAACTGTTGTACCGCCAGCTCGGTGGCCCGGCCACCCATTTTCTGAATTTTTACTATTTCCAGCGCGTTATCCTGTAGCGCTATATTTTTTTTTATGATAGCCAACTCGGCATCAAGCGCCAGTAATTGGTAATACAGCCCGGCTATTTGCGCCGTAAGCTGAGTAGTAATTAGCCGGTATCCGCTTTGACTGGCCAGGAACCTGGCAAAGGCTGCTTTTTTCTGGCTGTTTAATTTTCCCCACAGGTCAACTTCCCAGGAGCTTTGAAAGCCCAGGAAATAGTTAGGCACAGGGTTGGGGATGTGTTGCCTGCTGTTGATATTTTGCGAGAAGTTGGTGTCGTAATTACCAACACCATTTTGTGTATAGTCGCCATATTTCTCGAGGCCTGCATTTGCGGCAATATTTACGGTTGGCAATAGCTTTGATGCGCTGAACCTTAGGCTTGATCGCGATACCTCCATGCGTTGCAAGGCAGTGAGGATATCGGGATTGGCTTTAAGAGCGGTATCAATAAGGGCAATCAGTTTTTGGTCGGCAAAAAACTGGTTAATGGGCAAAGTTGCTACTGTGGCGGTGTCGTTAGCTCCGGTGAAAGTGCCTGGTAAATTCGCGGCAGCTTCCTGCCCGGTAACAGGTTTGTAGGTTTTGCATCCTGTCGTTATAATCAATAAAAACGCGGTACTTAGTATATATAAATTTGCTTTTTTTAGCATGGGTAGCTTTTTCATTAGTTAACAATTTCCATTTCATGGTGCATTTCGGTAAGCGGCTCTTGGGGCGTTTTATGTTTACGCGCTGCAATTCCGGCAAATATTACATACAGGCCGGGGATTAATATTACACCGAAGATGGTGCCCATCAACATGCCACCCGCGGCTGCGGTACCTATAGATCGATTACCCATGGCACCCGCGCCATCGGCAATACATAACGGAATTAAACCGGCGATAAAGGCCAGCGATGTCATCAGGATGGGCCGTAAGCGGGATACTGCGCCTTCAATAGCGGCTTTAACAATGGTTAAGCCCTCTTTTTGCCGCTGAATGGCAAATTCTACTATCAGGATGGCGTTTTTACCCAGCAAGCCTATCAGCATTACCAGGGCTACCTGGGCGTAGATATTGTTTTCTAATCCGCATATCTTTAAAAAGAAAAATGCTCCGAAAATACCGGTAGGTAACGACAGGATAACGGGCAGCGGCAGCAAAAAGCTTTCATACTGGGCGGCCAGCAGCAGATAAACAAATATTAAACAGATGATGAAAATGTAGATGGCCTGGTTGCCCGATAAGATTTGTTCCCTCGTCATACCCGACCATTCAAAGGCATAGCCTTTAGGCAGCTTTTGTTTGGCTATCCGTTCAATAGCGGCGTTGGCATCGCCGCTGCTGAAGCCTTTGGCCGCATCGCCGGTAACCATAGCCGATGTGTACATGTTGTAGCGGGTAAGCTGCTCGGGGCCAAAAACTTTTTCCATTTTAACAAAGGTGGAAAAGGGCACCATTTCGCCCTTATCGTTTTTAACCTGCAGGTTTAAAACATCCTCGGGGCGAGCGCGGTATTCGGGCGCGGCCTGTACCATCACCTTGTACATTTGCCCAAAACGGATAAAGTTGGAAGCATAAAAGCTACCCATTAAGGTTTGCAGGGTCGACATGGCTTTATCAACCGTAATTCCCTTTTGGGCCGCTGTTTGCTGATCGACAGAGATCATGTACTGCGGAAAATTGGGATCGAAACTGGTAAACGCGCCGGAAATTTCGGGCGAGGCATTTAGCGCATCCACAAAGTCCTTAGTTACTTTAGCTGCTTTTTGCAGGTCGCCCTGGCCGGTACGGTCAAGTACCCTGATCTCGAAACCGCTGGAGTTACCAAAGCCCGGCACCGTTGGCGGCGGAAAATACTGGATAGATGCGTCGCCTATGTTTTTGGTTTTCTCTGTTAGTGTGGCAATAATATCCTCTAACGATTCCTTGCGTTCATCCCATGGTTTCAGGTTAATCATGGCCATGCCGTAGGATGCGCCCGCAATTTCGTTCACCAAACTATAGCCCGATAAGGTGGATACCGACTCAATTGCCTTGATGCTTTTGGTTTTACTTGCTATCTCTTTTAAAACCTGTTCGGTACGCTCAACTGTTGCACCGGCAGGCGTAGTTACGTTTACGTAAATCATACCCTGGTCTTCGGTAGGTATAAAGCCGGTTGGCAAAATAGCGCTGGTGCCCCAGGTAAGCACAAAAAAACCTATCAATAAAGCGATGGTTATTCCTTTGCGAGGCGAAAGGAAGGTCATAAAGCCCGAGTACTTGTTTTGCAGGCCGTCATAACGTTTATTAAAGCCGGTAAAAAAACGTTGGGTAAGGGTTTTCTTTTTAGGCTCGGGGTTATGCTTTAGCATAATGGCGCAAAGTGCTGGGGTAAGCGTTAACGCGTTTATACCAGATATAACAATAGATATAGCCAGCGTAAGTGAAAACTGCCGGTAAAATACCCCTACAGGGCCCGACATAAAAGCCACCGGCACAAATACTGCCGACATCACCAGTGTAATGGCCACAATAGCCCCGCTAATTTCCTTCATGGCCTGTATGGTAGCATCCATAGCGTTCATATGCTCTTCGGTCATTTTTACGTGCACCGCCTCAACAACTACAATGGCGTTATCTACCACAATGCCAATAGCCAGTACCAGCGCGAATAGCGTAAGCAGGTTAATAGAAAAACCCAGCAACTGCATAAAAAACAGCGAACCAATCAGCGCTACGGGTACAGCCAAAGCCGGTATCAATGTTGAGCGAAAATCCTGCAGGAAAATGAATACTACAATAAATACCAGTATAAAAGCCTCTACCAAAGTGCGCAGTACTTCATGGATAGATGCATCCAAAAAGCGCGACACATCATAATTTACGTTAAAACTCATACCGGCCGGGAACGAGCTTTTCTTAAGCTCCGTCATGCGGGTTTTAATGTTGTTGATAACATCCCGGGCGTTTGAGCCGGGGCGTTGTTTTATCATGATAGATGCCGAGGGCTTACCATCGGTATTGGATACCATGCTGTAGGTAAGCGAGCCAAATTCAACATCGGCAATTTCTTTCAGTTTTAATACAGAGCCGCCTTCTTCGGCACGGATAACAATATTTTCATATTGTTTGGGCTCGAAAAATTTGCCCGGATAGCGCAAAACATATTGCAGCATTTGCGGTGATTTGTCTGAGCTTTGCCCGGTTTTACCCGGTGCCGCCTCCACGTTTTGTGCGCGGATAGCATCAATAACATCATCGGTAGATACCTTGTAAGCCATCATCCTATCGGGCTTTAACCAAACCCGCATAGAGTATTCTTTGGCGCCCATAATTTCGGCACGGCCAACACCGTCAATACGTTTTAATTCCTGCAGTACGTTGATGTCAGTAAAGTTGTAGATGAATTTCTCGTCCATGCCGGGGTCTTCGCTGATGATGTTCAGGTACATCAGCATACTGTTTACCTCTTTTTCGGTGGTTACCCCGGCTTTAATCACCTCTTCGGGCATCTCGTCGATAATAGTGGCAACGCGGCCCTGTACGTTTACAGCAGCCTGGTCGGGGTCAACCCCAACGTTAAAATAAATCTGGATCACCGTAAGCCCATCGTTACTGCAAACGGTGGTCATGTAGGTCATGCCCGGGACGCCGTTAATGGCGCGTTCAAGCGGGGTGGCCACAGCTTTGGCGCAAACTTCGGCATTGGCGCCGGTATAGTTGGCCGTTACAGTTACGGATGGGGGCACAATATCGGGAAACTGGGTAACCGGCAGGGTTATCAACGCCAGCACACCCAGCAGGGTTATTATTAAAGATATAACAAGCGACAGCACCGGTCGCTTTATAAATGTTTCGAACATACTTTATCAGAGTTTGTATACAGTAAACGAAGGAGTATTAAGTCTGGAGTCGGAAGTCTTTAGTTTTAAGTCAAAACACTACAGCAGCATCAGTTCCAAGACGAAAGGTTCATAGAAGAAACTTCTGACTTGAGACTTTGGGCTTATGACTAAAGACTTAAAAAACTACTTCATAGCTAATAACGAGTCCCTGTTAAGTTTCCTTGGCCTGATGGTCATTCCATCGCGTACATTTTGGGTGCCTTCCAGCAAAATTTTGTCGCCTGCCTTTAATCCATCTTTTACAATATAATAGCTGGAAAAACGGGTTTGCGGTACAAAAGCATGCATGTGCAGCTGGTTATTTTCATCAACTATATACACGTAGCTTTTATCCTGGATATCAAATACCGATTGTTGGGGCACCATGACCACGTTATCTGCCCGGGTTGATATGTATAGCTTGCCGGTAGCGCCATGCCTTAACAGTTTTTGCGGATTAGGGAACCGTGCCCTAAAGTTAATTGATCCGGTTTTTTGTTCAATTTCGGCTTCAACTGTTTCAATCTCTCCTTCGTACGGAAAATCCAAACCATCGGCCAATACCAGCTTTACTTTATCGCTTGTTTTACCTGGCGCGGTTTTGCGTTTACGAACATATTGCAGGTATTCATTTTCGGGAAAACTAAAGTAAGCATACATCGAGCTGATATCCGACAGGCTGGTGAGCAGCGTGCCCTCGTCAATCAAACTGCCCGATTTAAGGGGGATCCTATCCACAATACCATCAAAAGGGGCATGGATGTAGGTATAGGCCAACTGATCTTCGGCGCTTTGCACCATGGAACGGGCCTCTTCAATAGTTGCTTTATCGGCGCTCAGCTTTGATTCGGCCACTTCAAGCTCCGATTTGGAGATCACTTTTTTATCAACCAGCATTTTAACCCGGTCAACTTCCAGGGCGGTTGCCTTGGCATCGGCCACGGCATTACTTAGGGCGGCTTTGGCTTTGGTGAGGTTTACTTTAAATTCCTGGTCGTTCAGTTTAAAAAGGAGCTGGCCTTTTTGTACCGACGCGCCTTCATCAATAAATACTTTTTCTAAAAAACCACGAACGCGCGAACGGATATCGATATTTTTTAATGCCTGAATGTCGGCTACGTAAGGTTTTTGGATAACCGTATCGCGCGTGTTTAATGTAAATACAGGTAGTTGTAGGGTGTCGGTGGCTTCCTCTTGTGTAGTTTGAGCTTTTGAGGAGCAACCCGTGACGTATATAGATGTTATAATTGCCAGTAAAGGCAGTATTGCTTTGAATGTTTTCATTTTAAGATGGGGTTATAAGCATAGTGGTAACTTTCACGTACCAAAATGGCTATGTTAATTAATAATAAAGATGGTTTGGGTTATCTGCACAAGCAGTGCATTACTTTAGAAAAGGAATCAGAACGGGCTTAACCTGAACAGGAAGTTATAATAGGCCGGGAGGCATGCATCACGGATAATATTTTGCGTTACCTCATGTTTTACAAATTTGGAAACAACACCTGGCAGAGATTGATCTGCGGGGAGCAGAATTGCCGAATAGTTTGTACGAATATGAACAAACCTTACATAAACACCTGCACGGTTGTTTTGGCCGCCGCCGGATTCTGAAGTATCGTCACTTACTTCCTGTTGTTGGGCAATGTTGATGAGTTTGCGGTGCAGCTTAGAGATTGCATCGGCCGTTGAACCCCACTTGCTGTAGTGTTTTAAAATTATTTCCGCATTGGCAGATGCAGCTAAAGAAAGCTGGAAAAAAAATAATACAAAGAATATTTTTTTTATGAATGCCATCATTGCGAATTTAACACATAATTATTCTTTTTTCAAATGATTTTGCATTTTATTTGATTTAAAGTGAATTTATTTTGAATTTTTTGGCCTGATTGTTAGGAATTTAGCTTTTTAACCGCGATGAAGTGTGCTTTTAACACCTACTGTGCCGATTCGCCAGGTTAATTCACTGTAGCGTAGCCTCATTACGCAGTACATCCTTATATATTGTAATAAATGCCGGGATAGGCGGCCCCTGCGAGGCATAAAAGAATTTTAGATAAATATTGCTACCAATTATTTGTAGAACAAAACTTCAAATGCATCTCTTGACCCCGAGTTACCTTTCTTTCTGCATCAAGTTTTTAAAAGCAATTTCCCTGTTGTATATATCAGGGAAATCGCTTTTAAAACAGGAGGCACCTACGGAGCCAAAAACTATTACTTTTTTTACTATAAACACGAAACTCCGCTGGAGTTATAAACCCGCAACTGTTGACTCCAGCGGAGTCACGTGTTTATAGCATTACATCCACCCGCACAATTTGGCTCCATAGGTGCCTTCTTTTTGTCTTTAATTTTAAAGCAATTTTCCTGATTGTATATATTACCGTAAGGGTCTTAATGTGCATAATTTCTTATATTTGAATATAAACCATTTGGACATGACAAGACAGGCAATCATTGAGCGCACAGTTAAAGCAATTAACCAATTGCCGGAGGACAAAGCAGAAGAAATTTCTGACTTTGCAGACTTTGTAAGTAAACGTTACGAAGAACGCCAATTAACTCAGGGCATACAAAAACTTGCCGCTGACAGTAACACTTTTGACTTTTTAAATAACGAGGAAGAGCTATATTCTGTAGTAGATTTAAAAGAGGTTTACAATGGCTAAGGGCGACATTGTGCCTATTACTTTTCCTTTTACCGACCTGAGCGGTAGTAAATTAAAGCCTGAAGTGGTACTCGCTAACACCAATCTTGATCTAACCGTTTGCTTCATTACAACACAAACCAGCTGGCAGGAACCGACAGGCACTATGTTGATGCCAAATCCATCAAATGGATTAAGGAAGCAATCTCTTATCAGGACAAGCAAAATTGCTACCCTTGACAGGTCGTTAGCAAAGGGGCTCTTGGGCAGACTTTCGGCGAATGACCTCACAGATATGAATAGTAAGCTTAAAATCCTATTTCAGTTACCTTAATAAGTGCTGATAAATCTCTCATCAAGCATATTTATATAACAAGCAGATAGGCGGCTTTTTGTATAAATTCCCTATTTTAGGCACACAAATACCATTAGTATGCAAAATCCTCGTTTTAAAGCCATAGGGCTTATTGTTTTAATTATGCTTACAGTTGCAGCCGGTAGCCGTGTATCGGCCCAAACTGCTACGACAGCAAAACCCGAAGCTGCCGCCAAAACGCCAACAGCAGCAGGAATCATAGCGCCCACAACCCTTATAGAAAAGTTTTTCAGGAGTTACGATAAAGAGAGCACCACAAAAGCGATGATTGATATATTTAAAACCAATCCGCTTATTGATTCCAACAGCCTGGTTAAACTTATTTCAAAAATAGATACTACACGCAGCCTTATTGGCGCTTATACCGGCAAAGATCTTATCGTTCAGCGTAAAGCATCCAACAGCCTGGTATTGTACAGCTACCTGGTAAAACACCAAAACCAGCCCCTGCGGTTTACATTTATGTTTTACAAGCCCAAAAATGAATGGGTAATTTATCGTTTATATTTTGACGATTCGGTAAGCAGCGAACTGGAGCAATCGGCAAAAATTACAGCGAAACCGTAGAGGCGCTTAAGGCAGAAAGCTATTTTGGCAAAACGTTAGCTTTCTGTTAATCGCTATACCTGTCGTTTCGCCAGGGGTAGGCTGTGTTTGAATAGCCACGATCTTCCCAGAAACCTAATTTGTTTTCGGTTAAAAACTCAATCCGTTTTATCCACTTTGAGCCCTTCCAGGCATAAAGTTGTGGGGTAATCATCCGTACAGGGCCGCCGTGTTCTATTGGTAAGGGCTGTCCTTCAAAAGTATGAACCAACAACACATCGGGCTTTAGCGCCTCCTCTAAAGAAATATTGGTGCTATATGTGTCGTACCCGTAGCACATAATGTGGGTGGCGTTTTCTTTGGGGTGCACCAATGCTGCAATATCAAGCAGGCTAACACCTTTCCAGGGCATATTTAGCTTCGACCAGGTGGTTACACAATGAAAATCGGATGTATCTTTGGTTTGGGGCAAATCCATAAACTGTTTCCAGGTAAGCTTAACCGGGTTATCAACGGCGCCATCAATAGTCAGTCTCCATTTTTCGGTTGGTATATTGGGCTGGTACCCCAAATCGAGCACAGGCCATTTAACAGTGACTGTTTGCCCTATGGGGATAGCTGGCATGCCGTGCCTGTTTGGTGCACCGGTACCGCGGGGTTTGTCGTCGGCTACAGATGGGGTAAGCTTCATCTTTTCCTCAAACCGGGCTTTAAGTTTCATGCGGGCCTCAATAATACGATCGAGTTTTTCTGGTTCGTCCATAGTTGTAGTGTTTACTAAAGATAGCGAAAAGCCCAAAAAGTCTCAACAAAAAAAGAAAGGCCTTTAGCATACTACTAAAAGCCTTTTGATATTATTCAAGTGTTGTCAAGTCCTAAAAAGCAGACCGGCAAACCTTTTACCTTTCTCCTTTTACCTTTCTCCTTTTGCCTTTCACCTTAAACTACGGTTCCTTCTTTTAGTTTCTCTGCATTTTCTGCAAACTGTAAAGCTTCCATTATCTCCTGTAAATCGCCGTTTAATACGCCGGGCAGGTTGTATATCGTAAGACCGATGCGGTGTTCTGTTAAGCGCCCCTGTGGGTAGTTGTAGGTACGTACCTTGGCCGACCTATCGCCGGTTGATACCATGGTTTTGCGCTTTTTGGATGTTTCTTCCAGGTGCTTTTGCAGCTCCATTTCGTATACGCGCGAACGCAATACCTGTAGTGCTTTATCGTAGTTTTTTAATTGCGATTTCTGATCCTGGCACTGCGCCACAATACCCGTAGGCAAGTGGGTTAACCTCACGGCCGAGTAGGTTGTATTTACCGATTGACCGCCCGGGCCCGATGCGCAGAATAAATCCTTGCGGATATCGCTAACCTGCAGGTCGATATCAAACTCATCAACCTCGGGCAATACCACAACCGATGCGGCCGACGTATGTACCCGGCCCTGGGTTTCGGTATCAGGAACGCGTTGAACGCGGTGGACGCCCGATTCATATTTTAAGGTACCGTAAGCGTCTTCGGCTATTACGTTAAATACAATTTCTTTATAGCCGCCGCTGGTGCCTTCGGTATAATCAACCAACTCGGTTTTCCAGCCACGTTTTTCGCAATAGCGCATATACATGCGGTAAAGGTCGCCTGCAAATAAGGCGGCTTCATCGCCACCGGTACCGCCGCGAATTTCTACCATCGCGTTTTTGCTATCTTCCGGATCTTTAGGGATCAGCATCAGGCGGATGGCTTCTTCCATCTCTTCCTGTTTGCCCAACAACTCATCCAGTTCCATTTTGGCCATTTCACGAAACTCTTCGTCTTTTTCGGTAGCCAGTATTTCTTTATTGCTATCAATATTGCTCATAATGTTACGGTATATGTTATACTCGTCAACAATTTTAGCAAGGTCTTTATATTCTTTATTCAGCTGAGCATAGCGCTTCATATCCTGCATTACTTCAGGATTGCTTAATTCGCCTTCAACGGTTTTCCAGCGTTGAAATATCAGTTCTAATTTCTCTAACATATTCGGTGTTCAAAAGCTAATTAAAGCAGCTTTGCTTGATGATGGTCCGGCTACAAAAGGTGTTACGTTTCGGTCGGTTTACAGGCTTGCTTCAAAAAACGCACAAAAATACGTATTTTCGGGGATATATTATTTCAGTGGATTGTAAGTTGTTTTGGCGGCTATTTATGTAACTTTAATTTAAAACCTAATGAGCGTTAATACTGTTACACAATAAAAACCAACCACATTATGCCACTTCCAGAAAATCCCAATCTTGACGATAACCAGGACGAAAAAGATCCAGGCAACGAATACGAACAAAACGAAGGCCAGGACACCGGCAACGAACGTTTAGATGCTGACGTTGCAGATATTGCCGCTTTAGAAGCTGCCACCCGCGCCTCCGAATCGGCATTCACCCTAAATGTAGATGATGGCATAGCGCCCGAAGTTGATGAGGATGAAGATTAGACACTAATATTAGCAGGGCTGCTATAATTGTATCGAATTTCAATACACACCAATACTTGCAGGGCGTTTAGCAATTGTATCGAATTTCACGAATTGATAAGCATGCGGATTATTGCAGGTGCTGTATTGATAATTTGGATTTTGAAGGATCAATATGGCTTCGTTTGTGAAATTCGAAGCCATTCGTGAAATTCGAGTTTATGAAATTCGTGTTTATATAATGAGGGGTATATGAAAAAACTGATATTAACCGCTTTGTTGGCAACCGCTTTAGCAGGTACGGTAAAGGCACAAAATAAATTCAGTGCTACTGATTTTAAAGCAGGCCTGGGTAAAACAGGTACATTATGTGATACCGTTTACTCGCTCAAAATAGTAAGCGATACGCTTGCTCTGCTTAACATGGGCGGTGCTTATCCTCACCAAAAATATACTATCGCCATAAAAGGAAATAAGGTAACGTTAGACCTCCCCAATATTAAACGAAAAGCAATTTGTGTTACCGGCGTTTTCGAGCTGTTTAAAGATCAGCCCGAAATAGTAGCCAGCCGACCTGAGCAAATTGAAGTGCATTAGAGAAAGAATCAAGAATTAAGAGCCAAGAATCAAGACAAAAAGGCCTCGCCGATATCAAATAGTCGCAGGATGCTAATGCTCCAAATAGAAAGGGTTATTTCAAACAAATGAAACAACCCTTTTATTCTATCTTGATTCAAGAATTAAGAGCCTGGAATCAAGACAAAAAGGCCTCGACGATATCAAATAGTCGCAGGATGCTAATGCTCCAAATAGAAAGGGTTATTTCAAACAAATGAAACAACCCTTTTTATTCTATCTTGATTCTTGACTCTAACCTCTTGATTCTTCTTTTAAAACTCTTTATATAAACCAAAAATGGCCTGGCCTTCGGTCATTGCCTGGTTGGTAACGGTGCGGCCGAGTACCAGGGTACGGTCGGTATAAGTGATTTTTGGTCCGGCAGAATTAACATAGTTAGCTTTCAGGAACAGGCCCCATCCTGCCCCGGTATTTAAGCGGATGGCCGCGCTACCGCCATAGGCAAAAGCAAATTTAGTTGAACTGTGTTGCAAAAACTCTCCGCTTTGCGCATCAACGCCCTGTATCTGCACGGCTACCGTAGGTGTGGCAAAGCTTTTTATAGCACCGGCAGAAGCCCTGAAATCGAATGAAAAGGCGCCCCATACAAGGGTATATTGCGGGCCTAATAATATATTAAGGCTGCGGTACCGTTTATTGGCGGTAACTATTGATCCATCGGCAATATAGCTATCTGTGTAACCTTGCGAAATTTTTTGGTCATCATCATAAGTTAGGTTACCCTGGTCCTGGTAGGTTACGGTATAGCCTAATGCTGCGCGCTTAAAAAAGTAATGTGCCCCATCTAAAGAATATACTAAACCTTTTTTTGCGAAACCCGATTTGTTGTTGCTGTAATCAGTAGATTTGAAATCGCCGTACGGCCTCGACTGGCCAAATCCCAGGCTCAAATAACTTTTAGATTTTTCGGAAACCGTTTCGTCATCCTGCACATCCTGCGCCTTTGATTTAAATGCCATCAGCATAAAAAAAGCTGCAGCCAATAATGTAAAAGTTTGTTTCATGTTGTAATAGTCCTAATAAAATAAATCTGGTTTGCCAAAACCCTGCTTATTTGGTTTAGCAAACGCCTAAAAAAATGCATTATTATCGCCCATGGCACTTATGTTAAAAAAACAAGCCTCAGTAGATAATATACACGCCGTATCCGCGCAAAAGCAGTTAAGGCAACAGCTACAGCCGCTTTTAGTTACAGGGCGCTAATATAGCTTGCCCCGGTCAATTAAACAGCAGCAAAGGGCAAAATTAACAACTTTTAACCTTTAACGGCCTAAATCATTTGTGCCCGTGTTGTGCAAATCACTATCTTTAGTTCCCTGTAATTTAAATGTAGATGAAAAGAACACCCGGCTTACTTGCATTAGCTGTTTTATTTTACAGCTATTCCCACGCGCAACAAATGACTATTAAAACACTACCATACCCCAAAACAAAAAAGGTTGATACCGTTGATACATACTTTGGTACCCAGGTGCCCGACCCCTATCGCTGGCTGGAAAACGACCAGGCACCGGATACAAAGGCCTGGGTAAAAGAAGAAAATAAAGTTACCCAGGATTATCTAAAACAAATACCCTACCGCGAAAACATCCGCAAACGCCTTGAAACATTGTGGAATTACGAGAAATACAGCGCTCCTTTTAAAGAGGGGCAGTACACTTATTTTTATAAAAACGACGGGCTGCAAAGCCAGTCGGTTTTATACAGGCAAATTGGCGATAGCGGTAAACCCGAGGTGTTTTTGGATCCCAATAAATTTTCGGCTGATGGTACTACATCGCTACAAGGCATCGATTTTACCAAAAACGGCGACCTGGCAGCCTACCAGATCTCGGAAGGCGGATCGGACTGGCGCAAGGTTATCGTGATAAAAACCAGCGACAAAAATGTAGTTGGGGATACCCTTATTGATGTGAAATTTAGCGGCCTGGCCTGGAAAGGTACCGATGGTTTTTATTACAGCAGCTATGATAAACCTAAAGCGGGTAGCCAGCTTTCGGGCTTAACACAGTACCATAAATTATATTACCATAAACTGGGTACGCCGCAAAGTACCGATAAGCTGATATTTGGCGGCGAAAAAACCAAACGCCGCTACATTGGCGCTTACCTTACCGAAGACGAACGCTTTTTGGTGATAACCGCAGCCACATCAACCACCGGCAATGAGTTATACATTCAGGATTTAAGCAAGCCCGATAGCCCTATAGTAACCGTGGTTGATAATTTTGATAACCAGCACAGTGTATTGGACAATGTGGGCAGCAAGCTGTATATCCTAACGAATATTTATTCGCCAAATTTTAAAATAGTTACTGTTGATGCCGCAACCCCCGGCATAACCCATTGGAAGGATTTGATACCCGGAACAAAAAATGTTTTAACAGCCAGTACTGCCGGGGGAAAAATTTTTGCCGAATACCTGAAAGATGCCACCTCCTTTGTGCAACAATACGGTATGGATGGCAAGCTGGAACGAACCATCACCCTGCCATCGGTTGGAACTGCGGGTGGCTTTGCAGCCAAAAAAGAAGAAAAGGAAACCTATTATACTTTTACCAGCTACATATACCCCCCTACCATTTTTAAGCTGGATATAGCTACCGGGCAGTCAAGCATCTATAAAAAATCGGGCGTACAGTTTGATCCCGAACAGTACGAATCGAAACAGGTGTTTTATGCGTCGAAGGATAAAACCAAAATCCCGATGATCATCACCTATAAAAAAGGTACGGTGCTAAATGGCCAGAACCCTTTAATGTTATATGCCTACGGTGGTTTTGGCGTTAGTTTAACACCGGCGTTCAGCACGTCGAATATTATACTTTTAGAGCATGGCGGTATTTACGCTGTGCCAAATTTGCGTGGCGGCGGCGAATACGGCGAAACCTGGCATAAAAAGGGCATCAAAATGAAAAAACAAAACGTTTTTGACGATTTTATTGCAGCTGCCGAATACCTTATCAAAAACAAGTACACGTCTAAAGAGCACCTGGCAGTATCCGGTGGCTCAAACGGCGGCCTGCTCATCGGTGCTATGCTTACCCAGCGCCCGGATTTGTTTAAGGTAGCATTCCCTGCGGTTGGCGTTATGGATATGCTGCGTTACAATAAATTTACGGCCGGAGCGGGCTGGAGCTATGATTATGGCACAGCAGAAGACTCGAAAGAAATGTTTGACTACCTGTATAAGTACTCGCCCTACCATGCCCTTACGCCACGCGAATACCCGGCAACAATGGTTACCACAGCCGACCATGACGATCGCGTTGTACCTGCTCACTCCTTTAAGTTTGGCTCGCGGCTACAGGAATATCAAAAAGGCCCGGAGCCGGTACTTATTCGCATTGAAACCAATGCCGGTCATGGCGCAGGTCAGTCGACCGCCCAGGTAATAAGCGGACAGGTTGATAAATGGGCCTTTATGTTTTGGAATATGGGGGTGAAGTGGTAGTTCATTGGTTCACTGGTTCATTGGTGAAGAGTTTGAAGAAGCCCTGGTGGCATTTGAGGTAAATTAATATATGAAGCGTTATTTTTTGTTTGTCGCCGTTTTTCTATTTAGAGGATCGATCTGTTTCGCGCAGGATAAAAAGCCCAACCTTAACATAGTGTTTATCGGCAATAGTATAACCCAGGGCGTTCAACTGGCTACGCCTGAAGATGCGCCACCCGCTACGGCTATTGCATATTTGCGCCGGCAAAAAAACTTAGGTACCGTTGAATTTAGCAACCAGGGCCATAGTGGTTATACCACTCTCGATTTTTTGCCGGGCACCAAGACCTTTACCAAAGTGGAGGAAGCGGCCGGTGCATTTACTGATAAAAACGCGTTGCTGATATTTTCGGTTAAGCTGGGCACCAACGATAGCGCCATCCAGGGGCCGCACGGCGCACCTGTATCTGCAGATGATTATATCCAAAATGTAAAAACCATTATCGATAAATTGCTTGCAGATTTCCCGGCGGCTGTTGTCATATTGCAGCACCCTATCTGGTACAGCCCCAACACCCAAAACGGGGCAAAATACCTGCAGGAAGGGCTATCGAGATTGCAAAGTTATGTGCCTAAATTAGATCGTCTTACCCAAAGCTACGCCACCATTAATCCTAAACATGTTTTTACCGGCGATAAAAAAGCATTCAAATATTTTAAGAAACGTCACCTTACGCTGCTGATTCCAGAAAATGGCAAGCAAGGTATATTTTACCTTCATCCCAATAAAGCGGGAGCCATTGCTTTGGGCGAATTTTGGGGTAAGGCGATTGAAAAAGTAGTGAAGAAGAACGGGATAGAAATTCTTAAACGAAGAAAGGTGTAGCATCTATAAAATTCCATGTAAGATGGCGGCTAATGTGTAACTTGCTGAAAATCTAACTAACTTGCTTTAAACCTATACTGTCATGAGGTGTTGGAAAAATGGGGTTCATATTGTTGCAATATGTTTAGTAATTTTTGGATGTAAGGCAAAACCGGCAGGCAAAGCATTGTCGCCGACATCAAAGGCATCGGTACCACAATCTAAAAACATCGCTTATACAAATCTGTCCTGCAAAGTAATCCATATTTTTGTTGCTTTGTGCGATAATAAATATCAGGGCATAGTACCCGTACCGCCCAAAATAGGCAACGGACAGGATCCTGAAACCAATTTGTACTGGGGATGCGATAACGGCGTTCGCACCTATTTTAAACGAAGCAAAGATTGGCAGTTGGTTAAAAAACAAAAAGGCAAAGGGATGATTATGGAACGGCTGATATTTAAACACCGCACCCAGAACGTTTTCCTGGTTGCTGATGCATGGGATGGGCAGGCCATTGAAAAAACAACAGAGGACTTTTTGTTTAGTTGTGCCGGGCAGTTAAAGGATACCATTCACTATAAAAAACAAGTGATAGGGATTGATGGGAATGCCCAATTACTGGCTTATATAGGACACGATGGACTGATGGATTTCGGGCTGCCCAATAAGTTTAAAAACGCCGATGGCAAAACCCGGGATTGTATTATACTGGCCTGCATCAGCAAAAAATACTTTAGTGGCTTTATTACCCAGGCCAAAGCTACCCCCGTGGTTTGGACAACCGGCCTGATGTGCCCCGAGGCCTACACTTTACACGATGCTATTGCCGGTTACATTAAAAATGAGCCGAGGGAAACAATCAGGACAAGGGCTGTATCGGCTTACGTAAAGTATCAAAAATGCAGTGTGAATGCCGCAACCAATTTATTGGTATCGGGCTGGTGACATTTATTTACTCGACAAGTCGAATAATCATATCAATGCTGTATAATTGCTATGCATACTTTAATCCCACTCACCCCCCATAGCTGACCACTCACCACTCTCCCCCATTTGTTAACAATCTTTTTTTGAATTGTAAGGCTATTCTCTCAACTTCGCAGTCCGAAATTTGATGTATGATATCGCATTCTAAAAAAATAGCTTCCGAGCTTTCCATATCCGAAAAACAGGTAAGTGCAACAATGGCATTGCTTGATGAAGGAGCAACAGTACCGTTTATTTCCCGTTACCGTAAAGAGGTTACCGGTACGCTCGACGAAGTGCAGGTGGCCGAGATACGCGACCGCGCCCAGCAACTGCGCGACCTGGATAAACGCCGCGAAGCGATCCTGAAGTCGCTTACCGATATGGGCAAACTAACGCCCGAACTGGAAAAACAAATAAACGAAGCCGAAACCATGGTTTCGCTGGAGGATATCTACCTGCCCTATCGCCCCAAACGCAAAACCCGTGCTACCGCGGCCCGCGAGAAAGGTTTACAGCCCCTGGCCGATTTGCTGCTGGAACAACGCAAAGCCGACCTGCAAACAGAGGCCGCCGTTTTTATTGATACCGAAAAAGGTGTTAACAGTATTGAAGAAGCATTGGCCGGTGCAAGGGACATTATTGCCGAAACCATTAGCGAAAATGCCGAAGTACGTACCCGCATTCGCGAGCTTTTTATAGAGAAAGGCACTTTCCAATCAAAAGTGATTGATGGTAAAGAGGTTGAAGGCATTAAATATAAAGATTATTTTGACTGGACCGAACCGGTAAAGTCGGCCCCATCGCACCGCATATTGGCCATGCGCCGCGGCGAAAAGGAGGAAATTCTTTGGCTGGATATAAAACCGGCCGAAGAGGAAGCCATTGCCGCGCTGGAAGACAGCTTTGTAAAAGCTAACAACCCATCTGCCGACCAGGTGAAACAAGCCATTGCCGATGGCTACAAACGCCTGCTGAAGCCGTCGATGGAAACAGAGGTACGCCTGTTTACCAAAAAGAAAGCTGATGAAGAGGCTATCCGCGTATTTGCCGAGAATGCACGTCAGCTGCTTTTAAGCGCGCCGCTTGGTCAAAAACGGGTTATGGCTATTGACCCTGGTTTCCGCACCGGCTGTAAGCTGGTTTGTTTGGATGAACAGGGAAAATTATTGGAGAATACCGCCATTTACCCGCACACCGGGGCCGGACAGGCGCGCGAGGCAGAAAAAACAGTTCAGTATTTATTTGATAGGTATAAGATTGAAGCTATTGCCATAGGCAACGGTACCGCCGGCCGCGAAACAGAGCTGTTTGTTCGTAACCTTAACCTGCCCGGCGTAGCCATTGTAATGGTGAACGAAAGCGGCGCTTCTATCTACTCTGCATCGGATGTAGCCAGGGAAGAGTTTCCGGATAAAGATATTACCGTAAGGGGCGCCGTATCTATCGGTCGCCGTTTGATGGATCCGTTGGCCGAGTTGGTAAAAATCGACCCAAAATCAATAGGTGTGGGCCAATACCAGCACGATGTGGATCAGAACAAGCTACAAACCTCGCTGGACGATACCGTGATGAGTTGCGTGAATGCGGTTGGTGTGGAGTTGAACACGGCTTCAAAACAAATTTTAGCCTATGTATCGGGCCTTGGCCCGCAACTGGCGCAAAACATTGTGGATTACCGCGATCAGAACGGCGCATTCAAACAACGCTCGCAATTAAAGAAAGTACCCCGCCTTGGCGAAAAAGCGTTTGAACAAGCGGCAGGTTTCCTGCGCATCCACCATGCCGAAAACCCGCTGGATTCAAGCGCCGTGCATCCGGAGCGATATAGCTTGCTGGAGCAAATTGCCAGGGACATGAAGTGCACGGTGAAAGATTTGATGGGGGATGCCGCTATCCGCAGAAGCATTCCGCTGCAAAAATACACATCGGAAACAGTAGGATTACCCACGCTGAACGATATTATGGCCGAGCTGGCCAAGCCGGGCCGCGACCCGCGCGAACAGTTTGAAGCCTTTAGCTTTACCGATGGTGTAAATGCAATTGGCGACCTTAAAGTAGGCATGAAGCTGCCCGGCATCGTCACTAACATAACCAACTTTGGCGCCTTTGTTGATATTGGCGTTCACCAGGACGGGTTGGTACACCTAAGCCAGATTACCAACCGCTTTATTAAAGATCCTAACGAAGTGTTGAAAGTTCACCAGAAAGTGGAGGTAACCGTAACCGAGGTTGATGTTAACCGCAAGCGGATTGCCTTATCGATGAAAGAAAACGATAAAAGCGAGCCAACGGCCAGAAGGAATGATGACAGAAGACCGGCCGGCGGAAACAACAAACCCAATTTCAACAGGAAGCCACAGGAAGCGCCCGAGACAGACATCGCCATAAAACTGGCGGCGTTAAAAAACAAGTTTAAGTAAATCTGTCCTGTTTGCCATTCGGGACGGTAAAATTTTTCGAAATTCTGATGGAGGGCGATAAACCAGCGAAAGACTTCAGAAGTTTTAAAAACTTCGGAAGTCTGGGATTTTACAGCTCTCGATGATAAAGAATGGGGTACGTCACGGATGGCAAAATGTTCGTTACCCTGTACAACCGATACAAAGGTTTACAGATGCATTATTCCTGGATGGCGAAAGGGCAATTGTTTCCAAATAATCAATCCTTGTTTTACTTAGCGGTGGCTGGTAAAAGTGCTATCCACAATTAAGCGGATAACATCATCTATTTCGGCGCTTACCGTGAATAGATGCTGGATGATCTGTTCGTTTTCGGGGTTAAAAAAGTTTTCCTTATCCATTATGCTGATCAGGCCCATCATGCTGGCAACCGGCCGCCTTATTTCATGCGAACTGAGCGAGGCAATGTTTCGTAAGCGCTCGTTTTGATCAATCAGTTCCTGCTCAATTTTAAGGCGCCGGGTAATATCGCGGGCAAAACAGCCTACGCCAATAATGTCGCCCTGTTGCGTATAAATGGGGTTAAAGCTTACCTCAAAATATACCGGGGTTTTTGTTTGCAGGTCAATGCTTTCATTGATAATGGTGTATTGTTCGCCAAGTAAGGCCCGCGAATAGTAGGCTATCCACTCTTTGTGCATCTCATCGCTATATCCTTTATGCAGGTATGAATGTTCCCCCGCTTTAGGTTCAACGCCGGTTAAATGTGTTGTTTCCCTGATATACGCATCGTTCATATATACATAACGCATCTCTTTATCAACCGACCAGATGTGGTCATGCGTGTTGTTTATCAGGGCCTCTAAGCTTGTTTTTGTCCAAAGGGCTTCTTCCTGGGCCCGGCGCTCATGGCTTATATCTTTAACATATACCGTTATGCCTTCGGCAGATGGGTAAGCCGATATGCTCAGCCACTTATCAATCCGGTCAAAATATTCAATAAACTTTACGCTCTGGCGCTTTTCTATCAATTCGTAGTAGGCCCGGCCAAAGCCCGAATCCACAATTTCGGGGTATACATCCCAAAGCACATTGCCCAGCATTTCTTCGCGCGGAGTGTTTGTCATTCTTTCGAACGCTGAATTTACCTTAACAAACCGCCATTCATTGTCGATAATAAAAAACGAATCGGTTATGCTTTCAATAAAAGATTCCAGCTTTTCGGCGGCTTCTTTTATTTCCTGTTCAATTTTAAGCTTGGCGGTAATGTCCTGCCCTATTCCCTGTATCTCGCAAACCTGGCCGGTATCGTCGGTTATGGATATAAGCTCCCAATCTGTATCATGAAGCCCGCCCCATACATCCGGTTTTTTATGCAGTAGTTTTACAATTTTACCCGGGTTGTTTAGGCAATTAATAAACGCCTCTTCGCACAAATGCAGTTCTTGCGGTATGGTAGTAATTGAAAAATGCTGCCCTATCAGCTCATTTGCTTTGTAGCCAAAGGTTTTCAAAAACTGTTTGTTAATAAAACTGTAACGCCCCTTAATATCTACCCTTATCAGAAAATTGGTTTGCGAATCAATCAGCGAGCTTAAAAACTGCTCGCGCCGCCTGGCTTCGTCCTGGTATTGCAGCTTGGCTGTAACATCGGTAGCAATTGATAAAATACAATTTCGCCCTTTATACTTTATACCAAACCAGTTAACGTCGGCATAAATAATTTCGCCTTGTTTATTTAAATGCTTCCATATGCCGGCGCGGTTAAAATCGCCGGCGCTTATCTCAAAATTTTCATTGATACTTAAATATGTTTTTAAGGTCCCGATTTCCTCAGGCGGGCGGATATCGCTAAGCGTCAATAATAAAAGCTCATCGGCGGTGTAGCCATAATGCACCGTAGCCGCCCGGTTAACTTTTAAAAAGCGTAGTGTTTGTTTATCAACTATCCATACCGGGTTGGCATTTTTGTAAAACAAATCGCTAAAAATACTGTCTTCCGGGGCATCGCCGGCGGTAAGCTGCGTTTGAATACTAATAGTGCTTACTAAAACTTTATGATTGGTACCCCCGTCAATTAACAGGCTTTTTTTATCAATGATATCCCTGGTCGTGTTTTGCGGTGTGTTAATAAGATAATTAAGCTCAACCGACTCATTTACAGCAAGATTTGCAATCGCCGCTTTTATGTCGTTGCGTTGCTGTGCACTTATCATATCCAGCCACAGGCTGCTGTCGCCGGTCAACTGCGCAGCGGTAATACCTAAAATATTAACAATAGCCGGACTGATGAAAAGGTATTTCTGTTCATCGGTATCAAAAATAATTATACAATCGTTTATGGCAGCGTAGGTGTTATTCGGCATGCTTGAATTAGTCGCGGCTTATTGTATAAATATAAAGTATTTATATTAAAGTAATTAACTAAGCCCCTAATAATTTATCGGCAACATCCTGCCAGTTGTTTACCCTTTCAAAACCATCAACCAGTACGTTATGCGGCGATGTATACAACAGTTTGCGCCCTTTAAAAGTAACAAAGTTTTTAATGCGGTCGTCAATCATAATATCAACATCCAGTATTTTGTGTCCGCAAAAAATGATGTTTGTCCACGATATAAAAGGGAAGTGTTCCTCGAGCCAGGCCTGCTTATCCTCCAGCGAATATTTAAACTCCATAGCTGCCGATGCTATATATACATCGTAATGTTCCATAAGCGCTTTCACTACCTGCTGGCTGCCGGGCATTACTTTAATATCTCTGAAAAAGCCCCGCTCATTAACATAAGCCCTTACCGTACTGCTTAAATGCAACGGCAGGGCCTGGCCAATTTCCATGCCGTGCATGTCGGCCAGTATTACCTCATGCTGGTGGCGTACTTTATATAATTCAATAAATTTATCAATGGTATCTGCCAATACCTCGTCCATATCAATGGCAATGCGTGGTTTCCGGGTGATGCTCATGCCGGTAATTTGCAAAATTTAAAGTGCAATTAAAAGGCTCATATCATAACCATTCAGAATATATTGACTATCAATTACATAGTGGCAACACGCACCCGCCAAATTTTCAGCACGCGCTCAATAAATTGTTTTGCTACGTTCCACGAGGCTTTAACCCAACCACTCTCCTAATCAACCACTTAACCACTCAGCAATAATTAATTACAACCCTTTTAAATTGTTAATAATAATTTATACCTTTGCATCCCCGCAGAAAGAACTCCGGGGACATGTTGAATACATAAAATAAAGAAATGGCAACTAAAATCAGACTGCAAAGACACGGTAAAAAAGGAAAACCTTTTTACTACATCGTAGTAGCAGATGCCCGCGCACCACGCGACGGTCGTTTTATTGAGCGTTTAGGTTCATACAACCCAAACACCAACCCTGCAACTATCGACATTAACTTCGACAAAACTTTAGAGTGGGTTAACACAGGTGCCCAGCCTACCGATACTTGTCGTGCTATCCTTTCATACAAAGGTGTGCTATACAAAAAACACTTAGAAGGTGGTGTTAAAAAAGGCGCTTTAACTGAAGAACAAGCTGCAGAGAAATTTGCTGCCTGGACTGATGCTAAAGAAGGCAAAATCACCGGCAAAAAAACCAGCCTGGTAACTGCAAAAGACGAAGCCCGTAAATTGGCTTTGGCTGCCGAGGCTAAAAAGAAGGAAGAAAAAGCTGCTGCAATAGCTGCTAAAAATGCTCCTGTTGCCGAAGAAGTTGTTGCTGAAGAAGCTCCGGCTGAAGACGCAGAATAATTTTTAAGCGAGAATCAAGAATTAAGAGTCAGGAATCAAGACAGCGGCAATGCTTCAATAATGATTTTGACCCGATGATCAACAATGGCGAAGCGAAAACTTCGCCATTGTTATTTAACACCGTTTTTATGAAAACCGAAGATTGTTTTAGGGTTGGCAGCATACTGAAAACCAAAGGCCTTAAGGGTGAAATGCAGATATATGTAGATTTTGATGGCCTGGACGCTATTAAATTTGATGCTCTTTTTATTGATATGGCCGGCAAAATGATCCCTTATTTTGTACAATCTATAAAGTACCTGCAAAAAAGCAATGCCTACTTGTTTTTGGAGGATGTGGATACCATTGAAAAAGCAAGCCTGCTGGTAAAGCGCGACCTGTACCTGCCCAACAAACTGAAACCTAAAAAGAAAAAGGCCGAATTTACCCTGAACGATGTGGAAGGTTTTATGGCCATTGACGAAACCCACGGCGAACTGGGCGAGATAACCCAGGTGCAGGAATATCCGCAGCAACTCATAGCCACTGTTATGTTTAAAGGTAAAGAGGTGCTTTTTCCGCTGAATGTGGATATCATAAAAGGTATCGACATTGAGAACAGTGAAATTTATATCGATTTGCCCGAGGGGTTGCTGGATGTTTATTTATCGGAGTAATAAGGCCTAATGGCATGATTTAAGCCTGCTAAGAGCGGGCTTTTTTTATTAAAATAAAATGTCAAATTTATTTGACATTTGTAAAGTTTATTTTACATTTGGTAAATTAAACTTTACAGCAATGAAACCTTTATTCTTATTTCCTTACTGGGGGCGCTATTTGGGCTACTTCCTGGTGGTTGTACATGTCCCTATTGTGTTATATAAAAAACAATTAATGGGAATGCATGGGGATGATATGACAGACGGTATTTTTAACGGACGCCACCTGTTTTTTATGTCGACAACTCTGTTAATGGCCATTGGTTTATTTATCGCGGCTTTCTCAAAAGAAAAAATTGAGGACGAACAGATTGTACGACTCCGGCTCGATTCGTTACAGTGGTCGGTTTATGTTAATTTTTTATTTTTGATCGTCAGCCTCATTTTTTCTACTGATACAGAACATATTTTATTTTTAAATTTACTGGTGCCCCTTGTATTCTTTATTATCCGTTTCAGGTGGAAGATTTTCCAGAATAATCGTTTAATTAAGGAATAGCTATGAAAAACAATATAAGGGTAGAGCGCGCCATAAAAAACATAACCCAGGCCGATTTGGCAGGGGCTATAGGGGTATCGCGGCAAACCATTAATACCATCGAAAGCAACCGTTACGTACCATCTACAGTACTGGCTCTGAAAATAGCCCGCGTTTTTGGTAAACCAGTTGAAGAGATTTTTACATTGGACGAAGAAGATTAATTAAATCACATAATTATGAAAGATAAACCCACTTTTGCCCCCGAACTGGCCATACCCAATGGCGTAAAAGACATTAGCTTTTATATTGATGCTTTTGGCGCAGAAGAACTCCGGCGTTTCAGCAACGATGATGGAACTATACATGTGTCCGAATTATCCATCAACGGAGCCATCTTTCATCTGCACGAACAAACGTTACACTCGGGCCTACATAGCCTGACAGGCGGCAGGCATTCTGTCGTTATTGGGCTGTTTGTAGCGGATGTGCGTGCCGTTATTGAGCAGGCTGTTGCTGCCGGCGCAAAAATCACCTCACCCGTGCAGGATTATGATTATGGTTACAGGCAGGGCTGTATTGAAGATCCATTTGGGCACCGGTGGCAGGTACAGAAGTCGATATAGAGCCAAGAAGTTAGAATCAAGAGTCAAGACAGAACATATCTACGACCTTAAAAATAAATAACGCTATGGCAAACCAACCAACTTTTGGTAACGGGAAGATCTGTTATATCGAGATCCCGGCGGATGATATCGCTGTATCGGCCGCGTTTTTTGAAAAAACCTTTGGCTGGCATATCCGGCAGGACAACCAGGGGAATGCCTCTTTTGATGATGGTGTGGGCCAGGTAAGTGGCATGTGGGTAACCGGTCGCAAGCCCCAGGCAGAATCAGGCCTTATTATATCCATTATGGTTGATGATGCCGAAGCTACGGCGAAAGCTATAGCAGCCAATGGCGGCAATATAATACAACCGATAGGTAAAGATTTTCCAGAGATAACGGCACTATTTACTGATCCGGCCGGTAATTTATGGAGCATTTATCAGCATAGAGGGTAGGGTAGAATCAAGAGATTAGAGTCAGGAATCAAGATAGGAATTGTTGTTAGTAAGATTTTTAAGTTTACGACGTTATTCTGATAATAGATTAAACCTAATCATCATGAAACCAACCTTATTGCTTCCACACTATTTTAAAATAATCGGGTTCATATCCGCGGCTGCAGGGATTATTATAGGGGCATTGTTTGAATTTGACGACCGCTATCTGCCATTTTTAGATTACAATGGGGGGCATCAATCTCACCCGCTCATCGGCTCAAGCGGCGGCAATAACTTTACCGACGAAGTTGCAACCACATTGGCAATGTTGGGTTTGATGTTCATCGGATTTTCAAAATTTAAGTTAGAAAACCAGCAAACCGAGCCCCTTCGTCTTAAAGCACTATACTGGGCCGTACTGGTTAATGCCGGTTTAATTGCTGTTTTAATGTTAAACTTAATTCGCTTCTCGCGCAGTGCCAATTTTGCCACCGACAATAATTTGATTTTACTTTTGTTGATATTTATCGGGCGTCTGTATTATCTACGGTTTAAAAGAAGAGAAAAAACCGGTCTATTTTACCTGCCATACCGCGCATTTAGCCTGATTGGCAAAATAACATCCATTGTTTTTATAGTTGGATTATTTATATTAATAGTGTTTGATTTGAAGATTGGCCCGGAGCATTCGCCTTTTTTTATATTGCCCTGTATGTTACTTTGGATATGGTCAAAAGAAAAAACCGAAGATGCAAATATTGAGGTCATCAGGCTTCAGGCCATGAGGTTAAGTATTCTTATTAATGGCGTTATATTTGTTGTGCTAACGTGGATCATCTATGGATTTGCCTATTTAACGGTTCAATGCGCAGCGTTAATTTCTGTCCAACTTTTGTTTGTTATCATATTCTACGCCCTGATATATAAAGCATCCAAATCGGGTGACAAGGAATCACTGACCACTGCCCCGGTTATATCCTGACCTTCATCTGCACATTTGAAATCTGAAATCTGCACATCTGAAATCAATAATCCGCATATTTGCACATGCGTTTTGATATCATTTCTGTTTTGCCCGGCTTGTTGGAAAGCCCTTTTGCACATTCTATTTTACAGCGTGCCCAAAAAAAGGGCATTGCCGAAATTCATGTGCATAACCTGCGCGATTATTCAAGCAGCAAACAAAAAAGTGTAGACGATTATCCCTACGGCGGCGGCAGCGGCATGGTAATGACCATCCCCCCGTTTGCGGCTTGTATCGAAAAGCTGAAAGCCGAAAGAGATTATGATGAAGTGATATTTATGTCGCCCGATGGGGAACGACTCAACCAGGCTATTGCCAACCAATTATCTATTAAAGGCAACATTATTATTTTATGCGGACATTACAAAGGGATAGATCAGCGCATCCGCGATATTTATGTTACCCGCGAGATTAGTATAGGCGATTATGTACTATCAGGCGGCGAACTGCCGGCAGCCGTTTTGGTTGATGCCATAGTGCGCCTGATCCCTGGCGTGCTCAGCGACGAAACCTCGGCCCTCAGCGACTCCTTCCAGGACGATATGCTGGACGCCCCTGTATACACCCGCCCTGCCGATTGGAATGGCCACAAGGTGCCCGATATCCTGCTAAGCGGCAATACCCCCGAAATTGAAAAATGGCGCTTTGAGCAAGCGCTTGAACGTACGAAGCAGCGAAGGCCGGATTTGTTGGAGTGATGGGGTGGTGAGTAGTTGATTGGTTGATTAGGAGAATGGTTGGATTAAAAATCAATCGACTTATCTACTCCCGAGGCTATTTGTTCTCCAACTCAATCAACCTCTCACTTAATCAACCACTCACCCAATCAACCGCCCACTATTTTCCCTAAATTAGATTGCAACCAAACCATACCTTGTGCATTACAGGTATGTTGTAATCATGAACCCAAGCCAGGAAGCCCAGCTTATTGAACAATGCCGAACAGATGCGGCTGCTTTTGGGCAGGTGTTTGACGCGTGGTACAAACCCGTGTTTGGCTATATTATGCGCCGCACTGGCGATTACGACCTATCGAAAGATATTGCTGCCGAAACTTTTTTAAAAGCTTTTTTAAAAATCGGCGGTTTTCAATGGCGGGGTATCCGCCTATCGTCATGGCTGTACCGGATAGCTACCAACGAGCTTAACCTGTATTACCGCAGCAGTAAGTACAAACCACAATCGTTACAGCAACTGATGGAAAACCCGCAGATGGAAAAGCTGCTACATGAAAATGCCGGTGACGAACGGGAGGTGATGGAGCAGGAGCTTAAGGCCTATGACGATTATAACCGGATACGCCAGAACCTGCTAAAGCTGGATGTGAAATACCAGGAGGTAATATCGTTGCGGTATTTTGAACAAAAAACCAATATCGAGATTGGCGAGATATTGGGCAAAAACGAAGGGACGATTAAATCGCTATTGTCGCGCGGGTTAGAGAAATTAAGAAACATGTTGTAGCAGTGCAACCAAAATGAGTTAACGCATTATAAGGGTAAGTAACATGAAAAATAACGATGAATTTTTAAAGCAAATGGAAAATTTAAAAGTACCGGATGTAAACCCTTCGCAGCATCAAAATACGGTAAAAATGGCCATCATGAATGCCAGCCGCTCGGCCGCCCTTGGGGTGTGGCTTATAGCAGTACCCTGCTATTTTTTATTATGTGTATTTATGTTTTACTTCTTCCATGCCCGTATGGGCTGGTTCGCGGCCATGTTTAGCCTATTGTCGGGATTGGCAAAAGTTCCTTTTATTGATTTCCTGGGGCCGATAGTATTGTTTGTGCTGCCCATTGTATGCATTATTATTAATGTATTATCCATTTTACATGTGCAGGTTAAAAACATCGACCCCGAAAGGCGTAAAGTAAAAGAACTCAGCATCACCATAAAAGTAAAACTATGGAACATTGTGCTCATCCTGGTTAGCCTGGCTATTGTGTTTGTTTTTATAAGTTATGTAATGACCGAAAGTATCTCCATTAAAAGTTAAGATCATGAAATTAAACTGGTTTACCCGTAAAGGAATTTTTTACTTGCCCGCCGCTGTTGCCGGCTGGCTTATATTGGGTTTGGCATTTGCCTATGCCGTTTACACATTTATCGATATCGACAAACGCTCGCACTCGGTAAGCGATACGCTCATCAATTTTGTTTTTAACCTGCTCATCATCGGCCTGTTTTATACCGTAATAGCTTATTTCACCGAGAAAAAGCCTAACCCGGCAGCAACAGACGATTAATTTTAACGGATTTATTGTTTTGCGAAAAAGCCAATCAACCACTCTCTTAATCAACCCAATCAACCACAAACCAATCCCCAATTGTTAACAAATTACAAATTGTGGAAATTTTTAAAATAGGTTTTTATTTATCAAAAAAAAGCCCTATAATTGCAATCCGATTTTTACGGGCTAAAAATCGCTTTAAGAGCTAAAAATCATGGATTTAGTAAAATTTGTTGAAGAGCAATCAATAGAAAAAAGACAGTTTCCTTCCTTCAAGGCCGGTGATACTGTAAGTGTGCATTATAAAATCAGAGAAGGAAACAAAGAACGTATCCAGCTTTACCAGGGTGTTGTTATACAACGTAACAGTGCAGGTAACTCGGAAACATTCACTGTTCGTAAAGTTTCTAACGGTATAGGTGTTGAGCGTATCTTCCCTATTAACTCTCCAAACATTGATAAAATAGAGGTGAACAGCGTTGGTAAAGTGCGTCGCTCTAAATTATACTATCTGCGTGCCCTTACCGGTAAAGCAGCTCGTATCAAATCAAAAAGAGTTTAATTACCCTACCTCTTTTTTAAGAGGCATACACAAAAGCTTTCAAAAAAGGCCTTTTCTGATTAGTCGGGAAAGGCCTTTTTTATGGCAAAAATTAAAGTTGGAAATAAGTCAATTATTGCCGCTGAATGTAGTGAAACAATTTATCGTTGATGGGCAGCTTTAATATGCTTTTCTCAACCTGTCTGCAAATTCATCCGGCAGGGGGCTTTTTTCTATAGCGATAGCCGCCTTTTCAACATCATACGGAACGCGGATAAATGCAGCCTGTATGCTCTTTTTATCCATCACCGTGCTTGTTTCGTTCAGGCTTAATATGACATAGCAGGCATCGGGGTTGCCATCTTTTGGTTTGCCTACCGAACCAATGTTGACAACGTGTTTGAATTTTTGATCGCTGGTTTTAATAACACGATGGTAGGGCTTGTGCGAATGACCAACACACAATACATCGGCATTGGCTTCTTCCATCATATTTAACATGTAAGCCTCATCCAAATCTTCCAGAACGTATTCGTCGACACTGCGGGTGCTGCCGTGGGCCAGCACAACATTTAACGGCTCATCAGTCAGCTTAAACTCGAGGCGGATGTGTGCAGGCAGCGTTGCAAGGTATTGGCGGTTTTCACCATCAATCAAATGATAGGCGTGGCTTTTCCCTGGTTCGGAAAGGTTTTGCGATGTGGTAACCATTTTTTTCGGTTTCAGATCGTGATTGCCGGCAAGGGTTGCAATGCCGCGTTTGCGCATTTGGGCAATTACCTCGTTGGGCCAAACATTGTAGCCAACCAAATCGCCCAGGCAGTAAACCGCATCAACCTGCCGGCTGTCCAAATCGTTCAGCATGGCATCCAATGCCGGCAGGTTGGCGTGTATATCTGAAAAAAGAGCAATCTTCATTACTGTACGGGCGTTATTGTTTTTGCGGTATAATACTTTTTGCGGAAATAAAAGGCCAGGTTAACCAGCGCGATAAGTGCCGGCACTTCAACCAGCGGGCCTATAACCCCGGCAAACGCCTCGCCCGAATTAATGCCGAAAACGCCAATGGCAACTGCTATGGCTAATTCAAAATTGTTGCCGGTGGCAGTAAAGGCGATAGATGTACTTCGCGAATAATCGGCGCCAAATGATTTGCCGATAAAAAAGCTCAACACAAACATAATGGTAAAGTAAATAACCAATGGTATGGCAATGCGGATAACATCAAATGGGATTTGTACAATAAGGTTGCCTTTAAGGCTAAACATCACTACGATGGTAAACAGCAGGGCTACCAGTGTTATAGGCGATATAAAAGGTACGTATTTGGTTTGAAACCAGGCCTCGCCTTTAATTTTGATGAGTGTGTAGCGGCTGATTATACCGGCGGCGAAGGGTATGCCTAAATAAATGCCCACGCTTTTGGCAATTTCGGCAATGGTAATATTTACCGCCAGGCCCTTTAAACCGAATAGCGGTGGCAACACGGTAATAAACACATAGGCATAAACACTGTAAAGCAATACCTGGAAAATACTGTTTAGGGCAATGAGCCCGGCCGCGTATTCACGGTTGCCTTCGGCCAGCTCGTTCCAAACTACTACCATGGCAATGCAGCGGGCCAGGCCTATCAGGATTAGCCCAACCATATAAGCAGGATGATCGCGCAATAAGGTTATGGCCAAAACAAACATCAGCACGGGCCCAATTATCCAGTTTAAAATTAACGATGCGCTTAATACTTTGGTATCCTTAAATACTTCGCCCATGTTTTCGTACTTTACTTTGGCAAGGGGCGGGTACATCATCAGAATTAAACCAATCGCTAAAGGAATATTGGTTGTTCCGCTGGAAAATGAATTTATAAAACCAGATGAGGAAGGGATAAAATAACCTACCCCAACTCCAACGGCCATCGCCAGGAAGATCCACAGTGTAAGGTAGCGGTCAAGGAACCCTAATTTTTTACGTTCGGCCACAGGGGCGCAGTTGTTTGCTGACATATTGGTTTATTGTATAATTCGTGTTTTAATATGAAGTGAATGTTAATAGTGCCAATAATTAAAAAGGTAAGCGTTTCGTATTAAGGTTTTAATTGGTTGAACTTTTCTTTAGCACTGTCAAGAATAGTGTCCCTGAGGCCGCTTTCGTCCGCCAATTCAGCAATTTTGTAACTGTAATATTCTTGTTTTAAAGTTGGCAGATCGATGTAAAGCACTTTAGATAAGAGTTTAAGTTTATTGGCCTCTAACAACTTTCTGCCCCGTTCAATCCGGCTCACATCGGCGCGATCAATACCTGTTTTTTTCGAAAAAACATCCTGGGTCATATTTAACTCCATCCGGTGGTGTTGGATATATGCCCCAAAATTTGGAAAGGCTTTTTTGACGTCATTTTTAGTGTCCGTTTTCGGCTCGCCTTCTTTTTTGGCCCGCATATCGCCGATGTTCGTAAATAGCATTGAAAACATGGCATTCATTTTAGTAAAAATATCTTGCTCAATGCTATAAAAAAGGGCGTCCTTTAACCCGTATTGTTTAATTATTTTTAAAGTACGCAATTCTGAAATATGCTTATTAATAGTTGCCTGGTTAACCGGAAGGTTTAAGAGCTTTTCTTTTGGGGTATTATTACCATGTTTTATAATTATGCGGACAATGGCAACTCTAACCGGCAATGCCAATGTTTTAGCGAAATTTGACAATTCGTTATCATCAGCATCGAATTTTGTAGCGGTTTTTGTAGAGGAGGTCATTTTTAATTTAAATTGTAACATTACTTTAAAGCAATGTTGCGATCAATGAGCAAAAAAAACGTTAACAGCAACTATCTTCACAATTAACCTCTTTAAAAAAGGCAGCCAATCTTTCCCGGTAAGCGGCCCAGGTAGCATTATCTATACAATAGTTCATGCTTGTTCCTTCAATTTTTCCCTTGATAATTCCGGCCTGTTTCAGCTCCCGCAAATGCTGCGAAATCGTTGGCTGTGCCAGGCCCAAAACCTCAACAAGATCATTACCAATACATTCATTCGCTTTAATTAAATACTCAACAATGGCAATACGGGCGGGATGGGCCAGTGCTTTAAGCATTAATGCCATCTTATTTTGTTCGCTGGTAAAATTAGCCGTCTTTGTTACTCCCATATTGCAATATTACGATTAAACTGAGATAAAAAAATTATTTTTTTTGCATTACATTTAAAAGGCCCCCGAACTGGCCGGTATATTCATCCCAGTTTTTCCAATCCACTTCATATAGAGATTTTTTTCCGTCGTTGGTAAAAATAATGAGCCCTGTATCTACCAACTCCTTTAAATGATGCGATACTGTAGGTTGAGCTAATGGAAGATATTCAACAATTTCACCGCAAGTAAACTTTGGATGCTCTGCGAGTATCCGGAGTATAGCGATTCGTGCAGGATGCGACATGGCTTTTGCAACGAGAGAAATATGTTGGTCGGTCGAAGTAAACTCGTTTTTCTTGTGGATAGCCATTTAATTTTCTTTCCAAAGGTAATATCTGAAATTTATATGTGATAAAAAAATTTGCCGCTGGGGGGCCAAAGTGAAAACTAATTCATCAAAACTTCACGATGTACTTTAATTGTACGTTAAATTCAATATTCAAAATATTCGATTTGATAATATTGTCATAACACTGGCTTAATTTAACGCCGCTACTTTTGCTCTGTTTATTTAATCATATGTATAGCGCAAAATTTTACTTCTCCCTATTTATCCTGCTTTCACTGACGGTAGTTCGTGTTTCGGCGCAATCTTTTGGTAAGATAGCCGGGAAAATCACCGATAAAAAAACCGGTGAAACCTTAATCGGTGCTTCAGTTGGCATAGAAGGCGGCACCGTAGGCACTTCCACAAATGTTGATGGCCGTTATTTATTGGGCAATCTCAAACCAGGTAAATACACCATTATTATGCGCTATATCGGGTATCAAAGTAAATCAATTTCTGATGTGGAAGTAAAAAGCGGGACTGTGGTACAGCTTGATGCTAACCTTGAGGAAGCAAATACGCAGGCCCTGAAAGAAGTGGTAGTTAAAGCTACTTACCGGCAGGAGTCGGTAAATGCATTATATGCAAGGCAAAAAAACAGCATTCAGGTTTCCGATGGTATATCAGCAGATGTAATCAAACGCTCACCAGACAGGAATACGGGTGACGTTTTAAAACGGGTAAGCGGAACATCTGTTCAGGATGGAAAATTTGTAGTTATTCGGGGTTTAGCCGAGCGTTACAACAATAATATGTTAAATGGTTCAACCTTGCCAAGCTCTGAGCCGGATAAGAAGGCGTTTGCATTTGACATTATTCCTGCAAGCCTGGTTGACAACATTATAGTTTATAAAACAGCTACGCCAGACCTTCCAGGCGATTTTGCGGGTGGAACTATTAACACTATCACTAAGGATATTCCAGATAAACAGTTTTTAGAAGCAGCATTGAGCATCGGTTATAACTCGAAAACTACGTTTAAAAATAATTTTATAGATGCGAGGCCAAACGGCAAATATGATTTCCTGGGATTCGATGACGGTTCGAGAAAACTTCCGGACGCCTATTCAAGCGTTAAAGGCAATTATACATCTGGTACCACCAGCGATCAAAAGGTAGCCATAGCACAGCAATTTCCAAATACATTTTATTACAAGGAGGGACAAAGCAGCTTGCCGAATGTGAGCTTCCAGCTTTCAACAGGAAACTCACGTACATCAACAAACGGAAACCGGTTGGGTTACAGTTTCAGCTTAAATTATAGCAACGGTCACCGTGCTTCATTTGGCGACAGGATTGGTTTCACCGGATTTAATGATGCGGCAAAAGAACTTCCATTGTACAGTTTTGACCGCAATATATTCACCAGTTATAAAAGCCTTGGGGGCTTGCTGAATTTTGCCTATACCTTTGGCAGGAGTAAAATTGCTTTAAGAAACCTATATAATAATGACTTTTCGGTAGATTTTGAACAGACCAGCAACGCTTTGAACTTTGAATCGAGCCAAAACGATCCTTTACGGTACAGGGGCTATTCGGTAGAGACGACCCAGAATGGGATCTATTCATCGGTATTAGAAGGGCAACATACCCTTGGCAAAAGAAATATAATTGTTGATTGGAATGCTTCTTACGGCTTGTCATACAGGAACCAGCCCGACCAGCGTATAGTTGCTGTTTACACGCCACTAAACCAACCCGAATATATTTCCTTATCCAGCGAAAATAGTCCTAAGCCAAACGATTTGGGGAGGGTATATTCTAAATTAAATGAAGATATTTATGGTGGCAAACTAAACCTTACGGTTCCTTTTAAATGGATGGAGCTGCCGCAACGGTTAAAATTTGGGGGCTTAATCTCGCACCGCAGCCGCGATTTCAGTATCGACGCACTGGGATACACCGATGCCGTTGGGTTTGGAAACAGGAATATCGCTTTAACCAACGGCTACACCACGGCCAACGTTTTCAGCCCTGAGAGTATTGCAACCAACGGTATCGACCTTTCCCGTCTTGACCAGAGTTCTACCGATTACACAGGTAAAGCTGATCAGGATGCGGGTTACGCTATGTTAGATAATAAGTTTACCAGTAAGCTTCGCCTGGTATGGGGGGCGAGGGTTGAAAGGTATAATCAAACTTTGTTACCTGCCGGCAAAGCGTTACAAGAATATGAAAACACCGATGTTTTACCATCAGGAAACCTAACCTATAGCTTAACCGAAAAAACAAACTTAAGAGCTTCCTATTTCCGTTCAGTTAATAGGCCGGAATTTCGGGAACTGGCCAGCTTTCGTTATTTTGATTATCAAACCAATTTTATCATTACCGGTAATCCGGATTTACAGCGAAGCACAGTTGATAATGCAGACATTCGCTATGAATATTTTCCTTCGGGCGGCGAAATCATCTCTGTGTCGGCATTTTACAAAAAGTTTAAAAATCCAATTGAGCAAATTAACCAGGGTAACGACATCCTGACATACCAAAATGCTTTAAGTGCGAAAGATATCGGTATTGAAGCCGAACTCCGTAAAAAGTTAAACTTTATAGCTGACGGCAGCTTTTTAAAGAATGTTACATTTTATGTGAACGCATCTTACATCAATGCCAAAGTTAAACTGGCCGATGGCCGCGCCGTTTCTACACCATTGCAGGGACAGTCGCCTTATCTTATCAATTCGGGACTTTATTACACTCCCGAAAGCGGCGATTTTTCATTTAACGTACTTTATAACCGTATTGGCGAACGTCTGAAATTCCGCGCAGTAACAGGTGGTGTTGATATTTATGAAAAACCGCGGGATGTTATTGATCTGCAATTGAGCAAATCACTTTTCAATAAACATGCAGAATTAAAACTGACAGTTTCCGATCTGTTGGCCCAGCCGTTCATTTATTATAATAATTATGGCACTACCAGCAGTACCGCTTATAAGGCCGGCGAAGACAAAGTTATACAAAGCCGTTATTCGGGTTTTGGTACAACGCTTTCTTTTAAATACAATTTTGATTTCAAAAAATAACAAACGAAACCAATCCCAATAAAACAAAACACGATTACTATTTAAATTAACATGAAAAAAGCAATTTATTTATTTGGTTCAATAGCCGTTTTGGCCCTTGCATCATGCTCTAAAAGCAAAGATCCCGGAACAACGCCGCCGGTTACAGTAACCAACCAGGACGTTCGCGGTTCGATCACCAAAGACACTCACTGGACTGCCGGTGTAACTTACAGGATACGTGGATATGTTTACGTGGATAATAATGCCACCTTAACCATAGACGCGGGAACAAAAATTGTAAGTAATAAAGATTCGGCCGGGGTTTTAATCATTTACAAAGGCAGCAAAATCAACGCAGCCGGAACAGCAGCCAAGCCAATCGTTTTCACATCGGCAGAAGCTACACCTAAGCCAGGTGATTTTGGTGGATTGGTTGTTGTTGGTAACGCTACTGCAAACGGCAACCATGCCGTACTGGAAGGTGGCGTAGACGTGGCACACCAGGCATTTGGTGGTACCAATGATGCCGACAACTCTGGCGTATTACAATATGTGCGTATTGAATATGGAGGAAAAGCTGTTAACCCGGGCGATGAAGTAAACGGAATGAGTATGTATGCTGTTGGCAGTGGTACAACTATCGACCACATTGAAGTATTACGCGGATTGGACGATGCCTTTGAATTTTTCGGTGGCTCATTCAACGCTAAATATTTGGTTGCGTATAATAACGCCGATGATGACTTTGATTTAGACGATGGATATCATGGCAAAATTCAGTTTGCAATATCTATCAAAGACCCTGCTTTCACTGATAATAAAGGAACAGGAGGCGATATCTCGAACAATTTTGAAGTAGACAACACTACAGATGCGAAAGGCTATTTACTAACCCCGGTAACAAGCCCTAGTTTATCAAACTTTACAGCTATTGGCCCTAATAATGCAACAGGGACTTCAACTGATTACGGTTACAACATGCGTTGGAGAAGGGGAGCTAAATTTATTTTAGCCAACTCAATTGTTATGGGCGGTCAGAGAGCCGGAATGGATATTGACAACGATCCGACTGCACAGTTTTATATCAGCGGAACAAGCGGCTTTTTAAACAGCCTGTTGCAATCATACGGGGATAACTATAAAGTTGATAAATTGGCTACGGCAGGTTTGTTAACAGCCGCGGGTTTAAAAACTTTTGTTGAAACCCGCGACAAAAGTAAAACCTTTGCATCTGCAACAGATGTTGGTTTAACAGATCCTTTTAATAATACCGCGCCTAACTTGCTTCCTAAATCAGGTTCGGCGGCAGCTACTGCAGCAGCTGCGTTTACTGCTACCGCTTTAACTGATGCATTTTTCACTAAAGTTAGTTATGTAGGTGCAATTGATCCGGCTGGTACCGATTGGTCAAAGGCTTCATGGGTTGTTTACGCTAAGTAAATAACTGTAATATAGTAACTTACCAACAAAAGTTAACAAAAAAACCTGGCCGATTGGCCAGGTTTTTTTGTTTTTTATGTAGCGGAGTTTGCTTTTGCCACGTAATTATGAATAAAACTAAACTTATGAAAACATCCTGCAAGCTGCTGATTATTATTTTGCTTTCTGCTATCACTTCGTCCTGCAACAAGGACAAAAAGGCAGAACCCGAAACACCCCTTACCAATTGCCCGGACAACTCAAATTGCTCATACAGCTTTACCGAGAAAGCCGACATTGATCCGCCGGGCAAAATAGTTTCAGGAGACGACAGAGTGTTTTACTATAGCAGTGTTAATACGAAATTGTGTAGCGCCAATACGCAGCTTTATTTTAAAACCCCGGTAAACAGCAATGATTTTACGATCACCGGCAGCCAGATTGCGGCGGGCCAGGCAATATATAATGTTACTTGCCCCTGCTGTGATTTTATCGGCCTGAAACCAATTGGAGGTAAGATTAAAGGGACTAAAGTTAATGCCAATAAGTGGCTTATAAACGCAGTTGTAACGTTGGGCCGCGACCAAACCAAAGCTGCTTTTGATACACTAAAAGTTACCCAATATTTTATACTGAAGGCGCAGATAAAATAAAGCTTATTACCCGTCCTGGATATTTCCCTGCATCTGCTTTTTCCTGCAAATTATAAAGAGTTACTACTGGTAAATAAACGGAAAAAAGGGCCGGTTCAAAGTTTTGAACCGGCCTTTTTTATGCTATCAAAGTACCCTAAAATAAATTTGTGCAGGAGCGAAATATTATTTATATTTAATATACCAATTATTATTATGATCCGCTCCTTTCTCGCGCTCGGAATAACACTGCTGCTGATGGTTTGTGTACCCTCATATGGCCAGGATATGGGCAAGAGGTTTTGTTTTGAGTTTTATGATAATATTTTTAATGTCGAGTTTGATCAATCGATAATTATTGATGCGCCCTCAACGCTGTCGGATACGTCCATTAAGCAATTTTATAAAGATATTGATGCCGGGAGCTACCGGAACGTTGTTGATTCCCTCATCGCTTACAAAGAAAAACGCCAACTGAACGATTGGCTTTATTACCAGCTTGTACGTAAGGTTGCCCAACAGGTAAGTCCGAAAGCAGAAAATTACAACAGGTACACGCTTTACAAATGGTTTTTGATGGCAAAATCTGGTTATGATGCAAGGCTTGCACTGGCCGGTGATAAAATTATATTTTATATTTTAAACGATGAGGATATTTCGGATATCCCGTTTTTTATGATTGATAGTAAAAAATATATGACTTTAAACTATCATGATTTCGTAAAGCTCGATCTGCATCAAAACCAGCCTGTGCCAATTGATATACTTGTTCCCGGGGCGTCAAAATCATTTTCATATAAAGTGACAAGGATGCCCGACTTTAAACCCGAAAACTATTTTACCAAAGAATTGAATTTTAATTATCACAATAAGGAATACTATTTTGAAATTAAATTGAATGCCGATGTGGAAAAAATATTCGCCAATTACCCGGTGATGGATTTTGAATCTTATTTTAATATACCACTCAGTAAAGAAACTTATAGCTCGCTTATCCCCTTTCTTAAAAAAAATGTCAAAGGCATGAGTCAAAAAAAGGGGGTAGATTATTTAATGCGTTTTACACGTTATGCCTTTTTGTATGAAGATGACGAGCAAAACTTCGGAAAAGAAAAGCGAATGTCGCCCGAAGAAACATTGTTTTCGGGACATAGCGATTGTGACGACCGTGCCGCTTTATTCTTTTATTTGGTTAAAGAAGTATACAATCTGCCAATGATCGCGTTGCTATATCCTACCCATATCAATATAGCTGTACAATTTAGCAAGCCTGTTGGTGTCCCCATCATTTATAAAGGGAAAAGCTACTCAACATGCGAGCCAACGCCCCAATCAAATGACCTTAAAATCGGCCAGGTATCGGCCAAACTAAAAAACACGCCCTATCAGGTGGTTTATCAATATGAACCAGACAATCAATAGGCGTTGTTTAAGTTCAATGGTTTATAAGAGCGTGTTTACAAAATTGGCCGCGTAGGCTTTGATAATATCCCTTACGTTTCTAAACTCATTTAATACTTCTTCGGGTGTGCCCTTCGCCTTTGCCGGATCGGGAAAGTTGTGGTGAAAACGCTGCACATTACCCGGGAAAAACGGACAGGCCTCATTGGCATTATCGCAAACGGTTATTACATAATCAAACGGAATATTGACGTACTCATCCACATGGTTTGATGTGTGTTTTGAAATGTCGATATGATCTTCGGCCATTACCTGGATGGCTTTGGGGTTAACGCCATGGGTTTCTATCCCGGCGCTGTAAACGTTGGCTTTATCGCCCGCGAAGAAGCGCAGGTAACCTTCGGCCAGCTGGCTGCGGCAGCTGTTGCCGGTACATAGTACTAAAATATTTTTCATGCTTTTTATAATATTTTCTTCATGACAATGGCCGATTGAGGGCACACATGGCTAAACTCTGTTGATTGCTGAACTTCGGCCGGAACCTGGGCCCGGGTAATTTTTTGATACCCTTTTTTACTGAAATATTCCGGCGCTGTTTCTGTAAGTAAATAAATTTCCCGGAGCGGTTTCGCGGCGGCGAGCCTTTCTACATTATCAAGTAGCTGGTTAGCGATACCTTTACCGCGATAAGCCGCCGATACAGCTACCGAACGCAGCAAACCATAGCTGTCATAAATTTCGATGCCTGCTACACCTATTATATCTTCATCCTGTTTGGCTACCACAAAATTTTCAAGTGTTTGCGGCAAATCATCAGAGGGGAGCTTTTCTGTCGCCAGCAGGTCAATCACTTTTGCCCTGTAGTTTTCTGCTTTTTCTATTTGCATGGCTTATTAAATACGTAATTATATCCTAAACACTGGCTTTGCTTTGCGCTTTATGCCTTCGACTTTTAGCTCAATCAGCAACAGCCCGAGCCCGGTGTACAGCATGCAGTATCAGCAGCAAGGTTTTTCAATTGAATTTTTGGCTTTACCGCAACAGCGGGTGTACAGCATTCTTCGCCTTTATCATTGGTGCCGCAACTCCCGCCTCTTTCTATCGCTTTGCATTGCACGGCATCGGGCCTTAGGTCAACAACCAGGTTATCGCCGTCTATCAATAACTCTTTCGGCAGCATTTGGCGGGTATCAAATTCCGAATTGCCAAATTCAATTTTCACCGTTCCGTTGGGGTTTAAAGGTAGCGCTTTCTCTACCAGGTTAACAATTGAAAGCGCTTTGCCAACTTTCATGGCCCTGTCCTGCTGCTGGCCTTCGGGTTCCCATAGTTGTACAATAATTTCCGTCCAGGCATTCATTACACCGCCACAATCTACTGATGTAATGGGCGCCTGTTTTATTTCGGTAATATGATAGGCTGCATCTACCCATTGGTTTTCTGCATATTGAAACTGCAGCGTTAAATCGGGGTGTTGTTCCAATGTATCTTTAAATGTTCTCCAGGTGATTGCGTGTGTCTTATTCATGATTTTTAATTTTATTATTGCAATATTACGATTGATTTGTTCAAATTTTTTTACCAGCACTTAGGCGCTTCGTAAGCTGCAAAAAAGCCGCTTAATTCCTTGCTCAGCATATCCCACACTACCGGATTAATACAATAGCAAACACTTACACCTTCAATAGTACCCTGTATAAGCCCTGCTGTTTTTAATTCCTTTAAATGCTGCGAGATGGTGGGCTGGGCCAGGCCCAGTTCGTCGGCCAGGTCGCCACAAATACAGGCATTCGTTTTGATGATCTGTTGTAAAATAGCTATACGTGCCGGATGCGCCATTGCTTTTAGCATAATAGCCAGCTTGTTTTGCTCGTCGGTAAATATTTCGGTTTTTGTTAAGCCCATAATTTATATTGCAATATTACGATTAATATTGCAAATGCAAGAGAAAAATGAAAATAATTTGGTTTTACTAAAGCGAAAAGATTATTCGTTTAAAGGCGGGTCGATATAAGTGCGGGTTGATTACATAGTACTAATTTATATTCCATGGGCAATGCGTTTGCAAAACAGTCTCTTTTGATAAACAGCTACTTTTTCAGTGCCCTCCCTAAACATCAGGTCCTTTTTTTTGTCTATTTTATTAACTTGCGCTCTATAATCAATTCGCACCCATATGAAAAAAGTTTTTTTGCTCTTAGCATTGCTATGCCCGCTGCTTAATTACGCCCAGGATAAAAAACCAATTCCCAAATCGTTCGATCTTATTGTAGGTACCTACACTACCGGCACCAGTAAGGGTATTGTGGTGTATCGTTTTTACACCCAGAGTGGTAAACTGGCTTATTTAAGCCAGATAGATGGCGTTACCAACCCATCGTACCTCACCATCAGCAAAAACAATAAATTTATTTACGCCGTAAACGAAGTTACCAAGGGCGAAGTAAGTGCATTTTCATTTGATGCCAAAACCGGCAAAATAGATTTTATCAACAAGCAATCATCTTTAGGTGCCGACCCATGTTATATTGCTGTAGATAAAGCACAAAAAAATGTGTTTGTAGCCAACTATTCAAGTGGCCAGGTTGCTGTACTGCCTGTTAATAAGGACGGCTCATTAGGCAATGGCATTGAAACTGTGCGCAATGAAGAAGGTAAAGGCCCCAACAAAGAACGCCAGGAAGGCCCGCATGCCCACATGAGTATATTATCGCCCGATGAAAAATACCTGTTTTATAACGATTTGGGTACCGACAGGATAAACATTTACCGTTATCGTCCGGGCAAAGCATCGCCATTAACCGATCCTGCTTTTGTTAGCGTTTCTCCTGGCGAAGGCCCCCGTCACCTGGAATATTCTTTGGATAAAAAGCATGTTTACCTGGCAACAGAAATGGGTTCGAATGTATTTGTGTTTGATTATGACAACGGCAAGTTTAAACAGAAACAGGTAATAACATTACTCCCCGATGGATTTACAGGCAAAACAGCTGCCGCAGCTATCCACCTATCACCAGATGGCCGTTTTCTGTACGTATCAAACCGGTTAGAAACCAACGAAATTATTTGTTACGCTGTAAACCAGGAAACCGGCGGACTTACCTTTGTATCACGCCAATCAACCTACGGTAAAAACCCACGCGATTTTGCTATCGACCCGTCGGGCAGCTATATGGTTGTAGCCAACCAGGGCAGCGATAGTATCTTTGTATTTAAGATAGACCAAAACACAGGCAAGTTGCAGCAAACCGGCATTAAAATAGAAATTGGCAACCCCGTTTGTTTGAAATTTACAACAGCGGAGTAGTTTTGAGGGGAAAGGTAAAAGGCAAAAGGTAAAAGGAGCTTATTAGTTAAAAACAAAAAGGGGTAAGCACTGCTGTAAATTGCGCTTACCCCCTTTTTCTCTTGATATAAAAGGAAAACCTTTTACCTTTCGCCTTTTACCTTTCTCCTAATTTTTAGTGAATGAATAAATAATATACCCGTTACTACCGCCTACATCAACAGCCGATTTAAGTACCATTGCCTTGCCATCGTTACTGGCAATATCTAATCGATAGCCTTCGGCTACGTTTTTAGGTTTATCTCCCTGGTAAATTTTCTTAAACTGAAATTGAGTCCCTGTTGAGCCGCCGTTATAAACCGACCAGAAAATAGTTTGAGCAGTGCCGTTGCTTAAGGTATAAATACCGTTGCCGCTATTGGTTAATTTCCAGGTGCTGCCAACAAACGCTTCGGGGGCAGCCTGGTCAAACACATTTTGAACTGCGCCTTGTACAAGGCCCTGGTAGCTTACGTTATTCAATGTCCAGGTGCCGGTGAATTTACCGCGGGATACATTAGTTGTAGTTGCATTTTGCGGGGTTGAACAGGCCGCGAATAGAAAAATAAGGGATAGGATCGCTATCGGTGTTTTTAGTAAATTTTTCATGACAGAAGTTATTTAATGCATATAAGCATAAACCCTGCCAAAAGCTTAACTATACTTAACTATGTTTGATTTAAGTTGCTTATCAATTTCGAATAAACGCTGGTTAATGGATGCAACTAACAGGTCGGCCTCTTTAACGTTTTTAAGGCTTTTGGCAAAACGATGGTCGGTATCTTTTGAAAATAACGAGCTGCTGATTTTATTAATAAGATTCATCGGTAATATAGTTTACACGCCATTTTACGCAAATAAGCCATCCAGGGTTACGAAAATTAACTGAAATTGTCTTTTTTAAGTTTTACTTAAAAAATCAACCAGTTTCTCCATAGCTTTTGCCCGGTGACTGATCTGGTTTTTCTCGTCCATGCTCATTTCTGCAAAGGTTATGCTGTAGCCATCGGGCTCAAATATTGGGTCGTAACCAAAGCCGTCTGTTCCGCTGGGTTCGGTGCGAATGGTTCCTTCAACTGTTCCATCAAAAAAATGCTCTTCGCCGTTCCATATTAATGATATTACGGTACAAAACCGCGCTTTACGGTTGGGATTGTCCTTTAAATTATCCAGTACCTTATTAATATTGGCTGCATGGTTACCATGTTCGCCGGCGTACCGGGCCGAGTAAACCCCTGGTTCGCCGTTTAGTGCATCTATCTCCAACCCGCTGTCGTCGCCAAAACAATTAAGCTCATATTTCTGGTAAATGTATCGGCTTTTTATGGAGGCATTTGCCTTAAAGGTAGTACCCGTTTCTTCAATATCGTCAAAACAGCCAATATCATTAAGGGTAAGCAGCTTAATTTTACCCTGAAGTTTGGCTTCTACTTCTTCAAGTTTGTGACGATTATTGGTGGCGAATACTAATTCTGTCATGTTGAATCGATTTGAGAATTTGAAGATGATGTTTTTACGAGAATAATCCCATTTTCAATCTTCAAATTATAGTGTCTTCATTTGTTCCCAAAAAGCTTTCTTATGCTCAACGTTATCCATCATTTCGCCAAAACTAAAACTATATAGGCTGGTAAAGCCGCCTGATGATTTGGGAGTATTTAACGCCAAGGGCGGAATTCCCGGTGGTAGTGCTTTGTTACCTAACACCAATAATTTTGAAGGCTTGAAAAAACTCAACAACTCATTGTATGCTGTGTTTACTTGTTTGGCTACGTTAACAATAGCTATATCGTCTACACTTAAATCCTTCCGCTTAATAATATTAGTTAAAGCAGTTAAATGAGCATCATTAATAAATTCGGTTTCGGGGTAATGTACCAGTACCAAAAAGCTTTTTTGATTTTTACCCAGATAATTAAAACTAATGGGTAGCGTTTTAATTTCAGGCGCGGGTGCAGCCGGTTCGGCCTGCTTGATAACAGGTATCGGTTCTTTGGCTATAGGGGCTACGTTTACAATATTTTCAATTTCGGGTTCGGCTATTGCAAGGTTTTCGTATATGGCTTTATCTGCTTTTAGCAAATAAAGCTCATCCTGTAAAATAAAGCGCAGGGCAACCGGGTTTTCAACTTTCACTTTAACAAATTTTAACCAAAAGTAGTTAAACCGTTTGAAGCATTATAACCATATTAGCACAATTATAGCTTACACTTAGTCTGAAGCCTGAAGTACTAAGTTTTAAGTCAAAAAAAGATGTGTTTCGACCTCTGACTTTAAACTAAAGACTACCGACTTAATACTCTGTTTTTTATTGAAATTAATTGTACAGCTATAATTAATAAATTTTACCGAAATTTGAAGTTTTAACGGAATCGTTATTTCCGTTTTATTTAGTACATAAAGCATTACATGAGAAAGTTAGGGTTATTAGTTTTAGGATTTATCTCCATTATATCAGTTGCCAGGGCGCAGGTTACTTTAGATGCCACAGCAGCCAAACCAGATACCAGCACAGCCAGAACGCCAGGAAAAACATTGGATAAAATTGCCGCCGTTGTTGGTAACAGCCCTATTTTATTATCAGATATTGAACTATCATACGCCCGTTACCTTGTTGAGGGTATGCAGCCAAACCCGGCGGTAAAATGCCAGATACTGCAATCGTTATTAACCCAAAAATTATTGGCACAGCAGGCCGTTATTGATAGTATCGATGTAAAGGATGATGATATTGATGCCAGTGTTGATCGCCGCATGCGCGAAATGATGCAGCGTGCCGGTGGCCAGGATAAACTGGAAGCATTTTTAGGCCGGTCGATAATACAATACAAAGACGAGATTCGCCCGGATATGAAGGAGCAGATGATTGCTCAAAGAATGCAACAAAAAATAACCGAAAAGCTTAATGTTACCCCCCAGGATGTTAAAGACTATTTTAACAAAATGGCTAAAGATAGCCTGCCCTCCTTTAATAAAGAGGTTGAAGTTGGTGAAATCGTTTTTCAGCCTAAACTAAGTAAAGAAGAAAAACAGCTTTATAAAGAAAAAGCAGAAGAATTGCTTGCCCGCGTTAAAAAAGGCGAGGACTTTGGAACATTAGCGCGCTTGTACTCACAAGACCCCCAATCCGCAGTTGAGGGTGGCGACCTTGGCTTTGCCGATCGTACAACATTTGTAAAAGAATTTACAGCCAACGCCTTTAAACTTAAAGCCGGCGAAATTTCGCCTGTGTTTGAAACCGATTTCGGCTTTCACTTTTTGCAGGTTATTGAGCGCCGTGGCGAGCAGGTACACGTAAGGCATATCCTGATATCACCAGCTACTACCCAGGCCAGTTTGGATAGGGCCAAAGCCAAAGCCGATAGTATTTATACACTGATGATGGTGCATAAAAAAGACCTGGATTTTTCTGCTGCCGCGAATTTTTATTCGGATGATAAAGAAACTAAGTTTAACGGCGGCATGATGCTGAACGCCGAGAACGTGCAAACCCGTACAACGTTTATCCCTACCGATAAGCTTGACCCAAAAGTGGCCCTGGTTGTTGATACCATGAAAGTGGGCAGCATATCAAAACCTGATATATTCACGGGTGCCGATGGTAAAAAAAGCTATAAAATACTATACCTTAAATCGGCCACCGATGCCCATAAAGCCAACCTAGCGCAGGATTTTCCTAAACTAAAGGACCTTGCCTACCAGGATAAAAATACCAGGGTAGTAAACCAATGGTTTGATAAACGCCGCAAGCAAACTTTCATCAAAATTGACCCTGAATACCAGGCTTGCGATATATTAAAAAAATGGTTAACCCCACCAGCAACTACTACAGCACAAGCTAAATAATACAATCCTATGCCACACCGCTCAGATGTTGAAGCTGCAGATGCTTTAAAGCTGGCTTACCAGCAAATACGTGCCGAAATTGGTAAAGTTATTATTGGGCAGGACGAGGTTGTCAAGTTTGTGCTGATATCTATTTTCAGCAACGGACATTGTTTATTGGTGGGCGTACCCGGTTTGGCCAAAACGCTATTAGTGCAAACGGTATCGCAGGTATTAGACCTTGATTTCAAACGCATCCAGTTTACGCCCGACCTGATGCCATCTGATATCATTGGCTCTGAAATATTAGGCGAAGACCGCAATTTTAAATTTATACCCGGCCCGGTTTTCAGTAACATCATCCTGGCCGATGAAATAAACCGTACCCCGCCCAAAACCCAGGCCGCTTTATTAGAGGCCATGCAGGAAAAAGCGGTTACGGCTGCCGGCATAACCCATAGGCTGGCACAGCCATTTTTTGTGCTGGCCACGCAAAATCCTATTGAGCAGGAAGGTACCTATCCGCTGCCCGAGGCACAATTGGATAGGTTTATGTTCAACGTGGCATTAAACTACCCCTCATTTAAAGAGGAATTGCAGGTTGTTAAAAACACCACCAGTACTTTAAAGGTTGATGTAAAGAAGATCCTGAATGCCGAACAGATCATTTATTTTCAGCAACTGGTACGCAACATCCCGGTTACCGATAATGTGATGGAATACGCGGTAAAACTGGTATCAAAAACCCGCCCCAATACCGAATTTGCCGCGCCGCAAATAAACCGGTTATTAACATGGGGCGCCGGCCCGCGGGCATCACAATTTTTGATACTTGGTGCCAAATGCCATGCCGTTATTAACGGAAAATATTCGCCCGATATTGAAGATGTGCAAGCAGTTGCCAAGCCTATTTTAACACACCGCATCGTGCGTAGTTACCATGCCGAGGCAGAAGGTTTATCGGCCGCAAATATTATTGAAGGGCTGTTTTAATAACCCCCATGCAAACTTTATTACAATTACAAAACGGCGAACTAAAAGGTGCAACTTCGCTTACGCTTTCTGAGGGACTCTCGCATTTTCCGGAAGAAATATTTGAGCTGGCGGACACCCTTGAAAAGCTCGATCTTTCCTACAATAACATTAGTGCATTGCCTCCTGATTTTGGCAGGCTAAAAAAGCTGAAGGTGTTTTTTTGTTCGGAAAACCTATTCACGGTTCTACCCGAACTATTGGCCGACTGCCCGCTGCTGGATATTGCCGGTTTTAAAGCAAATAATATAAATACGGTTCCTGCAAAATCGCTTAACCCCAACCTGCGCTGGCTAATACTTACCAATAACAACATTGCAGAGTTGCCTGCCGAAATTGGTAACTGCAAAAGGATGCAAAAACTAATGCTTGCCGGTAACCAACTGACTACGTTGCCGCAGGAGCTTAGCAATTGCAGCAACCTGGAGCTGCTGCGAATTTCTGCCAATAGACTAAGCGAATTGCCTCAATGGCTTTTACAAATGCCACGGCTTTCATGGCTGGCATTTTCCGGAAACCCTTTTTGCACTATCCCCGTTGTACAGCCACTTGACCTTATCCATTGGGATGAACTGGAATTGAACGGGCACCTTGGCGAAGGTGCATCTGGTATTATATCCAAAGCCTCGTGGCGCAATGCGACAGCAAGGCAAGAAGTAGCCATAAAAATCTTTAAAGGGGCAGTTACCAGCGATGGCTCACCGGAAGATGAAATGAATACTTGTATTGCCGCCGATGTACATCCCGGATTGGTGCGGCTGGTTGGACAAATAAAAGGGCACCCCGAAGATAAAAAAGGCCTGGTAATGGGATTAATTCCACCCTCTTTTTACAACCTGGGCCTGCCGCCCAGTTTACAAAGCTGCACCCGGGATGTATTCAGGGATACCCTGACGCTTGGAGTTTGGCAAATAGTAAAAATTGCCGGCACAATAGCTTCCGTTGCAGTTCAGTTACATGACCGGGGTATTATGCACAGCGACATGTATGCCCATAATACCCTCATAGATGATGAGGCGAATACCTTGTTTGGCGACTTTGGCGCTGCTTGCTTTTACGATAAAAATGACGGTGATTTGGCCCGCGCGCTCGAACGGCTTGAGGTAAGGGCTTTTGGTTGTTTGCTGGACGATTTGCTTAGTTTAAGTAATGAACAAAGTAACGATACTTTGACAAAACTGGGCATTATCAGGGATGCATGTATGGTGCAGGATGTTTTAGCGAGACCAGGTTTTCGATATTTAGATGACGAATTGCAGAAATTGCAATAAACCAACACGGGTAGCCAGAAACCTTGAAAGCATGAAAAATAAGCTTACCTGAAACCAGGCTTATAATGCCCAAATTTAACACGTTGTCCTTCCACTTGTCCACCAGTCAATTTTATCCGGCGCTTTTCTTTATTGTCCCGATAGGGTTTCGTTGTAAATTTGTTTATACCTAACACCTGCTTTACCAACAAAATATCACCTTTGAGTAAAAATCTGTAGGAATCACAGCAAATAGCCTAAGCGGGCTTACCTGCTTGCGGTTTTTTACGTTAGTAATTACAGGATGCTATTAAGTATCATATATCAATCTAAAACATGAAAAAAATAACATTTCAAATACTGCTATTCATCATTACCGGGGCATCAGTGTTTGCCAGGCCTGTCATCAACCCCAACAATTCAAACTCCCCTAAAATTGATACCGCGACTTTTGCCACCGGATGTTTCTGGTGTACCGAGGCCAAGTTTCAACAAATAGCAGGTGTTGTAAAAGTGGTATCGGGTTTTGCAGGCGGCCACGTGGCCAATCCAAGTTATGAGCTGGTTTGCACCGGTACTACCGGCCATGCAGAAACCTGCAATATCATTTACGATCCGGCTAAGGTTACTTATGACGAATTATTAGCCGCGTTTTTTGTGGCACACGACCCTACCCAGCTAAACCGCCAGGGCAATGATGTGGGTACGCAATACCGATCGGCTATATTTTATCATAACGCTGCGCAAAAACAAAAGGCGGAGTATTATATCAATAAGCTGAATGCCGAAAAGGTTTATCCCAACAAAATAGTTACCCAGGTAAATCCATATACCGTTTTTTACAAGGCAGAAAATTATCACCAGAACTATTTTAACCAGAATGGCGAACAACCTTACTGTAAATATGTGATACAGCCCGAGCTGGAAAAATTCAGAAGCGTATTTAAAGGAAAACTGAAGAAATGAGATCAGCGATAATAGCATTTGCAATTTTAACAGGATTGGCGTGTGGAGCAAACGCACAACACCTTAAATCAAACAAAGGGCACGAGAATAACCCCTACTACTCCAATACCGATACCAGGCATTTAACAGTAAGCGATGCGGAGTGGAAAAAGATCCTGCCGCCGGCTTTATATGCCACCGCCCGCGAGCAAGCCACCGAGCGGCCTTTTACCGGCCAGTACTGGGACAAAAATGCTAAAGGAACATATTACTGTGCCGTTTGCGGTAACGAACTGTTCCGCTCGGATGCCAAGTTTGCCAGCAATTGCGGCTGGCCCAGCTTTTACCAGGCGGTGCATAAAAACAGCGTAGTTTATAAAGAAGATAACTCCGTGGGTATGCAGCGTACCGAAGTAATCTGCTCCCGCTGCGATTCGCACCTTGGTCATATTTTTGACGATGGCCCGCCGCCAACATTTAAGCGGTTTTGTATGAACTCTATCTCGCTGGATTTTGAGCCGGATGGCTTGGGGAAATAACCCTTTTGCGCGGCCTGAAATGTTAAATCTGATAATTTAACATTTCAGGCCGCTTTCTTTTCATCCAATATTCATTTATTCGCCTTAACTTTATCAAATGTCGTCGCATCATATTGTTCGCGAGAAACAGGAGCCTGCATTACTGGTACTGGGAATAGATAATTTTGAGCAAGAACTGCTGGGGCAATTGCTGGAGTGGAGCCCAACGGTAATAACAACGCCAGATACCGCGGAAAAACTGGATAGTTTTGGTATTAAAATAGATTGGATAGTTACTGATGATGCCGAAAGCTTCGCTCAATCGGATGTGAAGCTGATCCCAACAGAAAATGAGCGTATGGTGGTAGCGGCCTTAAAGTTCCTTACGGCTAATGGCTATCCTGCGGTAAACGTAATAGTAGATGAACTGGAACTGAACGTTTTTTTGCCTTATGCCGATAAAATTAACCTGGTTATTTTTACCGCCCGGCAAAAAATTTACCCGGTAACATCGGGTTTCAGTAAGTGGAAGCCGGTGGGCGAGCAAATTGAACTATTGTCGCAAACAAAAACATTAAAGTACAGCGGTTTGCTGGATAAAGGCGAAAGCAAATATCAAACTATAACCGATGGCTTTTTTAACCTGCAATTTGAGGAGCCTTTTTTACTAATTGCCGAGCCTTTAAATTAGTAGGCGAAAAGCAATGAAAAGGCAATTTTGAGGTTGTTATGTACGTTGTTTTTATGTTGGTGCGTTTTTTGCATTATTATTACGCACTGATTAAACCGTTTAAACATTTTTTAGTCTATATATTTATACAAGTACAAGGCAGGGGGGTATCTGCCGGATAGTTAAAAATCTTTCAATCATGAAAAGGACATATAAAAATTTATTTTCATTTGCTTTTGCCGGCTTATTAAGCTTGTCTTTAGCATTTACCGCAAACGCACAGCGAGGTGGTGGAGGTGGCGGCGGCCAAAGATCTGGCGGCGGCGGTGGTGGTGGCGGCTCTCGCCCATCCGGCGGCGGCGGTGGCGGCAGTGTTAGCGTATCCCGTCCATCGGGAGGCAGCAGCATTGGTGTTGCACGCCCTTCATTTAATGGTGGTGGCAATCAAGGTGTTTCTGTAGCCCCTCCTTCACGTGGTTTTAGTGGTAACGGAAGCGTTAACCGTGGTAGCCAGGCCATTGCACCGCAGCGTGGTAGCTATGGCTACGGCAACCGGGCCAATAACAATGTGGCAGTTGCACCTCAGCGTAGCAGCGCAAATGGCGCCGGTCAGCGTGTATACAGCGGCACCCGTAGCTATAACAGTCTTGACAGGCGCGCTTATAACGGCGGCCGTGGTAATTATTACAATGGCTCAAACGGCTATGGGCGAAGGGTTTATACCGGTAGCGCTTATCGTTACGGTGGCCGTGGCGGTTATTTTGGAAGCCATGTTTATTATCCGTACCACAATTACTATAACTCATATTATTATCCGCGCATTGGCTTTAGCATAGGCTACCTGCCTTACGGATATTATCCTTTCTGGTATGGCGATTACCAATACTTTTATAGCGATGGTTTATACTACCGTCAATATAATGATCAGTATACTGTGGTTGAGCCACCTGTTGGTGCCGAAGTTAAAAACTTACCATCAGATGCAAAATCGATTATGATTAACGGCGAGCAATATTATGAATCAAACGGTGTATACTATCAGCCCTATACAAAAGACGATGGCACCCAGGTATATGTTATTGCCGGTAAAGATGGCGAATTGAATACCGATAATGGTGGTAACGGCGATTTACAACAAGGCCCGCAAATTGGCGATATTGTAACCCAGTTGCCAGATGACTGCCGCAAGATCAAGATCAACGGCGAAAAATTATTTGTTTCTCCTGACGGTTATTACTACCAGGAAAGCAAAGACAATAATGGTGATACCATTTACAAAATAGTTGGTACCCCGTCTGACGAGCCAGATCAACAATAATAAAAATTAAAAATGCTATAAATACAGGCTGCTTCGGTAACGGGGCAGCCTGTATTGTTTTAGGGCCGGTTCACCGGGCTTCCAGTACCTTTACCGGTAATTTAAATTGCCAAAAACTTTATTATCCTACAGGCATTGTTATTGAACACACTAACAATACCGATATGGAAAATCATGATCACAGCGCAATCATTCAAAAGTTGTTGAATTGCGTAGCCGCCTGCGAAAACTGTGCGACAGCATGTTTAGGTGAAGAAGATGTACAAATGATGGCAGACTGTATCCGGCTCGACCGCGACTGTGCCGATATTTGCGCCCAGGCAGCACGCCTGTTACAGCGAGATTCGGTAATAGCTCATCAGTATTTGGTACTGTGCGAAGAGATTTGCCGCCTTTGCGCCGACGAATGTGGCAAGCATGACAATGATTATAGCCAGCAATGTGCCGAAACCTGCCTGGTTTGTGCCGAAGCCTGCCATGAACATCATCAACCTGTTACCCAGGATTAATTATCCTGCTGTACTATTTGCGATAAGTAAAACAACAAAGGCGGACTACCCGGAATTTACCCCAATGTCTAATTTAAAGAATTAAGGTCGATTTAATATCGAACACCGAATATCCAATTCCGAATAATGAGGAAAAACTTCGGCGTTCGATATTCGAAATTCAGTGCTCGATATTATTTTTCACTTCTGTTTTTCTTAACTTAATAGGATTGGGATTTACCCGTATAGTCCGCCTTTGTTTTGCAAATACCATCTATCGTTATAAAACGATTTTACGATTTCTTACCCGTATTAAAACCAAAAGGAACAATCACTTTAAAGCTGATGTTGCGCCCCATATTGAAAATACCCGGACGAATGCCTTCCGGTACTGTAGGGTTATCAAAATACTTTAGCCGGCTCATGTTTGATTGGTAATTAACATTGGCCAGGTTGGTGCCCTCAATAAATAATTTAATTACCGGCTGGCCTGCTTTATTTACAATATTACCGCCAAAACCCGCGCTTAGCAAGTTATAGCCTGGTGTATACGTTTCGGTGCCATAAGCAGCGAAGAAACGGTCCTGGGCACTGTAATGATCAAAGCCAACAAATACATACAGGCTTTTAAAATTGCCTAGGCTGCCGTTGAATGTACCGCGCAGTTCAGAATGGGTATGCAGTGGCGGGATAAATGGCAGGTATTTCAGGCTGTCTGCAACCGGTCCGCCGTTGCCTTTGTTTTCTCCATAAGTTAAGCTAAGGGCATTTTCAAAATGGAGCCACGGAATAGGGTGCAAATCAACATTTACCTCGCCGCCATAAATGCGGGCTTTACTTTGCACATAGGTGAAGGTAGTATAACCCTGGGTATAAACCGGGCTGCCATCAGGATTTAAAATCTGCTGCTGATATATGTAGTTGGAGATATCGTTATTAAATAATTCGACACTGGCAGATACGTTTGGCAAGGTCAAAAACGCGCCGATATCCTCCTGCAGGCTAAACTCCGGTTTGAAGTTTTTATCGCCGATGTGGTAGATCTGGGATCCCGGGTCAGGTCCGTTAGCCGATATTTCTGCAATGCTTGGTGCCCTGAAGCCCCGGGCAAGATTAGCCTTTACCAAAAACGCATCGGATACATTATAGGTAGCGCCGAAGCTGCCCGAAAAGCCTCTGAAAGTTTTACTGAAAGCATCAAACTGCGTAGTTACATTTGGCGCGGATGTAGGGTTTGCACCGGTATACAACTGCGGGAATCCGTTTGAGCCTAATGTATCTACATAGGCCGCGCTGCTGTTAAATGAACGATTATCATACCTTGCACCAACCGATAAATCGAGCTTGCCATAGCTTTTCTTTACTACAAAGAAAGGGCCTATATCAAACTGGTGATAAGCCGGGATAGGAAAATCGGTAGCGTCGCCAATGGTATTGTTTTGGTATTGCCCGTTGACGCCGAAGGTAGTTTCATAATCGTTACCTAAATTGAAGTTGTATTTAACATCGTAGGTATAAGTAGTTAGATGCAGGTTAAGCCCTGCAACATCACCAGCCTCGGGGTGGGTATATTCGCGCCTGTGGCTGTATTGATAGCCCAGGTTTACAATCAGGTTCCCATCGCCCAGCCTGAAGTTGCTGTTGTTGTAAATGCGATAAAGCTGCACATGCTGGTGTAAGGTAGGGATTTTATAGGTGTTCAGCATCGATTCGGGCACTATAGGCCTAAAGGCATCATCCTCGGTTATCTGGCGGGTAAACCGGCGGGTAAGCGAATCACGGCTGCCATCGGGGATTGATTGCTCATCATCAAATAACGATGCATGCAGGTACGATGTTCCCCATGATTTATTCAAGCCTACCATAACGCGGGCGTCCTTTTCTTTATAGTTGGTGCCATAAACCCGGCCATCGTGCTGGTTTTGGTAATTTTTGGCTTCTTTGGCAGATAATACCGTTCCCCATACGAAGCCGTTTTGATTGCCTTGTAAGCGAAATGATCCATTAAGCAAGCCCTGGTTGGTGCCATAAATTCCTTGCACGGCCCCGGCTATTGTGCCTTCGGGAACCGGAGGCGGTGATATTAAATTCACCACACCGCCAATAGCGTCAGACCCGTACGTTAAACTGGCTGGTCCCTTAATTACTTCTACCCGGTCGACCGAGTTTTGGTCAACCTCAATGCCGTGCTCATCGCCCCATTGCTGGCCTTCCTGGCGTATGCCGTCCATCAGCGTAATTACCCGGTTATAACCCAGGCCGTGAATAAAGGGCTTAGATACATTTGGCCCTGTTGTAACCGCACTTACACCTGGGAGTGTGGCTATCTGGTCAATAATGTTGCCCGATGCCGCACGCTGCTCTAAATAAGCTTTACCAACGGCAAGCATAGGCACAGGGCTGCGTTTTATTTCTGTGGCTTTGCTAACACCGGTAATAACAACTTCGCCTGTTTCAACCGACGAGATTTGCATTTTTACATCATATACGCTGGTCTTCGAAAAATCTACCCGTTGGTTGACGGTAGAGTAGCCCAGGTAGTTAACCTGTACCAGGTAAACACCTTTTGGAATATTGCTAAAACTGTATTTGCCATTCACATCGGTAACCGCGGATTTGCGTAAATCGGGAATATTAATAGTAGCGCCAATAATGGGTTGGCCGGTGGCTTTATCGGCAATGGTGCCTGATAGCGTTCCGATAACGTCTCCGGATGAATTGTTAAGAATAAGTGGTGTTGCGTTTGCCTTTACAGTTAAACTTATAAACAATAATATAAAGAAGCTAATGAGCTTTAATTTCATAACAAGAGGGTTGTAAATCAATAAATACCGCTTATGAAACGGCTTTCTTCGTAAAAAATGATAAAAAGATGGAATTGTTACGAAAGCGCTGGCGGGGCGCGGCCGGCAGCCAATACAAGCGAATAGCTTATAAAATCATAATTGCAAGCTTTAAAAAGATGCATCACGACCGGCTGATAAGTTGAATATAAAGCATTATCAACTAACACGAAATTGTGATGCATGGCATCGCACATATCGCATTTTTCTTTAATCGTTTGTGGGGAATGGGGACTTTTTACAGAAACTGTTTTTAAGATACCCTTTAAGGAATGATGCTGGTGTGTATAGACCATATACTGCCCTGCAATAAAGCAGATCAATAACAGCCATGAGTAAATAATATTTACCTTGTTTTTCTTCACGTCAACACCTTTTTACGGGATAAAGCAAAAGTAAACATTTAAACGGGCAATTTAATGCAACATTGTAACAATATCGTTAGTTCATTGGTTCACTGGTTCATTGGTGGATGGTGGGTTAGATTACCACATTCTTATAAAACAACTCCAAAACAAGCCTTTAAGCTAAGCAAGAAGACAATGAACTGCTCCGCCATCAAACTAATGAAACAGTGAACTAATGAACATCAAAGAGAAAAGACCAATGAACTAATGAACCAGTGAACTAATGAACGTACCTTTGCCACCATGAAACCGGCAGAAATTAATTTAAAGTGGAGTGCGTTGCAAAACCGTATTGCCGAAGATTTTGACAACGAGAAACCCGACATAAAAGTACTATTGTTTTTAATTGGCGTTCAGGAACTTGGTCAGGGGCCGCGCAAATTCAGCAAACGTCAGAAAGAAGAGCTGATGCACATAGCCAACTGCAAACTCATGAGTATGATGGGTTTTTACGAGTTGGAAGGCCTTGACCAGGATGGCTGGCCGCATTGGAAACTTGTTAAAGTTATTCCTAATTATACTATGCTGGAGCAGGAAATGCTCATAAAATCATTAATCATCACTTATTTTGAAGAGCTGGGGGTGATATGAGTCGGTGAGTGGTTGATTGAGTTGATTAGGAGACTGGTTAGTTAAAACGTTGCAATTATTCAATCACAGTCCTTATTTATTCTGCTAATTCTTAAATTCGAAAAATTCTGATTTCGGACGATATATGAAAAAAAGCATTTCCCTAACGTTACTCTTATTCATCACAGCCATTGCCTTTGCAAAGCCTCCCAAAAATCAATACGTGCGCATCAGCACCACCTACGGAAGCGTAATTATCAGGCTGTATAACGAGACCCCTTTGCACCGCGATAATTTTATAAAGCTGGCCAAAAAAGGTTTTTACAACGGTGTATTGTTTCACCGGGTGATACAGAATTTTATGATCCAGGGTGGCGACCCGGATTCAAAAGACCCGGCCAAAGCCAAACCTGGTGCCGAACTGGGTAACGGCGATGTTGGCTACACTATCCCGGCCGAATTCAGAGATAGCCTGTTTCACAAACGTGGGGTACTGGCCGCCGCCCGTGATGATAACCCTAAAAAAGCATCAAGCGGGTGCCAGTTTTATATTGTGGAAGGTAAACGCCTTACCGATGCCAAAATGGATTCGCTGGAAAACGGACGGCTAAAAGGTTATAAAATACCTGCCTGGCAGCGCGAATATTATAAAACAGTTGGCGGCGCCGCCCAACTGGATCATAGTTACACTATATACGGCGAGGTTGTAACGGGCTTTGATATGGTTGATCATATTGCTGCTGTAAAGAAAGATGAAAGGGACCGCCCGCTTACCGATATCCCGATGAAAGTAGATGTGCTAAGTAAAAAACAGTGTAAGCAACTGGATAAGTTGCTGAGCCAGGGCTCTTGATTTCGGATTTGGGCTGTTCAATTTCAATTTTTTTTTGAATTATCATTAGATGTGACGATTGATAAAATAAAAAATCTAAAATTGTACGCTCTACTAATCTTAATTTTAAATCCGAAATTGAACATCCCAAATCCGAAATGAAAATAATCACTTATAACGTTAACGGTATCCGGTCTGCGATAAATAAAAACTGGCTGGCCTGGCTGCAGGCTACCGATGCCGATGTAGTTTGCCTGCAGGAAATTAAGGCCACGCCCGATGTACTTACCGACCTGGGGCTGGTTGACCAGATGGGCTACCAGCATTACTGGTTCCCGGCCGAAAAAAAAGGCTATAGCGGCACCGCCATATTTACCAAACAATTGCCCAAGCATGTTGAATACGGCTGCGGCATCCCCGATTTTGACCGCGAGGGGCGTTGTATCCGGGTTGATTTTGACGAGGTATCGGTAATGAGCGCTTACTTTCCATCCGGCTCAAGCGGCGATGAGCGGCAGGTTTTCAAATACCGTTTCCTGGATGAATTTGGCCGGTATTTGACGCTCTTAAAATCAGAAATCCCTAACCTGGTGGTTTGCGGCGATTATAACATTTGCCATCGTCCAATTGATATTCACAACCCAAAATCAAACGCCAACTCATCCGGCTTTTTACCCGAAGAGCGCGAATGGATGGAAAAGTTCATCGAAGGTGGTTTTATAGATACCTTCCGCCATTTGAATAAAGAACCGCATAACTATACCTGGTGGAGTTTCAGGGCCGGCGCACGAGGCAAAAACTTAGGCTGGCGTATCGATTATGCCATGGCCAGTACAGAGCTGGAAGCCAACATCAAACGGGCCGCCATTTTACCCGAAGCCAAACACTCTGATCATTGCCCGGTGTTATTGGAGTTGGAGTTTTAGGCCCGTGGTTTCTCCCTTTATCTTGTTGAGTGGTGAAATTTCGTGAAATTCTAAAGGTGAGAATGAATGGCAAGCAAAAATAAAAGATTGTCATCCTGAGGAACGAAGCATCTATTCGTGACATGTTATAAATACCCCCTTTTGTCATGCTGAGTTGTAAAATTTCGCGAAATTCTGAAGGGGCATGACATCGGTTAATCCCCAATGTCATGCCGAACTTGTTTCGGCACCCCACATGCTAAGTGTACTTCATGCGGGCCACCTGTCCTGTGGGATCCCGATCCGTTAGCTAACGGACGGGATGACTTCACTTTTTTAACTTGTCATGGGTAAGAACGAAGCATCTACTCGCGAACTTTGCATGCGTGATGCATGGCGGTTAATAGATCCTTCACTACGTTCAGGATGACAAAGAGGGCTATTTTAAATAAATCATCGTTTTGTACAATACGTTTATTTCCCTTTCGGCACCGATAAATAATAATGCCATAACAACATGCTCGCTACGGTTTTATATGGCGCCCACCGCTCTGCTGCGGCAAGCTCTTCTTCCCTTGTCGTCTCTTTTGATAAATTTTTTACCCGCTTTAAAGCATTCACAGCAGCCAGGTCGCCAATGGGGAATATATCGGCATGCTGCAGTACAAACATCAGGTACACATCGGCTGTCCAGTTACCAATGCCTTTCAGGGCGGTGAGTTTTGCGCGGATAACATCGTCTGGTAATTGTTCAAGTTCTGTGAGGTTAATTTGTCCGCTCAAAATGGCTTCAGCCAGGTATTTAGTATAGCTGGTTTTTTGCCTGCTGAAATAACAGGCTTTAAACTCCTCATCCGTAAGTAACAGCACCCTTGCGGGAGTAATTTCTTGTACCCGCTCGCGCATCTTGTTTAATGCAGATAGCGCCGATGCCAGCGAAACTTGTTGCTCCAGGATAATATGTACCAGAGTCTCGAACGTATTGGGTCGCGACCAAAGCGGGGGATAGCCATAGGCTTCGATGATAGCAGCCAAATCAGGATCGGCTAAAGCAAGTTCATCACAAATTTGATGATAGTTGGTATGGTTAATCCGGCCGAACATTAATGTTATTAACTGAACTTTTGTATTGAATTAAGTTTTTCCCGGGCTAAAGCCGCCGTGCTATATAGTAAAGCAATTATTAGTAGTTTTTTCATGGCTTGGTAAATATAGGGAGCCTCATCGAAATATTAACAAGACTCCCCGATTACACCTGGTAAAAACTCAGCAATAAAATTGAATAAATTGGCGGCGAAGCGTCCGTATCATTTGCTTTGCTCGGCATCAACCACCCCGCGCTTCTCTGCCGTTTCTACCGCAGGTAAAAAAAATGGCAAAGGCGTTACCAACGTCTGGGCGCGTTTTAGCGCCGTTCATCATGGCTGGGCAATGCAACAGGTTGCTATTACAAAGCCTGCATAATATCACTAACGGAAGGTCGCTTGGCGTAATCTTTATTAAAATGTACAAATGCAATTTTTCCTGACTGATTAATTACATAAGTGGCCGGCACCGGCAGTACATGGTCGGCATTGCCATTGCTTGCGTTCAAGTCAAGGCCAAAGCCCTTGTATTTTGCCACTGTAGCATCATCAAGTACATAATTAACTTTGTAACTTTTCATAATAGAATACCCCTTACCCTTATCCTGCACTATCGAAAATGACGCGTGTGTTTTCCGGATGGTTTTGTCAATCCCATCTTTGGTTTCGGGGGTTACTGCAACTACATAGGCCCCCCTGGCACTAAGCAGTTGTAAAGAATCCTGCAATTGGGCAATGTGCTTATTGCAATAAGGACACCACTCGCCACGATAAAAAAACAACACTACAGATTTATGCGCTTTTAGCAGGGTTTGTAAATCAACGGCCTTTCCGGCGTTGTCGGTAGCACTAAAAACCGGCGCGTCGTCGCCTTTTTTAAGTCCTGTTTGAGCCGAAAGTTGTAACCCGGCAAAGGCAAGTATTAATACTAGAATATATTTTTTCATTATCGGATTAATTAAGAATTACGAAATAAGATTAAAAAAGAAGAGGGAGCATCACCTCCCTCCAAAACGATCAAAAAAACAAAAACAAGTTACATTTTACCTGCGCTATCTTTCTTCATCTTATCCATTTTCATTTTGCTTTTTTCCATTTTGGCCACTTTTTTCTTTTCCATTTTAGCCATCTTCATTTTGTTAGCAGCCATTTTGCCGGTATCGCTTACGGCGGTAGTTGATGCTTTTAAATTAGCCGGCGTTAACGATTTAGCTTGCACATTAAGGGTTAAACAAACTGCAACTACGGTAACTGCCAGTGCTCCTGAAATAATTGTTTTCATACTTTGATTTTTAGTTTTCATGTTGGTTTTATACTAACATTTCAACCTTAGTCGGGCGGCTTGGTTATACCTTACAAAGTATTTCAATTTTTATTTAGTTCCTGGTCAATGCGATATTGCAGGTCTTGTTTAAAATCTTCGTCAAGGTGCACACCTTCGCTTTTAAGGGAATCATGAAAAAGCCGTTGCACCATCTGGTTAATAACACGGCTTTGTTTGTTATACAACGTACAAACCGAACAACCCGCCAGGTGAATGCGCAGTTCGATAAATTCACGGAAACTTAATTTTTTGTATTGCCTTTTCTCAATTAAAAACGTAGCCTGCCTGCAATTGTATATAATATGTTTTAGTGCACTCATATTGTCAAAATTTAAACCCAATTTTTTTGCAGGCAAGCCCTCAGGTTAAGCTTTGCCCTATGAATAATTACCCAAAAATTGGCCTGTGTAACTTTTAGTTCGCTGCAAATAATATCTGTAGCAGCGTCGTCAATGTGTTTCATGGTAAAAACGGCCATCCAAAGGGCAGGCAGTTTTTGCATACACTTTTGTAAAATGCTGTTAAACTCCTTACCGGTAAGTGGATCATAATCATCAATACCAAAAGGTTTAGGCTGATAAGCCTGGTTCCAGTGGCCGTTATCTTCTTCAAAAAAATCCTGCTGTTCCGCTTCCGCCTGTTTCACATCGGTATTTTTTAAACCCGACGACTGTTTCCGGTAAACATCGATGATTTTGTTTTTCAGGATAGCCGTTAGCCACGTACGTTCGGAGCTTTTACCTTCAAACTTATCCACCCTTTGCAGGGCAGCCAAAAATGTTTCCTGTACCAGGTCTTTAGCCAGTTCCTCATCATTTAATCGCGATAGCGTATAACCATACAGGTAATCGGCATGGACTGCAACCCATAACCGGGGATTTAAAAGTTGATTTTCGGTAGCCATTAAACAAGTATATTCATAAAACTTTATTCTATTAGTCGTTTACAAACTCAAATCCTTACAATAAATCGTTGTTTTTTTGCTTGCGCGAAACCGGTTTATAATTGCTTAAATTTACATGTATCCTGTTGATTATATTGGGCTTAGGCATCAGCATACAAGATACCGGACATACAAAATAAAAAATATCTTTTTGTAAGGATATCCAAAGCAAGCCGACTAAGCCATAAAAACGTATATCAAATAGTTAAAATTTATGAGATCATTTAAAATGTTGACCTGCGCCGCTGGTCTTGCAATAGCGGTTTTGGCATCATCGGCATTTATTATAAGTCCCCCCTATATTGCAAAAAAAGTTAAAGGGGGCGTTGCTGGCAATGGCTTTGCGGTAATCGAATTATTCACCTCCGAGGGTTGCTCCAGCTGCCCGCCGGCCGATGAACTGGTGGCGCGCATGCAGAAGGAATACAGCGATAAACCGGTCTATATTTTAGCGTTCCACGTTGATTACTGGAACCGCCTGGGCTGGAAAGACCCTTTCAGCAGTCCCGGTTACTCCAAACGGCAAAACGACTACGCCAACTGGCTAAAACTGAAATCGGTTTATACCCCGCAAATAGTAGTTAATGGGAGTAAAGAATTTGTAGGATCAGAAGAAGCTACCTTACGCAACGCCATCACTGCCGGTTTGCGCATGACGCCCACCGCCAGGTTAACCCTTAATGCACAAAACGCCCCCGGCCACATTATTTTGCAATACAAAGCTGAAGGTGCAGGGAACAACACTACACTGCTCCTGGCTTTGGTGCAAAAGGCCGGGCAAACCAAAGTGCAGCGCGGTGAAAACGGCGGCCGTACTTTATCGCATGTGCAAATAGTGCGTAAAGTACAAAGCACGCCCTTAAATATCAGCGGCAGTGGCAGTGCAACCCTTGCTTTACCCGATGGCTTTACCTCCCAGGGGTACGAAGTTATAGGCTTTATACAAAACACCGGCAACGGCGCCATATTGGCTGCTGCAAAATCTGCCTTTGAAACAGGCATGAGTAAATAACCTGAACCCATTTTATAAAACCAAACCCACACTAATGAAAGTAATAAAAGAAAAACATCCGCTGGCCATGCGGTGGACGCACTGGGTAAATTTTCCCATCCTCACGATTATGATATGGAGCGGGATGCTCATTTACTGGGCCAATGACGTGTATAGCATAACCCTGTTCGGGCATACTTTTCTCAGCTTTTTTCCCCAGGGATTTTACAAAGCATTTCATATAACCCACCGGCTATCTGAGGGTATGGCCTTCCATTTCCTGTTTATGTGGGCTTTTGCACTTAACGGCCTGGTTTACGTATTATATACCATAATATCCGGCGAGTGGCGCGAACTGGTGCCGCAAAAAAAGTCGTTTAAAGAAGCATGGCTCGTGTTACTGCATGACCTGCATATCCGCAAAATGGCGCCGCCTCAAAACAAATATAATGCCGCGCAGCGCATTGCCTATACCGCAATTATTGTAATGGGTTTTGGCTCGCTGATAACCGGGCTGGCTATTTACAAACCGGTGCAGTTTTATTATTTAACCTGGCTTTGCGGTGGTTATCACTTTGCCCGCATTATTCACTTTGTTTTAACCATTGGCTATGTATTTTTCTTCCTGATCCACATTGTACAGGTATTGCTGGCCGGCTGGAATAATTTCCGCTCGGTGATATCCGGCTTCGAAGTTATCACCGTGAAAGATCCTGAACCTATTATAGAAACCCCAACCACTCCCGCAGATGAAAAACCCGTTCAATAAAAAAAATAAAGGCCCTAAAAAAACGCTTACGGTTGAGCAAAAGATCAGCCGCCGTAATTTTATATCGTTCGGTACATTTTTTATAGCCGCCGGGGCTGCCTACGGCGGGTGGAAATGGCTTTATAATTCACCCGAAGAAACAGCGACCGTAACCGCAGGCGCACGGGCGCCTTTACGCCGGGCGTTAAATAAAACCGAGCTTGCCTTTCGCCGGGTGTTTAGCAATAACAACCTGGTTAAAACCTATCCCAAAGAAATGGCCGCCAAAAATGTACGCCATAATGAAGATATTGGCAGCGAAGGAAAAATAGATGTAGCCGCCTGGCGGTTACAGGTAAAAAAACACTCGGGCGAGGTGTTAAGCATCTCCATTGATGATATTAAAGCCCTGCCAAAAACAGATATTGTTTATGATTTTAAATGCGTGGAAGGCTGGGACCAGATATCGCATTGGGGTGGCGTAAAATTCAGCGATTTTATAAGCCATTTTAAATTAGACGACCAGGCAAAATTTCAATACGTAGGCCTGGCAACACCCGATAAAGGATACTACGTTGGTATTGATATGCCAAGCGCCATGCACCCGCAAACCCTGCTGGCTTACGAGGTAAATGAACAACCGCTGCCGCCAAAACACGGCGCGCCGTTAAGGCTTATTATCCCCGTAAAATATGGCATTAAAAACCTTAAACGCATTGGCACCATGGCTTTTAGCGATAACCGCCCACCCGATTACTGGGCCGAGCAAGGCTACGATTATTATTCGGGACTGTAAAAAGGGGAAAGGCGAAAGGTAAAAGGTTAAAGGCAGAAGGTTAGAGGGGAAAGGCCGAATACGAAGATTTAGAGGGAGTAATTTTGCATTTATTTCAACCGGTAAAGATTAAGACAGACCCTTTTATAGCAAGGCAACGTTCCTCCCTTTTACCTTTCGCCTTTAACCTTTCACCTTTTGCCTCTCACCCTTACCTTTCGCCTCTCACCTTTGCGGCATTGAGTTAATATTTGCATATTGCATGCCATGCCGGCAGCTAAACTTCCACTTTCAAAACAACTTGCATATGCCTGCGGGATGATAGGCTGGAGTGCGATGACCAATATCATTATCGTAATGCTGCCCTATTTTTACCTGCCGCCATCCAACTCGGGTTTAATTCCGCTGGTACCGCAATTACTGGTGTTTGGAGTGCTCAATATCATGTCAATTATCGTGGCTTCGGGCAGGTTTGTTGATGCCGTTTTTGATCCCTTTATAGGTTCGCTGAGCGATAAAAGTGAAAACCCGGCGGGCAGGCGTATCCCTTTCATGAAATGGGCTATTTTGCCCGCGGTTGTGTTTTGCGCGCTTACCTTTCATCCCGTAATACGCATGGAAAGCATGAAAAATGCGGCCTGGATAACTTTTACCCTTGTTTGCTTTTTTATGGCTGCTACCAGCTATACTATTCCTTATAACGCGCTATTGCCAGAGATGGCCGATACCGCTGCGGAAAAAGTAAAACTATCCTCATTTCAACAGGTAGGCTTTGTTATCGGCATCATCATATCGGCCCTGGTAAATAATTTGGCCGACCTGGTGCAGAAAAGTTTTCATGTATTCGACCGCAATTCGGCAGTGCAATATACCATCTGGGGTTTATGTGGCTTTGCAGGGCTCATGATGCTGGTCCCGGTTTTAGCTATTGACGAAAAAAAATACTGCAGCAGCAAGCCTACGCATTTGCCCCTATTCCCGGCTATCAAAAAAACATTTGAAAACCGTAATTTTAAATATTACCTCATATCCGATTTTTCGTACTACATGTCGCTCAGCATTATATCAAGCGGCCTGTTATACTTTTTAACCGTGCTGCTTAACCTGCCCGAATCAATGGGTGGAGTTTTAATGGGATCGATGGTGTTATTTTCACTGGTGTTTTACCCAGCGGTTAATTATCTATCTAAAAAAATAGGTAAAAAAACCATTGTGCTATTTTCATTCAGCCTGTTGAGTTTAATTTTTGTGGCGATATTTTTCCTGGGGAAATTCCCGTTTCCGCCTAAAGTACAAATCTATATCCTGGTCTTAAGTGCATCATTCCCCCTGGCGTCATTGGGCATACTACCCAACGCCATCCTTGCCGAGATTGCCCAAAGCGAGGCCCTGCGTACCGGCGAAAACCGCGAGGGGCTTTTCTTCGCTGTGAAATACCTGTTTGTAAAATTAGGCCAAACGCTGGGTATAGCTTTGTTTGCCTTTTTAACCGTATACGGTAAAGATCCGGGGCATGATTACGGCCTGCGCCTTAATGGCATTTGCGGTGCTGTGCTTTGCCTGCTGGCTATAGTGTTTTTTAGCCGGTTTAGGGAGCCGAAGGTGAGTGGATAATTAGGTTGGATTAAGTTAATTTATTCATTAACTGGCGTTAACTCCCCCTGGAAAACTTAATCAACCACTCACTTAGTCCACCCAATCAACGCTTAACCTTATTTTGTGACTGTATTTAAAAAGCGTTCAACGGTATAAGTGGCCAGCTGACCGCCGGGCCCGTTCAGGTTAAAATCGAAGCCATGGGTGGCCCAGGGTAATTTGAGATAGAAATGTTTGATGCCGTTTTGTTCCAGCTTAAGATTCAGCCGCCTGCTATGGTCGGGCGATACCAGTACATCGTTCCCTCCGTGAATGATCAAGGTAGGTACCGATTGCTTACTCACAAACTCCAGCGGCGAGCAAGCCGCAAATTTTTGTGGTACCTGCCCATAGGTTCCGCCAATGTAATCGCACATTACCTTTCGCGAATCCATAATAAGGAGGCTTGCCGGCAAAGAATATCCCCAAACCATATCGGCCGGGCCGTAATAATCAATTACAGCCTTTAAGCCCGGTTCGTGCAGGGTATAAGCAGCAAGCAAGGCTATCTGCGCCCCCGCCGACCGGCCCAGCAACACAAAATTGTTGGTATCTATATTTAGTTCTGCGGCATGTTTGCGCAGGTAAGCTATGGCGGCATGGACGTCCTCAACCGGCGCAGGCGTTTGGTATTTTGGCGCCAAGCGATAGGTTATTGCGGCCACATTGTAACCAATGCCGGCCAGGTAGCTGTTCAGCTCGGGCAGTTGTTTGTTATCACCTTTGTTCCACGACCCGCCGTGTACTACCACCACACATGGCCTGTTGCCTGTTTTTTGCGAGGGAAAATAATCCATGGTTAAGGCCAAACCGGGGTATTTGTGGTAAATAATTTGCTTACAAGCCCTCTTTTTATTCGCCTTAAACATATTAAAAAAGCTATAAGGCGGCTGGGTATCAACGCCGTCGACAATGGTACTGCCCGGGCCAAATACCGCGGTAAAATCCCGTTTCAAGCTCCCGGCAACACGGCAGGCCCGTATGATAGGTGATGTAAATAAAATTAATGCGACAGCGCCCACGATGGTGCCGGCAAGCTGATACCTGGGTGATAAAAAGCCCGATAACAAGGCTGCCAAAGTAAGCAGCATAAATACCCAGCAAAACTCAGTGGCTATAACAGATAGCATCCACATGGTGTATTCAAAGGCTTTGAAAATGGTGAGCAGGGAGATCAGCAATAAAATAATACAAATAACAAAACGGACCATGCGGCTTTTATGAAATAAATAGTGACTTACAATCCATTCGTTCAATTGTTATAGCGCCATAACCCAGAGCAGCTAAGTAAATAAGCCACTATGAACCGACTCAAACAATCAGGTGTATTTGCGGTCAAATTTAATAACATTGCCCGTGTTTTCATCGTCAAAGCACTGCTTTAATAGTACACGGATTTTCCGGGTAAAAGTAAATCATGAACTTGTTGCACTTTTACTTCATCCTGCCGGAGCAGCAGTTATGATGAATTATTAAAAAAAAATAAAAAAATTCCATCAATTTTAAAACAAGCCGCGTGTTTAAACATGTTTACTATAAATAATTGATAAACAGATAGTTGAAAACACAGGATTAGCTTTCCGTTATATAAGTATCCCATCGAAAAACGCGTTCTCACCAAAAAATATTTACAGGCCGCTGTAACGTAACGGATATTTTACACGTCAATGGCATCACACACGGCAAACGGAGGCGCCCCCGCTGCCTGTTTTAACACATAAATATTTACCATAAAAACGGCCGGTAAACGGTCATGAATTAATTTTACGAAAAAAATGAAAAGGATACTTTTAACCTTAACCACATTAATTGCTTTATTTTTTAGCGCCTGCAAAAAAGACAACAACAATAAACCGGGAGATAACACCGGCGGCGATACCTACCAACCGGTAACCACCGGCTCAACCTGGAAATACCGCAACACAAACATATCTCCCATCCCCGGCGATAATACCCAAACACTTGATACTACCGAAAATACGATGACAGCCGAAATCAAAAAAATAGGCACAAAAAATTATCATGTATTAAAGTCGGTTGATAACGATGGCACCACCAAAACCTATCTCAATTTTGAAAACCATGTATACAGCATCATTCAGCTTGATGATGAAACGGATGAGCAATTTGACCTGCCTTACCTTAACGACAATGTTGCCGCAGGCACAAGCTGGACAACCGCCCTTGATTTAAGCGATGCCGAAACCCAGGTTGACGCCCGTTTAAAAACCACCATTGCCGAAAAAGGGATCTCTCGTATAATCCTGGGAAAGAACTATACTAACGTCATCCACAGTAATGTAGAATTGCAGGTGAAAATTAATGGTACCTATACAACCCAGTTTACCCAGGAGTTTTATGTAGCTAAAGGCATAGGTGTAATAGCGGTATATGCCAATACCGGCGGCAAAGTGATTTTAAAATCAGAGATTTTTAATTACAATATTAAATAGTTTAAAGCTACTACAATCCAGCTCACGCACATGAGGGGTTTTATTTTATCTGTCGAAATTATTTAAAGCTTTAAACGAGATAAAAAACAGATGGTCCGCTACCAAGCCGGACCATCTGTTTTTGCCCATAATCCGGTTTGCTATAAACCCGATGGTCGTAAGCCTGTTGTATACTCATATACAAAACAAAATTGTACCATAACATGCGCACTTTCAAAATGATAAGTTTATATTAGCCATAACTAATTAATGCCCTAAATTGATTTCACTCATTTGCAGGTTTACCCTTGCGCTATGTTTTCTTCTTTTAACTACAACCGTCATTCGCGCGCAAGCCAGGATGAGTTTAGAAGATTCGTTAAAAACCCAGAGTGATGCCAATGGTCTTTTGAATTCATTTTTCAGCAGTAAAAAACCGGCAACTGCCGATACCAGCCTGCAGGAAAAAAACTTCTTTTGGGCGGTGCTCCCTTCTGCCGCTTACAATCCAAGTGTAGGTTTTGCCATAGGGGCAACATCGGCCGCGGGCAAATACTTTGGCGACAGGCACAATACCATATTATCTGTAATGAATGCCGGGGCTTATATTTCAACAAACGGCCTTTCAACGCTCGAGTTTAAACATAATGCCTTCACTTCAAAAAACATCTGGAACCTGCAGGGCACCTTACAGGTTGGCAAAACCATAGCCAAAGATAACGGCCTGGGCACCGGGCGGCGCAGTGTTGGCGATGGCCCCTTCCATATGGGCGATCAGCATTTTGATGACAACCCCGATGAGTTTCCTATCAGGTATACCTATTTAAAAATAAACGAACGGATATACCGTAAAATAACCGACCATATTTATGTAGGGGCCGGCCTCAGCTTCAACTTTTACAATAATATTGACGATAACCGCAGGAGCATCCCGGTTGAAGAAACACACAACTACAGGTATAGCATCCGCAAGGGTTATTACCCGTTTAAATACAATGCAAACGGCATCCTGTTAAACTTTCAATACAACAGCCGCGATCAGCCCAACAGGGCGTTTAAAGGCGTTTATGCCGATATAATTTTACGTACAAACCAGGGCTGGCTGGGCAGTAACCATAATGCCGTGCAGCTGAAAGCCGAGTTCAGGAAATACTGGAGCCTGAGCGATACCGATCCCGAAAACGTGCTGGCTTTTTGGCACTGGGCCAACTACCTGCTCAGCGGATCGTTGCCGTACCTTGAACTGCCCGGCACAGCAAGCGATGCTTACGGACGCATTGGCAGGGCATTTATAATCGGGAGGTTTAAAGGGCCGTCCTTTGTGTACAACGAAGCCGAATACCGTTTCCCCCTCACTAAAAATAAGTTGCTAAGCGGCGTTACTTTTGTAAACATCGAATCGGCCAATAACCAGCGGGATATCAAATTATTCAGGCACTGGGAGCCGGGTGCGGGTTTTGGGTTAAGGCTGCTGTTTAATAAGTTTACCCGATCAAACATGTGTTTTGATTATGCCCGCGGCAGCTACGGCTCCAACGGCTTCTTTTTAGGGCTTAACGAAGTGTTTTAAACACTTCATCAAAGCAGGCCGATTATCATTAGACTACAAATTTTAGGGGTAATCTTTAGTATCGGATATATCTGTAATTTTAACCTTAATAAAAAAGGGGCGCAAATTGCGCCCCTTTTTTATTAATATCCTATGGCCGGGTAGGCTTACAATGAATCTGTTGATGTAAGACCGCCTTGCTGTAATTTATGCTCTTTATTAAGTAATGGAGAACCCTGGGTAAAAATACCCATAATGAACAATGCACCACCAAAAAGTACCTGCGGAATCCAGATTGTTGAATGAAAATCATATACCCATGGCGAGCACATTAAAAACGAGCCCATAATCACATCGTTCACATTGTGCATGCTCATCGGGAATACTTTTAAAAAGCCCAGTTTGTTATCGGCAAAAATAGCCATGATCAGTTGTAACCATCCTATAATTAACGGCAAAAATAACGCCGCGCCGCCAATGTGCAAGGTATCAAATGTCCACAGTGTCGAAATTAGTAATAAGGCAATTACATAATTTAAAACTGCATAAGTTGTTGTAGGAATGAAGCTTTTCATTTTTGTAGCTATTGTTGTGTTGTATTTATATTAATGTATGTATCTCAAAAACTGTGTCAAAGTTAAACATTTATACAGTTTTTTGATATTTAAAATCTCCCGGAACGCTTTATATTATTAAAAACAACTACCTTTAATTAATTGCTTTAACAATTCGCCCAAAGATAAGCGTTTTAAAAAATAATGCAATTCCATTTTCTTCCTTTGACTGCCGGGGCAAAACACGCGCCTGCCAACAACCATTTTCAATACAAATTAAACCAGGTTACCAATTTTGCGTACCTGCTATCTACCAACACATATCAAACTGAATTACCATGAGCAAGGACAGACAAGCCGTAAAAGAAAAGAAAAAACCAGCCGCCGAAGGCAGCAAAAAAGCACCATCTGATTATCAATCGGGCAAAAGCAACGTGGTAAAACCCATTAATGCCGATAAGAAGAAGTAGTTTTTCGGAGTAAGGATTTTCGGATGTTATGCCTCATTGTGAGCACCTATCAGGTAAAACACGAAAAATCGTTATGACGTGCAACGAAATTTAATTAATGCCCTATAAACCATGTCATTGCGAGGTACGAAGCAATCGCGAACTATGTATGGCGGACCTGCACAGTCCGCGATTGCCACGCTATCGCTCGCAATGACATAGTTGTTGTGATGCTCTGGAACCAACACGTCATCCCCATTTTTTTCTGGTTTTACCTGATACTCACTCGCAATGACGGATTTTTTATGCCGCCAATTAATAGCGGGCAGTGATATAGTTTTATATTCTTTCTATCCGCCGCTCTTATCAGGCGGGCAATTTTTCTATTTCCGTTCGCCCTGCAATGTCGCCGCTATTTGCAATGCTTTGTAGGCATTTACAATGCCGCCGGTTTTGCTAAGGGTAGTAAAATCAACTTTTTCGGTTTTGCTGCCGGGTTTATAAACCATGGTGCCGGTTAATGGCGTGGCCGATGCCAGGATCACCTGTTTTAATTGTTTGGCGCTCAGGTTTGGATAGTATTCCAGCAAAAGTGTCGCGATGCCTGATGTTATGGGTGCCGAAAAGCTTGTGCCATCTTCGGTATTAAATTCGGCATCGGTATCAACGGTGGTAACCTTTACACCGGGTGCAAAAACATCCACCATCTTTTTGCCATAGTTACTAAAATCGCCCGCCAGGTGATCATTCAATTTAGCTGCGGAGGCGCCTACATTGATCATGTTATCCGCATCGGTTGATGAGCCATCGAGGAATAGATCATTCGGATAATCAGGGTCTTTATCCATATCGTCATTATCGTTGCCGGCGGCCAACACCAATAACACATCTTTTGATGCCGCGTATTTAATGGCTTCATCAACCCATTCCTTATGCGGCGATAGTTTTTTACCAAAGCTCATGTTGATAATTTTTGCCCCGTTATCAACCGCGTAGCGGATGGCGTTGGCAACATCTTTATCGTACTCATCGCCATTGGGCACCGTTTTAACGGCCATAATGCGCACATTGTCGGCAACGCCGTTTATGCCGTAACCGTTATTGCGTATAGCGGCAATAAGCCCGGCAACCCCTGTTCCGTGCGATGCATCGGCAAATTTCAACAGGTTATTACCGTAAGGCTTATGATCCATGCTATCTACATTATCGCCAACAATTCTTTTCCGGGCTTCAAGGTCGGGCGCTAGATCGTTGTTTAGCTTGGCCAGGTATTCACTCAAATCTTTAATAATCTCGGCATTGGTTTTATTGCCGCCCTCCTGCGAAAATATGGTTGCCCATACATATTTGCTCTGGCTTAAAGTATCATTGGTGGTTTTAATTTTAACCAGGTCCGTTTCTCTAAAAGTGCCGTTTGCCCCAATTTTTAGCGATTGCTTAATGTATCCGCTGGTTGCCATCAGGGCGTTCATAATAGGTTGCAGCTGCGCTGTTTCGGTAGCTGCTTTATTCACGGTTGTATCGTAAATAGTTTTAACACGCTGCCAATAGGCATATTCTTTTTTGTTGGTGGCTGTGCTATCGGCAGCATTTGCATACTTAGCTTTTAGCTTATTGTACTCACGTACCTCTTCGGTAGTTTCGTTAAAGTCGGCTTTACCGCCCGGGCCGCCTAAAAAATTCCAGCCATGTATATCATCCACATACCCGTTATGGTCGTCATCAATGCCATTACCCGGAACCTCTTTTTTATTTACCCATAAAATACTTTTCAGGTCTTTTTGCGCGGTATCAATACCGCTATCTAAAGTTGCTACTACCACCGTTTTACTTTGTTTGCCTTTTACAAAAAGATAGGCCTGTTTTAAACTGATGCCAAAATAGCCATCGGTTTTAAGATCCATCAACTGCCAATGTTTCGGCGGTTCGGGCTCCCGCTTTGGCATAGGCTCCTGTGCCAATGCCGGGATGGTTATTGTTATTGCCGAAAATAAAAGAGCGTTGAAAATAAATGGGCGAAAATTGAACATGTACAAGTTTTAGAAAATAAAAAAATTAGAGGTCGAATTTGATCCCCTGGGCTAAAGGCAACGTTTTTGAATAATTAATAGTATTGGTTTGTCGCCTCATGTAAACTTTCCATGCATCAGATCCCGATTCGCGGCCGCCGCCGGTTTCCTTTTCTCCGCCAAAGGCGCCGCCTATTTCGGCACCTGATGTACCAATGTTTACGTTGGCAATTCCACAATCAGAACCAGCGTAGGATAAAAATTGTTCTGCCTCGCGTAAATTATTAGTCATAATAGCCGATGATAGCCCCTGCGGCACGCCATTTTGCAATTCGATGGCTTCTTCGATGGTGGAATATTTAATTAAATACAGTATCGGGGCAAAGGTTTCGTGCTGTACAATTTTGTAGTGGTTTTCTACCTCGGCAATACAAGGCTTTACATAACAGCCGGATATATAGGCTTCACCTTCCAGCTTACCGCCTTCTACTACAAAGTTCCCGCCTTCGGCTTTGCATTTTTCAATCGAATCAAGGTATAGCGCTACCGCGCCGGTATCAATCAGCGGCCCCATGTGGTTGTGTTCATCCAAAGGGTTGCCAATCCGGATCTGGCCGTAAGCGCTTATTAGTTTTTGTTTAAAGGCTTCATAAACACTTTCGTGGATGATGAGCCTGCGTGTACTGGTGCAGCGCTGCCCTGCGGTGCCAACTGCGCCAAATACAGCACCAATTAATGACATATCCAGGTCGGCATTTTCGCTGATGATAATGGAGTTGTTACCACCCAGCTCCAGCAGGCTTTTGCCCAGCCGTGCTCCAACAGCAGCGCTAACGGCTTTGCCCATCCGGGTTGATCCGGTGGCTGATACCAACGGGATGCGGGTATCATTGGCCATCAGTTCGCCAATATTGCGGTCGCCGTTAATTAAATTCAATACGCCATCGGCTATGTTATTCCTTTTTAAAACCTCCTGTGCTATATGCTGACAGGCAATAGCCGTTAAAGGCGTTTTTTCGGATGGTTTCCATATGCACACATCGCCGCAAACCATGGCCAGCAGGGAGTTCCAGCTCCAAACGGCTACCGGGAAGTTAAATGCCGATATAATGCCCACAATGCCCAGCGGATGGTATTGTTCATACATGCGGTGCTCTGGCCTTTCGCTGTGCATAGTTAAGCCATACAACTGGCGGCTTAAGCCCACTGCAAAATCGGCAATATCAATCATTTCCTGCACTTCGCCCAGGCCTTCCTGCAGGCTTTTACCCATTTCGTAGGATACAAGGGTGCCCAGGTCCTGTTTATTCGCACGCAAGGCCTCGCCTATCTGGCGCACTACCTCGCCGCGCTTGGGGGCCGGCGTTGTACGCCAGGTTTTAAATGCTTTGGCAGCCTGCTCAACTACCTGGTTATAATCGGCTTCGGTAGCAAATTTAACCGAAGCTATTTTTTGGCCGTCAACCGGCGATGTAATAGCTTTTATTGTTGCCCCGGCGCTGCTGCCCCAGCTGCCGCCTGTACTAAAAGCATCATTTACATCGTTTATATGTAAACGTTTTAAAATATCTGTTATTTCAAGGCCCATAATTGTTACTTTTGTCAAAGGTAGAAATCTTTGAAGCAATTTTTTGAATTGCCGGTTTTTAATGATTGGCGTTAATTATCAATGCATTGTAATTAACGTTTGTTAACAATGTGCGAATGTTGAAAACTTATTTGCAAATTGGTTGCTTACTTATTTGTATTTTGACTTCAATAAGTCTTTACAAGACAATTGCAATTGTTAACCTAAAGCGGATGTTCTGCAAACAAAATTGAATGGAAGAAGAATTTGAATTTGGTTTTACTGAAGATCCCAAATTTTCGGTAGAACGGTACGAGGAAATGATTCGAAATCAGGACCAGTACTTTTTTGATGCCCAGGCGTTTGAGAACATTATCGACTATTACATCGAAAAGAATGATCCGGCCAGGGCGTTACAGGTAGCAGAGTATGCGCGTAACCAGCACCCATTTGCAGCGGTATTTTTAATTAAACAGGCCCAGTTGCTGGTAGTAGGCAATAAGGTGCCCGAAGCTTTTGCCGCGCTTGAAAAAGCCGCTATGCTGGAGGCCTCGGATGCCGACATTTACATTATTCGCGGTAACCTGTATGAGAGTATGGAGCGCTTTAGCGAGGCCCTGGAAAATTACGAAAAAGCCCTTGGCCTGGCCGAAGAAACCGACGAAATACTGCTGCATATAGCCTACGTTTACCAAAACATGGGCGATTATGATACCGCCATAAGCTACCTTAAGCTTTGCCTTAAGCAAAATATGGAAAACCAGGATGCCCTTTATGAACTGGCTTTTTGCTATGATGTAATGGACAACCAGCAGGAAAGCGTACAGTTTTATCAGCAGTATATTGATAACGAGCCGTATAGCTATGCCGCATGGTATAACCTGGGCAACGCTTATACTAAATTGAGCTTGTTTGAAAAAGCCATTGATGCGTATGACTATGCCATCCTGATTAAAGATAGCTTTGCATCGGCCTACTTTAACAAGGGTAACGCCCTGGTTAACCTGGAAAAATATGCCGAAGCTATTGAAGTATACCGCCATACCTTTGAGTATGAGCAGCCTAATGCCGATACTTATTGCGCCATAGGCGAATGCTACGAAAAGCTGGAGCAGATGGATGATGCCCGTGCATTTTATAAAAAATCGGTAAAAATGGACCCTAAACTGGCCGATGCCTGGTTTGGTATCGGGGTTACGCTTGATTTTGAGGAGCGCTATTTTGAAGCCCTGCACTTTTACAAAAAAGCGCTTGATTTGGATATTGCCAATGCCGACTACTGGTTTGCCATTGCCGATGCCGAGTACAAACTGGGACACATGACCGAAGCCGAACAAGCTTACGAAAAAGTGGTTGAGCTAAACCCGCTGGATATTGATGCCTGGCTTGATTATTCATCTATATTATATGAGCAGCAACGTTTGGTTGGCGCTATCGAGATTATATCACAAGCCATAAAAAACAACCCCGAAGCTGCAGAGCTGTACTACAGGATGGTTGCCTACCTATTTGCCAAAGGCGAATACAACGAAGCGCTAAACCACCTGGAAATGGCCCTGACCAGCGACCCGGAAAAGCACTATATTTTATTTGATTACCTGCCCCAATTACAAAAAAACAAAGTGATTGTGGATATTATTAACAGGTATACCAAGTAAATGTGCAGATATGAGGATTAACTTCGTTGAGGGCTTCGCCGTTTCAGCTGTGCAAATGATTGATTGATGTGCCGGTTTCGGAACAAAAATCAGCAACGGAAAAAGCGATGCTGATTAGATAGCACGGTTGCAATAACCTGCCAAATTCAATATCCCGAATTCGAATCATTTTACACAGTGTTAACACATTTGCCATAAATTGCTGTTAAACTTGCGGAGAATTATCCCACATCAATGAAGATCGGAATTGTTTGTTACCCAACCTTTGGCGGAAGCGGGGTTGTTGCTACTGAACTTGGTAAAGCCCTTGCAGATCGCGGTCACCAGGTACATTTTGTTACCTATAACCAGCCCGCACGGTTAGACCTTTTTTCCGAAAACCTGTTTTACCACGAGGTATCGGTAAGCAATTACCCACTGTTTGATTTTCCGCCGTATGAACTGGCGCTGGCCAGCCGTTTGGTTGATGTGGTACGCCACGAACAACTGGATATACTGCATGTACACTACGCTATCCCGCATGCTTCGGCAGCATTTATGGCCAAACAAATCCTGGCTACTTATGGCATTTATATCCCGGTTGTTACAACACTGCATGGTACCGATATTACGTTGGTTGGCAAAGACCGCACATTTAAACCGGTGGTTACCTTCTCGATAAACAAGTCTGACGGGGTAACTGCCGTATCGCAAAACCTGAGAGAGGATACCTATCAGTTTTTCGAGATAGAGAACGATATTAAGGTGATCCCAAACTTTATCGATTTAAACCGTTTCAGCCTTAAAGCAAAAGACCACTTCAAAAAAGCCATAGCCCCTTCGGGTGAAAAGATACTGGTGCATACCTCCAACTTCCGCAAAGTAAAGCGCACCGAAGATGTAGTGAAAATATTTGCCCAGGTAGTTAAAACCATTCCCTCAAAATTGCTTATGGTGGGCGACGGCCCCGAACGCTCTGGCTGCGAGCAGCTGTGCCGCGACCTTGGCGTTACAGACAATGTACGCTTTTTGGGCAAACAGGATGCCATAGAGGAGATCCTTTCGGTAGCCGATTTGTTCCTGATGCCGTCACAATCCGAGAGTTTTGGTTTGGCAGCGCTGGAGGCAATGGCCTGTAAAGTACCGGTGATAAGCAGTAACGCCGGTGGTTTGCCCGAGTTAAATATTGACGGCGAAACCGGCTTTTTGAACAACGTAGGCGATGTAGATGGGATGGCCGAACGGGCCATATACATCCTGGAAGATGAAGCCCGCCTGGAAACCTTTAAAAATAACGCCCTTGCCCGTGCCAAACAATTCGACCTTGCAACTATACTCCCCCTTTACGAAAACTACTATATAGAAGTAATAGAACGCTGCAAGGATAAGGTGGTATAGCCTTTTTAAAGGCGTTTTGTACTAAAAACCCCGGCAAATGGAAACACTGACCACTTTGTTAAGCTCCTGACTATCAGCAGCAAAGTGTTCCATGTTGTATTTTGACAATACCTAAAGCATTGACTATCAATGCCAATGTGTTCCAAGGCGTTCCGGGCGCTCCATGCGTTCCGGTGGAACGGTATATGCTCAACCGCCTTGTAAAGAACCCAAAAAAATCTGCATATCTGCACATTTGAAATTTGCACATCTACTGCACATCTACAGCTTTGTAACAATCCTCACACCCCTCAAATAATCTGCATATCCGCACATTTGAAATTTGCGCATTTATTGCACCTTTGCAAAAAAAATTATTAACGATGAAAAAAGGGCCTAAAATTGCTATTGGCGCCGATCATGCCGGCTTTGATTATAAACAAGCTTTATCCGCCGGTATTCCGGCTGATCAGCTAAAAGATTTCGGAACATATTCAAGCTCTTCGGTTGATTACCCCGACTTTGCCCATCCCGTAGCATCGGCAGTTGAAAGTGGCGAATGCGATTTGGGGATCCTGGTTTGCGGCAGCGCCAACGGCGTAGCCATTACAGCCAACAAACACCAGGGCATCCGCGCCGCCATCTGCTGGAACGAAGAACTTGCTGTACTGGCCCGTAGTCACAATAATGCCAATATTGTATGTATCCCCGCCCGCTTCATCAGCATCGATGAAGCCAAAAAAATTGTTGAAGCATTTTTTACCACCGAATTTGAAGGCGGCCGCCACGCTACCAGGGTAGGGAAAATTTCCTGCTAATTTTAAGCGAAACGGTAAATTAGGTGAAAGGGTAAAGGTAAAAGGCGAAAGGTAGAAAACCTTTTACGCCGATAAATCAAACACCGACAGCGTTTTTGATACTTGATACTCGCTACTTGACACTAAATAAGCAGCAGGAGTCTTGATACTCGATACTTGCTACTTGATACTAAAGAAGCAGCAGCAGTCTTGATACTTGATACTCGCTACTTGATACTAAAAGAAAAACTGACTTAATTAATTATCATACATGAAAAAAGTAACATTACTGGCATTTTCTGCTGCGATAGCAGTTAATGCCTGTGCGCAGCAAAACCCTACTGCCATGAAGTATGGAAAGCTGATTACGGCCAAGGATGCCAAACGCCACCTGAGTATCCTGGCATCTGACGAATTTGAAGGCCGGGAAACGGGCAAGCCGGGTGCCGAGAAAGCCGCAAACTACATTGCCGGCGAATTTAAAAAATTAGGGCTAAAGGCACCGGTAAACGGATCGTATTTCTTTAACGTGCCACTTGTGCAAAGCGCGTTAAAAGTATCGGCCTTTACTGTTAATGGCAAACCATTTGTTTTAGGGCAGGATTTTATACCTAACGGCACTGTTCCTGATAAAAACGTAAGCGGCAGCGAAGTCGTATTTGTAGGCTTCGGCACCGAAAGCGAAATCGGATCGACTGATCTTGCGGGCAAGGTTGTATTGTGGATAAACGAGGATAAACCCGAAGAAGGTAAAACACCAAATGTGGCCGTACGCATGACCACCGCGCGTTTAAAAGTATTTGCCAACCTGCAAAGCAAAAAACCTGCAATTATTTTGGCCGCCAACGGCGATTTAACTGCTTTACTTAAACGATTCGGCAGGAGTATTGCAAGCCCGCGTTTAACTATCAAAGAAGATGCAGCTAAAGCCAATGCAGGAGTGCCTGTTTTTCATGTAACTACTGCGATAGCCGATGAGCTGGTAAAATCAACCGGAAAAACCTACGGCGATTTAAAAGCCGCCGCCGCTACTACACCTATTGTAACCACAAAAGCCGATTTTACAGCCAATTTTTCAAATGACCGTACCGATGTTAAAGCTGTTGACGTTGTGGGCTTTATGCCAGGCACCGATTTAAAAAATGAGGTGCTGGTATTCTCTGCTCATTATGACCATATTGGGTTAGAAACCGATCCAAATGCTAAAGACAAGATAAATAACGGCGCTGATGACGATGGTTCGGGCACTACCGGTATGCTTGAAATTGCACGGGCCTTTTCGAAAGCAAAAAAACAAGGCCACGGCCCGCGCCGCAGCATTCTGTTTTTAGGTAACGTTGGCGAAGAAAAAGGCTTGCTGGGTTCTGAATATTATACCGATCATCCTATTTATCCGTTGGCCAATACCATCACCGATTTAAATATTGATATGATTGGCCGTGTAGGCGAGGAGTACATCGGCAAACCCGATTCGGCAAATTATGTATACTCTATTGGCTCGGCTATGTTGAGCAAGGATCTACATGATATTGGCGAAAAAGCCAACAATACTTATACCCATTTGAAACTGGATTATAAATATGATGATCCTAACGACCCTAACCGCTTTTACTACCGCAGCGATCATTATAATTTTGCAAAACATGGGGTGCCCATCATATTCTACTTCAACGGCGTACATGCCGATTACCACCAGCCAGGCGATGAAGTAAGCAAAATTAACTTCCCTTTACTGGCCAAACGCGCGCAATTGGTATTTTACACCGGTTGGGACTTAGCCAATCGTGATAAAAAACCGGTTGTTGATGGGGCTAAATAGTTGATTGAGTTAGATTGGGTTGATTGAGTTGAAATAGTTAATCTTAATCTGAAGCTACATAAAAACAAAAACCGTCATTGCCAGGAATGGAACAATGGCGGTTTTTGTTTTATCAATTTATTTTTTCAACTTAATCAACCTAATCCAACCCCTCACCTAATCAACTTCTCACTAAAATCCCTAAATTCGCATATATGGGAAGCACCGCCGAGGAATTTTTGGTTGCATCAGAGGAGAAGGTATTTGATGCAGACCACCGCCGTATTATCAATAACAGTATTGATAAGTACAACGCGGCGGCTGCAAGCGGCATATCGCGCATAGCAAATTTGGATAACGCCAAGAAAAAAGGTCATGTGATCAAGTGGAAGGTGATGGAAAACCTGGACAAGTTTTTGCCCGAGTTTGAAGCCAATTTCCAGCGCAGGGGTGGCAAAGTTATCTGGGCCAATGATGCCGAAGAAGCCAACCGCGAAATCCTGAACATCATTCAAAAAGCAAAAGCCAAAACGGTTGTAAAATCCAAATCGATGGTAACTGAAGAAATTCACCTGAATGAATTTTTGAAGGAAAACCACATTGAATCATTAGAAACCGACCTTGGCGAATACATTGTACAGCTATTAGGGCAAGCACCTTACCATATTGTTACCCCGGCAATGCACCTGAGCAAGGAGGATATTGCCAAACTGTTTAACCAGCATTTCGGAACACCATTGGATGCTACGCCCGAACAGTTAACCCTCAAAGCGCGGGAATTACTACGGGACAAATACCTGCAGGCCGATGTTGGCATAACCGGCGCCAACTTCCTGCTGGCCGATACGGGCAGCGTAGCCATCAGCGAAAATGAAGGAAATGCCCGCTTGTGTACCACTTTCCCGAGAATTCACATCGCGGTGGTGGGTATAGAAAAAATTATCCCTTCTATAACCGATCTTGATTTATTTTGGCCAATGCTGTCAACGCACGGCACCGGGCAAAACCTTACCGTTTACAATACCATATTAAGCGGCCCGCGCCAGGCTAATGAAACCGATGGGCCCGAAGAAATGTACGTGGTACTGCTTGATAACGGCCGCACCAACCTGTTGGCCCAAAAAGAGCAACGGCAAGGTTTGTATTGCATTCGTTGTGGCGCCTGCCTTAACGTATGCCCGGTTTACCAGAATGTGGGTGGCCACACTTATAACACTACTTATAGCGGCCCTATTGGCGCTATTATAACGCCGCATACCGATGGTATGGAGGAGTTTAAACACCTGAGCTATGCATCAAGCCTTTGCGGCCGTTGCACCGAGGTTTGCCCGGTGAAGATAGATATTCACAAAATGCTGCTGCTTAACCGCCGCGACGCGGTTAACGAGGGCCTGGTAACCGCCAAAGAGCGTTGGGGCTGGGCCATCTGGAAAAAAGGGATGCTGAAACGCAGCCTTACAGATTTTTTTGGCGGCAAAATGAAAAACATCTTCCTTCGTTTTTTCTTTAAAAACACCTGGGGCCATTTAAGGGAAATGCCCGAAGTTGCCGAAAAATCGTTCACCAGGCAATGGCAGGAAAAACACCAGGGCGAAGAGTAACAATAACCAAAAATAAGTTTAATAGGAGTATGCCGGGTTCCTGGGATAGGCTTTTATAATATGTCCAGTTCGGTCAGTTCCACCGATAACTCTTCCTCCGATTTAAAATGGATTGTTTTGATACCCATCTTCTCTGCAGCCAGCACATTGCGATAGTTATCGTCAATAAATAAAGCCTCAGCAGGGTTAACATTGTACCGGTCAAGCAACATCTGGTAAAATTCCGGTGCCGGCTTACGCATTTTTTCGGTACCAGATACTACTACGCCATCAAACCAGTTCAAGAAATCAAAACGGGCCTGTGCAAAAGGAAACGTCTCTGCCGACCAATTGGTGAGCGCATAGATCTTGTATTTATTACTCGCCTTTAACTGTCTAAACAGTTCGACAGTTCCATGAAAAGGCTCACCCAGCATCTCTATCCACCGGCCATAAAACGCCCTGATATTGGCCTCATGCTCCGGAAACCGGGCTACCAGCAAATCGGTACCCTCTTGTAACGAGCGGCCGGCATCCTGTTCTTCGTTCCAGTCGGATGTACAAACATTGGCCAGGAAATTGTGCATTTCCTGCTCGTCGTCAAATATTGTTTTGTAAACGTAGTGCGGGTTCCAGTCAATCAAAACTGCGCCAAGGTCAAATATGATGGTGTTGATCATTTCTTGTCAGTATGCTCGTAAATTTTAGCATCGGTTACCACAGAATCTTTAAGGGATAGGATAAGCTGTTTAACATAGAACGGTTTCCCCGGCTTCCTTAGCTCCTCAATTTCGTAAATCATCTCGCTTTTATTGCTTTGCTGCGGGCGGTGCAACAGGTGGATCACTTCCTGGTATTTCAACCCTTTGAGTTTGTAGTTTTGCAGCAAATCGTCAACCATGCCATCGCGGTAGCTAAATGTAAGGCCATCGCCATCGTTCCAATCGTCCCGGTTAAATTTAGAATGACTTTTACAGGCCGCAAACGACAGCGTAATTAAACAAAAAAGAATGATGTTTTTTTTGTTGCGCATTGAAGTAATTTTCACAGATCAAATATAACTACGAATAGCAAAATTGACGAATGAATAACAAGACTTCCGAAGTTTAACTCGATAATATTGGTTTGGCCCCGTTGAGGGCTTCGCCGTTTTAAAACTTCGGAAGTCTAAGCGCTTTTTACTTAGCTTTCAGCAAATAGCCTTTAAAATCTTCAAAATCCTTGCTGATAGATATCGCCAATTTTGTTTTTGATTCCAACTCTTTCACCTGTGCCGGCACATCAATTTTAGCGGTTATTTCATCGCTAAAAACATCAGGAAATTTACAAGGGTGAGCTGTCGATAAAAACACACCGGCTGTATCTGCGCTGGCATTATCGTGTTGGTAATCGGTGAGTGCCTGCCAGGCTATAGCGGTATGCGGGCAAACTACATAGCCATAAGTATCAAATACCCAATTGATGGCTTTTACGGTTTCATCATCGTTGTAAGTGAAGCCAATCACCAATTTCTTCAGCTCATCCATATCTGTTTTAAACAAATCGGCAATGCGTACCCAATTGCTTGGGTTGCCCACATCCATAGCGTTTGATAAGGTTGCTACAGATGGTTTTGGCTGATAAATGCCTGTTTTTAAAAACTCAGGGACAGTGTCGTTGGCGTTGGTCGCCGCAATAAACTGCTCTACAGGTAAACCCATTTTCCAGGCCAATAAACCAGCGCCTATATTACCAAAGTTTCCACTTGGTACCGAGAAGATTACCTTTTTAACACCCTGCCTTAGCAACTTCGCGTAAGCGTTAAAGTAGTAAAAGGTTTGCGGCACCAAACGCGCGATGTTAATAGAGTTGGCCGATGTCAGGCGGAATTTTTCGTTCAGTTCGGGATCGGTAAACGCTTGTTTAACCAAAGCCTGGCAATCATCAAACGTACCATCAACTTCAAGGGCGCGAATATTTTGCCCGTTTGTAGTTAATTGCTGCTCCTGTACGCCGCTTACTTTGCCCTTGGGATAAAGGATAGTAACCCTTGTATTTGGAACGCCTAAAAAGCCCAGGGCAACGGCACCGCCGGTATCGCCGCTCGTTGCGACTAATACATCCAATTGTTTTTCACCTTCTTCTAAAAAGTAGCTCATTACACGGCTCATGAAACGGGCACCAAAATCTTTAAATGCCAAAGATGGCCCGTGGAAAAGTTCCAGCACGTGCACATTATCATCCAGCTTTACAACAGGCGCATCAAAATTGATGGCATCATCAATCAAAGCCTTTAAGTCATCTGCCGGCATAGAATCACCTAAAAGATTTTTAGCCACTTCAAAAGCAATTTCGGGCAGGGTGTGCTTGTCAAGGTTATTGATAAAATCGTCGCTCAAACGCGGGATGCTGATAGGCATATATAAACCCTTATCCTGCGGCATGCTGTTAAAAACCGCATCTTTAAAAGATACTTCTGATTGAATGTTATTGGTACTGTAGAGTTTCATTTTGATTTTGGAATTCGGATGTTCGATTTCGGATTTATTTTTTTGCCCTCGTCATTGCGAGGTACGAAGCAATCCCCGATGTGCAGATCAACCATGCAAGTTTCTTTGTATAGTTAGGGATTGCTTCGTACCTCGCAATGACGGGTAAGTTTTTTACTTTTGAATTTTTACTTTTGACTTATCCCAGCACCCTTGGCCCGGCATCATTTATAGTTGATACATAGCCATTAGAGCCTATTTTTAAACCGGTTAAATGATGCTGCAATTTTTGGGTTATACGGTGCGCCGTATCCTCATCTTTTGTGAATGCAAAAACAGAAGGGCCAGAGCCGGAGATACCAAAGCTCACGGCACCCAACTCCATGGCCATTTCGCGCATTTTGTAAAAATCAGGTATCAGCATGGAACGTACCGGTTCAACCAACACATCCTTCATGCTGCGGCCCATCAGGTCAATATCGTTCATAAACAAACCGCTCACCAGCCCGGCTATATTACCCCATTGAGTTACTGCATCTTTCATCTGGATGTTTTTACGGATTATCTGGCGGGCTTCCCTTGTAGGCACATCTACATCAGGGAACACGATGGCGCACCACAAGCCAGCCGGGTGCGGCAAACGCACTACATCCAAAGGTTCATAACTGCGGATAAGTACAAAACCGCCCAACAATGCCGGGGCAACATTGTCTGCATGGCCATGACCGCAGGCCATTTCCTCGCCCTTCATAGCAAAGGGCAACAATTTTGCCGGATCGCTATTATCGCCTAACAAGGTTTTAATAGCAAACAAACCGGCCACCGTACTGGCCGAGCTTGAACCAAGCCCGCTACCTATCGGCATTTTTTTATGCAGTTCGATATCCAATCCAACATCGGTACGGCCAACACTCTGCAAATAATGCTGAACGCTCACACTCACTGTATTTTTAGCAGGATCCATTGGCAACCTGCCGTCATCGCCGGTAATTTTGCTGATGGTAATGCCCGGTTTATTGGTCATCCGCATAATCACTTCGTCGCCGGGTTCGTTAACGGCAAAGCCCAGCACATCAAAGCCGCAAACTACGTTGGCAACCGTTGCCGGGGCAAAAACGTGAACGCCCCCCCCGCCCCCTGAAGGGGGAGCCAAAGAGGGTGATTTTAAATCTTGTATCTTATTATCTTCCATATAATATTTATCAAACTATTCCTCCCCCTTTAGGGGGCAGGGGGGCATCAAACTATAGTTCCCCCTTCAGGGGGTTAGGGGGCTTAAGGGAATGTGCTTTAATTCGCTCCCAAATTTATCAAATCAGCAAATACACCTGCCGCCGTTACTTCTGCACCGGCACCCGGGCCTTTTACCACCAGTGGGCGTTCTTTGTACCTATCGGTAGTAAACGATATAATATTGTCGCTGCCCGATAGCATGTAGAAAGGGTGGTTTTCATCAACCATTTGCAGGGTGATGGTTACTTTACCATCCTCCAGCTTGCCTATGTAGCGCAATACTTTGCCATCTTTTTCGGCCTGGTCTTTTAGCTTTGCAAAGTGGGCGTCTTCTGTTTTAAGGGTGGCATAAAAATCATCTACCGATTTTGCTTCAAGGCTGGCTTTTGGCAATACGCTTTCAATATCAACGTCTGCCTCTTCCATTGCGTAGCCTGCATCACGGGCCAGGATGAGCATTTTGCGCATAAAATCTTTACCGCTCAAATCGTCGCGCGGATCGGGTTCGGTATAGCCTTTTTCCTGCGCCTCTTTCACCACATCATGGAAATTGGCATCGCCTTTAAAATTATTGAAGATAAAGGATATGGTGCCCGATAAAATAGCTTCTATACGTTGTACCCTATCGCCGCTGTTCATCAGGTTTTTTAATGTGTTGATGATAGGCAGACCTGCACCTACGTTGGTTTCGTAAAAGAAATCGACTCCATGGCGGCGGGCAGTATCTTTAAAAGTGCGGTATTGCGCGTAACTACCCGAGTTCCCTATTTTATTACAGGTGATAACCGAAATATTAGCCTTGAACACATCTTCATAAAACTCAATTGGCTTAGGGCTTGCGGTGTTGTCAATAAACACACAGTTTGGCAGGTTCATGGCCTTCATCCTGGCAATAAACTCTTTCAAATCGGCACTGTATGGTGATGCCTCTACATCATTTTGCCAGGTATCTAAAGAAATACCATCGCTGTTAAAAGTCATTTTACGGGTATTGCTGATGCCGGCAACTTTTACCTGGATGCCGTTATTATCTTTCAGATAATCGGTATGGGCATTTAGCTGGGCAAACAAGGTTTTACCAATGTTGCCGGTACCTAAACAGAAAGCGTGAAGCGTTTTAGTTAGCTGTACAAAGAAAGCATCATGTACTGCATTGAGGGCTTTTGAAAGATCCTGGGCCGAAATGATAACCGAGATGTTATACTCCGACGAACCCTGGGCTATAGCCCTTACATTAACCCCGTTACGGCCCAACGCATGGAACAACTTGCCCGACATGCCCGGCGTTTGCTTCATGTTTTCGCCCACTACGGCAAGGATGGCCAGGTTTTTTTCGATAACCAGGTGTTCCAGTTTTTTGGCTAATAGCTCCAGTTCAAACTCCTGCTCTATCAGCTGTTTAGCCTTTTCGGTATCCTGTGGCTGTACCGCGAAGGTGATGCTGTGTTCTGAGGAAGATTGGGTAATTAAGATGATGTTGATTTGTTCCCTTGCCAATAGCGAGAATAACCGGCCGCTAAAACCTGATTTCCCTACCATGCCGCTACCCTCCAAATTAAGGATGCTGATATTGTTGATAGAGGAGATCCCTTTAATAGGCAGGCTTGATGCTTTACAATCATGGCGGATCACCGTGCCTTCAAACTCCGGCTCAAAAGTGTTTTTGATAACGATAGGGATCTTCTTCAGGAAAGCCGGGATCATGGTTGGCGGATAGATCACCTTGGCGCCGAAGTAAGAAAGTTCCATGGCTTCGGTATAGGTAAGTTCTGTTAATGAGAATGCTTTTTTAACCATGCGCGGGTCGGCGGTCATCATACCGTTTACATCCGTCCATATCTGAATTTCTTTAGCGTTTAACGCCGCACCGAAGATAGCAGCGGTATAATCAGAGCCACCGCGGCCTAAAGTGGTGGTTTGGCCGGCATCGTTACCAGCAATAAAACCGGTAACAAACAATATTTTATCTTTATTTTCCTGGTGCAGTGTTTTAATCAGCAATTCTGTAAGCTCGTTGTTTACTTTGGCATTGCCAAAAGCGCTATCGGTTTTAATTACATCGGCGGCATCAACGTATAATACATCTTTAAAATGCTGGGCAGCAATTTTGCTCACCATAATGGTTGAGCAGCGTTCGCCGTAGCTTAGCACCTGGTCGCGGGTTTTTGGGGTAAGCTCGCGTAAGGTTAGTACACCCTGCAGCAATTCCTCTAACTGGTTAAAGTGAATTTTTAACCGGGTAAAGGCCGGGTTTTGGTTTTGCACATCAAGTAGGGTTTTCACTACTTCAAAGTGGCGCCTTTCCAGCTCGGCCAGTTGGGCGGTAAATTCTTTACCATTGGCGGCATCTTCGGCCATCGAGGCCAGCAGGTTGGTTACCCCGCCCATCGCCGATAATACAACAACCGGCTTCACTTCATTTTTTACTTCGCCTTTTAATATGTTTAAAAGCGTTTGGATACTTGCGGCGGAACCTACGGATGTGCCACCGAATTTTAAAACTTTCATTGTTTGGTTTTAGCAATATAAATAATAAAAAAGCCTTCCTCGTTTGTGGAGGAAGGCTTCATTTGGTTTCTTTTGTTTATGTTTTACACCATACGATTATCTTCCTCCGTGTTTTATGCCGGTGGTAATAATTGTTGTAATAATGGTGTTGTTAATTGTCATACTTATAATGTCGACAAAGTAAATAGATATTTTTATAATAAGCAAGCTTTATTTTACTTTTTTAAAAATGACTTAGGTTATTGGCAATAGCGATGCATTAAACCCTGAGTGTTTGAAAGCCTATAGCACCTTTTAATTAAAAATATGATCCGAAACTGTTGCGTTGCGCAACAGGTGAAACAGCCAAAAATTGCATGTTGTTAAAAATCAATGGCTTACGAATTGTCATAAAATAAAAAACGCAACAGCAGGCGAAAAAGCAGGGATTCGAGAGCCGGAGCTTTCGCTTCAAAACCGTCTGAACGCCTGATTAACCCCTTTCTCCTCTTTTCTAGGGAAACAATCGCACATCCCCTACTCCTTTGACATTTGGAACATTCCAGGTTTTAAACACGTTGTTGTATTTAAGGTTTATAGAATCTTACAACCGATTTCCGCCGGCTTAACAATGGTATGCGTAGTATTTGCTACTTTTGACACCTATATTACTATGCAGGGACTACTCATAAAATCAACCGGAAGCTGGTACCAGGTGCAAACACCCGATGGCCAACGGATTGATTGCCGGATAAAAGGAAAATTCAGGATGCAGGGCATCACTACCACCAACCCCGTGGCTGTGGGCGATGTTGTGGAATTTGAAATGGAACCTGAGCAGGAAAATGGCATAATTACCAAACTACACCAGCGTAAAAACTATATTATCCGCAAGGCAATTAACCTGAGCAAGCAGGCCCAGATAATTGCTGCCAACCTGGACCAGGCGCTGTTGGTAGTTACTTTAGCTTCGCCACGCACCTCATTAGGATTTATCGACCGTTTTTTGGTTACTGCCGAGGCTTATGATATACCTGCCCGATTGATATTGAACAAAGTAGATTTGTTTAGCGACGAAGGCCTGGAAATACTGGCCGACCTGAAAGCCATTTACGAAAAAATTGGCTACCCCTGCTTTGAAGTATCGGCGTTGGAAGGCACCAACATTGATAAAGTACAGGAACTTTTAAAAGATAAGGTAACGCTGTTTTCCGGCCACTCCGGCGTAGGTAAATCAAGCCTGATTAATGCCCTGTTACCCAACCTTGACCTGCGTACCCACATGGTATCTGAGTGGAGCGACAAAGGCATGCACACCACCACCTTTGCCGAAATGTTTGAACTACCCCAGGGCGGCTTTATTATTGACACCCCCGGCATCCGCGAATTAGGTGTTATCGATATAGAAAAAAACGAACTAAGTCACTTTTTTCCGGAGATGCGCTCGCGCATGAACCAATGCCGCTTTAACAACTGCCGTCATATTAACGAACCCGGCTGCGCTGTGCTGGAAGCTTTGGAAGATGGCGATATTGAACTATCGCGCTATGAAAGCTATTTGAGCATTTATCATGGGAATGATACGAGGGCTTAGGGAAGAATCAAGAGCTAGAGGCAAAAATCAAGAAAAAGCTCGATGGCGTTTGTCTCAATCCTTGCTCCAAAACGCCTTATTCCCCCAAAGCCGCCTTAAAATCCTCAACTAAATCATCCAAATCTTCGATACCTACCGATAGGCGGATCATGCTTTCGGGGATGCCCATTTCGGCACGGCGCTCGGCACCAAGCTCAAAAAATATGGTTTGGGCTACGGGAATGGCCAGGGTGCGGGTATCGCCCAGGTTGCTTGATTTTACTACCAGTTGTAGTTTGTTTAAAAATGCAAGGCAATCAATACTGTCGTCCAGCTCGATGCTCATCAGCCCGCCAAATTTGGCAAATAACTTACCGGCACGCTCATGTTGCGGGTGATTTTCCAGTCCCGGATAAAATACCTTTTTAATTTTTGGATGGCTTTCAAAATAAGTAGCCAATGCCAGCGCGTTATTACAAGCCCGCTCCAAACGCAAGGCCAGTGTTTCTGATCCTACAGATAAAGAGTGCGCAGCCTCGGGCGATAAAGTGCCACCTGCATCGCGAAGTCCTTTTTTACGAATCTGCGTCATACCCAAAGCTTCGGGTTTTACCTGGGTTTTAAAGCCCGGGAAAATATTGGGGTATATACTCCAGTCAAACAAGCCGGTATCGGTAACACTACCGCCTAAAGCATTGCCGTGGCCGCCAATGTATTTGGTTAACGAGTTGATGACCAGGCCTGCCTTTACATCAATTGGATTAAACAGGTAAGGCGACGTCATGGTGTTATCCACCACGTATAAAATTCCCTTTTCGCTGCAAAGTGTGCCAATGCCCTCCAAATCTGCAATTTGCGTGGCGGGGTTGGCAATGGTTTCAACAAAAACAAGCTTGGTATTTTCTTTTATTTCGGCGCGTACGTTTTCAACATCTGTAGCATCAACAAAGGTAATATCCAAACCTAAGTCGATATACGTTTGAAAAATACTGCGGCTGTTGCCAAATAAAAACGAACTGGCTACTATATGATCTGTATGTTTTATCAATGCCATAACGGTGGCCGAAATAGCCGCCATACCGGTAGAGAACGCGATAGAAGATAAACCCTTTTCCATTTGGGTTACTTTATACTCCAATGCGGTAACCGTAGGGTTTCCCTGGCGCGAGTAAGCGTAACCTTTCTTTTTGTTCTGAAAAATATCAACCAAATCCTGTACATCCTCGTGCCCGTAAGTAACCGAAGTGTGGATTGGTTTATGTAACGACCCATGCTCTGGCTTGCCCAGGCGGTCGGCATGTAATAGGGTAGTTGTAAAGCCTCTTTTAGTAGTCATTGTGAACCTATCAGTAAAAAAATAATAGCGGTTGCGAACTTAAGGATTTTTCTGCACACGAATTTCACGAATTGGGTCGAATTGACACAAATCCGATAGATAAAGTATTATATAAACGAATCTTTCGAGCTGAGTTGAATAGACACTAATTTGATGAGCGCGGATAAATTAATTCATTTGAATTAGTGAAATTCGCAAACATTCGTGACATTCGTGTGCATATGAGAGCAGTATTACAACGGGTTACCGAAGCAAGTTGCAAAGTTGAGGGTGAAATAACCGGGCAAATTGGCGCCGGCTTCCTGGTGTTGCTGGGTATTGAGGATGCTGATACTGAAGAGGACTTAAACTGGCTGGCCAATAAAATTGCAGGCATGCGCGTTTTTGGCGATGAAAAAGGCCTGATGAACAAAGCCCTTGCCGATATTAATGGCGACATATTGCTGATATCGCAATTCACCTTATTTGCCCAAACAAAAAAAGGAAACCGGCCATCATTTATCCGGGCGGCAAAACCTGATAAGGCAATACCGATGTATAAGCAAATGATAAAAACGCTCGAAAATATCACAGGTAAAAAAATAGCCACCGGAATTTTTGGGGCCGATATGAAGATTAGCTTATTGAATGATGGCCCGGTAACCATTGTGATGGATACAAGGGATAAGGATACACACTAATTGCACACCAGTTTTTCTAATTTTATCTAATTTCACGAATGGAATAAACACGAATTTTCACAGATTTAGGCGAATTTCACGAATTTATTCATCGCTGGGTTAGTGAAAATTAGATTCCATTCGTGAAATTCGTGTATAATAGTAAATTCGCGTCCATCTCATTTTTATGACTGATATATTGTTCAAAGAAGAATCCTATAAAATAATGGGCGCTTGTTTTGAAGTTCATAAGATATTGGGTCATGGATTTAAGGAGGCTGTTTATAAAGATGCTTTGGAATTTGAGTTTGAAAAAATCGGCATTTTGTTTTCAAGGGAAACTCCATATACAATTGTATACAAAGGGCAGAAGCTTAAACATTTCTTTGTAGCCGACTTTATTGTTTTTGACAGTATTATACTTGAAATAAAAGCAGCAAGCAATATAGGCGATCCTCACATCAAGCAAACATTAAACTACCTCAAAGCCTCAGGTTTAAAGCTGGGAATTGTTATAAATTTTGGCACACCGTCGCTTACCTATCAACGTGTAATAATTTGATCCATTCGGTTAAATGAACTTGATTGGTGTAATTCGATAAAATTTGTGTAATTCGTGTATGGAAATTAAAGAAGCACAGCATCTTGTAGATAAGTGGATAAATACCATGGGTATCAGGTATTTTAATGAGCTTACCAATACGGCTATTTTGATGGAGGAAGTGGGCGAAGTGGCCCGCATTATGGCGAGGCAGTATGGCGAACAATCATTTAAAAAATCGGATACAGAGGTTAGCCTGGCAGATGAAATGGCGGATGTGCTTTTTGTGCTGATATGCCTGGCTAACCAAACCGGTATCGACCTCACGGATGCACTGGAGAAGAATATGGAAAAGAAAAGCATCCGTGACGCCGACCGGCATAAGAATAACGAGAAGCTGAAATAGCGGCTGCCAAATTATATATTTATTTTTACTATTTAACAGAATTAAATTTGTTAAAATTCGAATTTTAAATACTTTAATAAGGAAAGTGTCGTTAAATCTCAAAACTAAACTTCCTTATTATGAAAACTTATATCATTTCATTTACTTTATTGTTTGCACTTTGCGCCTGCGAAAAGAAAAGTGAGCCATCAAAAATGCAGCTTACAGACGCGATACTGGCTCTGCCGCCTGTGGCAGAAGAAAAGAACATAGGCAGCGCAAATTCTTCAGCTAAATCAACCGCAGATAAAACCGTATCACCTCAAAAAGAAACGATAGATACTTCAAAAAAGATCATTAAGGAAGGCGAGATCCGTTTCCATACCGGCAACCTTAACGCTGCAAAGCAAAAAATAGTAAATTCATTACAAAGCCTTGGCGGTTATGTAGCCGAAGAAACAGAAACCAACGGCGGCGACAACAGCCAAAAAGAGTTTGATTTAAAAATCCGCGTGCCGGCCAAAAATTTCGACAGGTTCCTGGATGCGTTGCAGGCCAGCGGTGATAGCATCGATACTAAAAACATCCGCAGGAAAGATGTTACTTCGGATTTTATTGACATTGCAACCCGGTTAAAAAATAAACAGGTATTAGAAAGCAGGTACCTGGACTTGCTAAGAAGGGCTACAAAAACAAGCGACCTGTTAGAGATAGAAGACAAGATAGCCGAAATCCGTACGGATATTGAATCGACTCAGGGGCAGCTAAATTATATGACCCGCCAGGTTGCTTTCAGCTCGCTCGATATCACTTTTTATAATAAACAAGGCGAACGAACAAATAGCGAAAGCAGTTTTAGCTACCGGTTTAAGCAGGCAATAACCCAAAGCTGGGATATTGTACAAGGTTTGTTTTTTACCATAATAACACTGTGGCCGGTTTTAGTTATAGCGCTTATAGGGCTTTGGTGGTTCAGAAGATGGGCAAGAAAAAGAAAACAGGAAAAGGATGCCGAATAAAAGTACGCTAATACTCTCCTATTTTTATTGCTGCAGCTTCACCAGCCGCTCCCCATCCAAAACCGGGATGGCCGTTGTAATATCTACCTGTAAACAAAAGTCGATATCCTTTTGGATACCTAATTTTTTAAGCCGCTCGCCGTGGGATGTCTTTTTGAGGTAATTGTTGATGTCGTGCTTGCCTAACTGGTACAAATCGTTGGAAGCAAGGGCGGCGTCGTCTAAAACATACCCGTCAGTTTTTAATTGGTCGATGACAGCCCCGGCAAAAAGGGTATCCTCCAGATTAAAGTTATTTTTCCAGCCGGCGCATACCAGGAGCACGCTTTGATCCTGGGTTTTTAGCCAGGTGCTTAATGCTGTCAGGTTAAGAAACGAGCCGATGACGATTTTTTTAGCTGCACGCGATAAATGCAACGCGTGCGTGCCGTTGGTAGTAGTAAGTACTACCGTTTTACCGGCCACTTTTTCGGCAGTGTAAGAAAAAGGTGAATTCCCAAAATCGAAGCCATCAACTATTTTCCCGTCGCGCTCTGCTGCCAAAAGGTAATCCAGCCCTTTCTCTCTATACGCGGAACACTCCTCAACCTGTGATACCGGGATAATAGCCGCAGCACCGTTTTCAATACCATAACATATAGATGATGTTGCCCTGAAAATATCAATAACCACTACAATGTATTCCTCCACATTAAAAAGTGGTAACAAAGCAGGCGTAAGGCAAACGTGTGCCGCCCTACCCCCTAAAGGGGGAGTTTGGTTATCGGTATTTTCAGACATGTGTTTCAATTATAAATTAGAGTTTCAAACTCTGGTTCCCCCTTCAGGGGGTTAGGGGGCTTAAGCTTTATAAAAAGGCGGCTTTACAACCTTCGCTTTTACCTTGTTATCCCTTATGCTGATGTAAATCTCGGTGCCTTCTTTGGCAAATTCGGTTTTTACATAGCCAAGGCCTATTGCTTTTTGCAGCGAGTAGGATTGTGTGCCCGATGTTACTTTTCCTATGTTATTGCCATCGGCATCAACAATGGGGTAATCATGCCGCGGGATACCGCGATCTATCATTTCAAAACCAACCAGTTTTTTGCTTACACCGGCTTGCTTTTGCTGTTGCAAAGCTTCGGCGTTGGTAAATTCTTTATTGAATTTGGTTACCCAGCCAAGGCCGGCCTCTAATGGCGATGTGGTATCGTCAATATCATTACCGTACAGGCAAAAACCCATTTCTAAACGTAAGGTATCGCGGGCGCCCAAACCAATTGGCTTTATGCCGAATGGCTCGCCGGCTTTAAAAATTGCATCCCAAATCTGCTCTGCATACTGGTTTTCAAAATAAATCTCGAAACCACCAGCCCCGGTGTAGCCTGTAGCCGAAATAAGCACGTTATCAACTCCGGCAAAAGTTCCCTTTTTAAAGGTGTAGTATTCCATTGATACCAGGTCAATATCGGTAAGGCTTTGCAAGGCTTCGGCCGCTTTAGGGCCCTGGATAGCCAATAGCGAAGTACGGTCGGATATGTTTTTCATATCAACGCCATTGGTATTATATTTCGAGATCCAGTCCCAGTCTTTATCAATATTTGACGCGTTGACTACCAGCATGTAAGTCTTTTCGTCAATACGGTAAACCAGCAAATCGTCAACAATGCCGCCGTCTTCGTTTGGCAGGCAGGAGTATTGCACTTTGCCATCATATAATTTAGCAGCATCGTTACTTGTAACCCGTTGGATAAGGTCAAGCGCGTTATCGCCCTTCAAAATAAACTCGCCCATGTGGCTTACATCAAACACGCCTACCGCCTTGCGCACGGTTTCATGTTCGGCGTTAATCCCTACGTATTGCACGGGCATATTGTAGCCGGCAAATGGCACCATTTTGGCGCCTGTTTTTAAATGTACTTCGGTTAAAGCAGTATTCTTCATGCGGTCAGTTCAATCAGCGGCAAAGGTAATTATTTTGAAGAGAATTTGCCCCCTCTAAATCTCCCCTGGCTGAGGAAACTTTTCTGAAGCCCTCCCTTTCGGGGAGGGTTTGGGAGGGGCTCCTAACGTTTTATAAAACTTGACCAAATCCTTAGCTACCTTATTCACGTCATGCTGCTGCTCAACCAGCTTACGTGCGTTCAGGCCTACACTTTTGCAAAACTCTTCATCGGATATGCAACGTTCAATAGCATGGTAAAACTCGTCCTGGTCATTGGCTATCATGATATTGGCGCCGTTGGTAAAGTTTATACCTTCGGCCCCCAGGGCTGTAGATATGATACATTTTTGCATGGCCATTCCCTCCACAATTTTTACCCGCATACCACCGCTTGACAGCAGCGGAACAATCATGATGGCTTTACTGTTTACAAACTCAAAAGCATCGTCAACTTCGCCCTGGATAAATATTTTACCCATTACCTCGTAGTCATCAAAACGCTCGGGAATGTTATGCCCGGCCACGTAAAATTTAACACGCAAATCACCCTCCGTCAGATCTTTATGAAAATTATCAATAAACCATTCTATCCCTTCGCGGTTGGGCAGCCAATCCAGCGAACCAAGAAAAAACAAGCTTGGGAACTCTGTTTTACTAAAATCGGGCCGATACCTGGTAAGGTCAATTCCCACAGGGAAAATCTCCACCGGAATGGTGGTGCCATATGACAGGATGGTTTTTTTATCCTCAGCGGTAAATACAGCAATTGCATCAAACTTGTTAAGCTGTTGTAATTCGTAATCTTTAATGCGCCGGGCAACCATGCGCAGGTACCACCTTTTCAGCAGGTCGCTTTTTTGATGCGCAAGCCTTTCGTAAACCTGGTGCTCAATGTTATGCGACCGGTAAATAAGTTTGGCTTTTGATACCTTGCGGATAGATGCCAGGTAGGGCGTAACAAACAAACCTTCAAACTGGATAATGTCATAAGCCGTTTGCTTTAACTCCCGAATAAGCAGTTTTTCAAACTCGGCATCGTAATACCTATCAACATTGTTTGATTTTTTGCGGAACAGGTTAACGGCGGCATCAACCACAGATACGTTGATGTTGATCTTAAACGAGGTATAATTTATTTTATCTTCCAGCTCGTCTTTTTCATAATAACTGCTGTTATACTTTTGCGCGTTTAATGCCACCAACGACACTTCATGCCCCAACACAATTAATCCTTTTATGGTATTGCACACCACAATGGCATATCCGCCATTTTGCGGAAATGGGACACGATGGGTTAAAATAAGGATCTTCAAATGATTGATGGGTTTGTCACAAAAATACCAACCAGAAAGGGGTTATCAAAACATATGCCCAAAGTATCTTAAAAAATACTCAGCTGCGGGTCGCTCACCCTGAAAGTTTTACGATGATATGGCGTAAACCCAATTTTCATAACGGTTTCGCGATGTTTTATGGTTGGATAGCCTTTGTTGGTGTGCCAATCGTATTCAGGATGTTCGGCCGCAATTTTTAACATGTAATCATCCCGGTAGGTTTTGGCCAATATTGATGCCGCCGCGATGCTGAAGTATTTACCATCACCCTGTATAATACAGGCGTGCGGTGTGTTTTTATACTTATTAAACCGGTTACCATCGATAATTAAAAACTGCGGCGGTATATGCAATTTTTCGATAGCGCGGTGCATTGCCAGAAAAGACGCATTGAGGATGTTGATTTCATCGATCTCGAAATTATCAACCGATGCCACGGCGTAGGCTATTGCCCGTTCTTCAATCTCTGCGCGTAACCGGTATCTTATATCCTCGGATACCTGCTTGGAGTCGTTCAGTAAATCGTGATCAAAATCATGGGGCAGAATAACAGCTGCTGCAAACACAGGCCCGGCAAGGCAACCACGGCCAGCCTCATCACATCCCGCCTCAATCAATTCATACTGGTACCTTGCTGTTAACATGTTATGGCAAAGATAGAGTTTTTAGTATCGAGTAGTTAGTATCAAGTATCAAGACCGAAGAAAAATTCATTAACACCATTAGATCGGAATTCGTGAAATTCGATTCAATTCGCGCCTATTCGTGTGGTTAAATTCGCTTCAATTCGTGAAATTTGCGTCTCTAAAATATCTTCAGCGTAAGCAGGGTAATATCGTCTATAGGTTTACTTTTATGCCCGAGGCTTAGGTGATCTAACAAAAGATCGTTAAAATTATCGGGCGGTAAATTGCCATGGGCTTTTACAAACGAAAGCAATTTTTCTTCATTCCAAACCTTGCTGCTGGTTGATTCAAAATCCATTAAACCATCGGTATAATTTACAATAAGGCTGCCTGGTTCAATATCAACCTCTCCTTCGTTTAAAAAAGGCAGTTCTTCAAAAACGCCAATCATTGTAGTGCCCAGCTTTAAAGGGATAGCCTCGCCATCGGCATACAGAATAGTAGGATTATGGCCGCAGTTTATATAATTGAGTTTCCGTTTCTTTTGATTGTAACGTGCCAGGAACAGGGTAATAAACCGCTCGCCCTTGGTATTGTTGAGCACTATTTTATTAAGGCGGTCAATAATGTTGGTCAGGTCATCTTCCACCGCTGCCCAGGCGTGCAGGCTGGCCTGAAAGTTTGCCATTAACAATGCCGCCGATATTCCTTTGCCGGATACATCGGCAATACACCATAAAAACTCATGCTCGTTAAGACGGATAAAATCAAAATAATCGCCGCCGATGTTTTGATGGGGCAGGTACTTAGCGCCAACTTCAACGGCATCATCCTTATGGATCCTGAGCGGTATCAGCATATTCTGCACTTCAACGGCAAGCTCCATTTCGCGCTGAAAACGTTCTGATTGCAAACGCTCTTTAAATAGTTTTTTATTCTCCAGCGCTACTATGATCACGTTCATCAGGGTTTGGATGAAGTTAAGATCGTTGCTTAGCATCTCGCCCGATGTATCAAAATCGCCGATAAGCGCATAGGCCAGGGCCTTGCTTTTATGATATATCGGAATAAAATAATTGTACTTGCGCAAGATAATATCCTGGTGATCGGATATAGCGACCGGCGATTTAACTTTGCTTAATTTATCACAAGCCCTGCCCAAAGCCATGGCCGATTCTGTTTCGCCGCCATATTTAGAGATGCATACAAACTTATTTTCCTTTTCTATAAGGAAACGAAGCTTGCCAACCTGCAGGTAATTTTGCAGAATAACCTCCAGCATTTGTATCAGGATTGGGGTAGAAGTATTCTTATTAATAGCCCTGGTGATCTCCAATAAGGAATTCAACTCAGATTGCCGTTTCAGCAACAGCCTTATTAATTCGTCTTCGCCAGAACTGTCGTCTTTGTATTGCATTTGTTTTTAGTCGCCTGACTAAAGTAAAAAAAATATTTTCAAATGCGCGTACTTTGTGATTTTATATCGAATGCATCGCGTAAACCAACGGTAACCAGGTTAAAAGCATACACAAGCAGCATAATTGCCAGCCCCGGCGTAATGGCCAGGAAAGCCGAATCCATTACGATATAGCCATAATGTTCCTTAATCATGCCACCCCAGGTAGGCATTGGCGGCTGTGCACCAAAGCCCAGGAAGCTAAGCCCTGCCTCTAACAAAATAGCCGATGCGAAATTTGACGATGCCAGCACCAAAATAGGCCCGGTTATATTAGGCAAAATATGTTTGGTAATAATGCGCCTGTTGTTGAAGCCAAGGGCGCGGGCAGCTTCTACATATTCAACCTGCTTCAGGCTCATTACCTGGCCGCGTACCAGGCGGGCTACTTCAACCCACATGGATAAGCCCACCGCAATAAATATTTGCCAAAGCCCTTTGCCCAATGCAAACGATATGGCAATAACCAGCAACAATGCCGGTAACGACCATAATATGTTCATTACCCAGCTTAAAGCGGCGTCAATCCATCCGCCAAAATAGCCGGCTACCGATCCAATGGTTACTCCTAAAAACATACTGATTATCACCGACATCAAGCCAACTGCCAATGAAATGCGGGTGCCCAGTAACAGGCGGCTCAATAAATCGCGGCCGTAAACATCGGTGCCCAGCCAAAAGGTTTTGGTGATTACCTGTTCGCTTTTAATTTTATCGCTAAAGTTTTTATATATCTCCGCGGTTTTTTCGCAGGTGAGCGTTGGGTTTAACAATACCTTGTTAAAATGATATCGTGGTTTAATACCTGTTACCACTTCAAAAATATTATAGGCTTTTTGGTCGGGTTTATCCTCATTACCAATATATTCGCTTACATGAATGGAATCCTGTTTAAAGTAATACCCTGTAATTGGTACTTCCCTGTAAAATGACGGCTGCCCAAAAAGCATCCTGTTAAAAAACCCCATCGTATCTACTTGCTCGCCTTTGCGTATAAGCAGCATCATGAATTTTGCGCCGGGCTTTTTAATGCTCAGCTGTATAGTCATGTTATTGGCTTGCGGGGTGTTATCGGGCATTATCAAATACCCCAATATGGCCACCAATAAGGTTATCGCTATGAAAACAAGCCCGGCCATGGCAATTTTATTACGCTTAAATGCGTTCCAGGTACGTTTGGAGGGGGTAAGCTGGACCAATAGTTAATAGTTGTGTTTGGCTAAATATCGCTTAAATAGGCACAATAAGCAATCGGCCGGGCTACAAATTACATTGACATTAAAAATCACCGGGGCTACCTAACCTCGCGGCCTTTCCATTGGTACTTTTTATTGCTGCCTATTAAGCCCATATAGGCCAGGTAAACAACGTGTACCGGTATGGTAATTATAAGCAGGCTAACCAGGTAGCTGCGCTTAAAAAATGAGGTAACAGGTATCAGGTAAATAGCTTCAAAAAAATATTTCAGTAAAAACTGCGCCAAAAAAAGCTTAAAAATATCGGCAAAAAACAACCCCAGGAAAAAATTCAGCAGTATAGAGATATTAAAAAGCCAGAAGATAAGCGCGATAATAACGATCTTTTTATCCTTATACATGGTAAATTTTGATGCCCATCGCTTACGTTGCTGCATAAACTCCTTTAAATTAGGCTTTGCGTGGGTGTACACAATGGCATCTGTTTGCTTGATAAAACCAATGCGCCCGGGGTAGCGTACCGCCACCTTTTGCAATAGCAATTCATCATCGCCCGATGCCAGCTGATCAATGCCTTTAAAGCCCCCGACTTCGTTAAATACATCTTTACGATAGGCCATGTTGGCGCCGTTACAGGTTGATGCCCTGCCATTACCAATAAACGCAGCCCCAATGCCTATTAAAAACGAAAACTCCAATGTCTGCATCAGCTCAAATACCGATTTCTCCTGGAAAAATGTCACCGGCGACGAGATCAGCACCGGATTTTCGGTTTCGTAGTAAGTTACAATGGTTGATATCCATTTGCTGCCCATCCGGCAATCGGCATCTGTGGCTACCATTAGTTCGCCGGTTGATAATTGGATTGCCTCGGTTATGGCCTTTTTTTTATAGGAATTTAATGGCTCGTTTTCATTGAGCTTTAGCAGGGTAATGCCCTGGTCTGCAAAACTCCCGATAATAGCAGCGGTGTTGTCTGTAGAGTGATCGTCGACAATAATAACCTCAAGCAAATGTTTGGGGTAATCCTGGGCCAGTATGTCGCCGATGGTTAAATGGATACTTTCGGCTTCGTTGCGGGCCGCTATAAGTATAGTTACCCTGGTATTAAAAGATGTTTTGTTTACCGCCGTTGTAGTTTTTATGTTGAACCACCCTTTTATGATGTAAACTACAAACAGCAGGTAAAAGGCTGTAAACAATAACGAGATTATACTAAGCGTTGCGATCAAAGAATTTGAGTTTAAAAACAAATAAAGAACCTAAAATAGCAGGAATAAATAAATTAATAAGCCATATTGATGAAACACACGATATAACGGCCAGCTTTTGATCGGTTATATACACAAAAAGATGGGCGGCTGTAAACCCGCGTACGCCGATATCAAAAAGATCAAGCGATGGTAAGGCGGATGTTACAAAGAAAAACAACATCAGCACCAGCAGCATGGGCCCAACCTGCATTTGCGGCACCACCATTTGAAAAATAAGGTAATACTGCGTAGTGAAAGTAATATACCTTAACAAACTAAAGCCCATGATCCTGATCAGCTCATGTGTTTTATACCGGCCCAAAACCTCAAAAAATCGATGGAATTTCCTGATAAATGAAATTCTGTCGAGCACATTAACTACCCATTTGATATGAAAGTAAATGATGAGCTGCACTACTACAAGGATGCCTAAAACAACCGCCACCCCGGCATAGCCCCAAATTTTTTCATGAATAAAGCTTGCAATAAACCATGCTATCGAGACAATGCCCAGCACATTGGTTATAAGCGCCTGGCTAAAAGAGCCCACCGCCATGGCAAAAATACCGGGGATACGTTTGCGGTTTGGCAAAAACATAACGCGGCCACCATACTCGCCAATGCGGTTTGGCGTGGTAACGGCCCAGGTAAGGCCGCAAAAAACGGCTTCAACAGCCTCCCAAAAGGTAATATTGATTAGTGTTTTGCTCACATAGCGCCACTTTAAGGCTTCCAGGAACCAGTTAACAAACATCAATAACACCACTACAGACATGGTTACGATCACCCTGGTGGCACTAATGTTTGAAATCAATAGCTCAAACTCCTTCAGGTCATTGTTTTTTTTAGAAAACTGCCTGTAAATAAACAACGCAGCTACTATTACTATACCGGCTTTAAGTAGGTAGGAAACTATTTTCTTGGTAGAGGTGGTCAAGCAGTTAAAAATTTATGCAATGTTACGAAAAAATGAGGCAAGGATTAACTTGCCTCCCAATAACGCAACTTTAGCATTTTTGTTTATTTTAACCTTGCTTTAAAAAACGCCAAGGTATTGGCATAGGCATCCCTGGTAGCATCGCTGTTATAGGCCGGGTTGCTGGGGTTGGCAAAGCCGTGATCGGCATCATATTGGTGCAGGTACAGTTTTTTGCCAGCGGCTTTCATATCGTCGTTAAACTTGCCCACCACTTTGGGGTTAATCCATTGATCTTTGTTGGCAAAGTTGCCCAATACATCGCCGTGCAATGTTTTAAGGCGGGTTACATCCTGCTCGGGCATGCCATAGTACATAACGCTGCCAACCAGTTGTTTGCCGGCAAGCAAGCCTGTTTGCAGGCTCCAGCCGCCACCAAAGCACCAGCCGATAGTTGCGATATGTGCACGGGGGCCGGTATAAGCTATGGCTCCATTGATGATGGCTTTGGCCCTGTCTTCAACAAGGGCCTGTATTAATTTGCCGGCATCTTTAGGGTCGGTAGCTACTTTACCATCGTACAGGTCAAGGTCGATAATGTTTACGTTGCCCAGGTCGTTATAAATTTTCTCCGATTCGCGTTTTACGTAATCATTCAGCCCCCACCATTCATGGATCACCAGGATATAGTTATTGGTGGGCTTTTTAGCTTTCAACAAATAAGCGGTAGCTGTTTTGCCATCGGGTGTTTTATAGGTGATGTTTGTCCCGATGCTGCTTTGGAAACGAACAGGCAGCGGTTTTAAATGTGCCATCCGGAACATTGGGTTTGAGGCCAGCATGGCAAAACGCTGGGTTGATGAAGGGTTGGCACAGCAAACCACCTTTTTGCTTTGTGCAAAGGTGAATGAGCCAAAAGCGATTAGTAACGTTAATACGGCTAATTTTTTCATGGGTTGAGTTTTGAGTTATTTTCAATAGCAATTACGTTGGCTAATTGATTTGTGTTGCCAACTAACTCGTTTTCAGATATCCCTATAGAGCAGAAATTGGCTATTAAGGTTCGGGAAAGATTCCAGGTCATTAAGTTAATATCCAACAGAATCAAAAATAATATCGAACACTGAATTTTGAATGCCCAACACCGAAGTTTTTCTTTCATCATTCGATATTGGACGTTCAGTGTTCGATATTTAATCGTCCTTGCTTCCTTAACTCTATAGCATGTTAAGTCGGACTCACTACCCCATCACCTTGTCCGGTGTTATCGGCAGCTCCCGTACCCGCTTTCCGCTTGCATTGTATACCGCGTTCGCTACGGCGGCGGCCATGCCAATGAGGGCTATTTCGGCCATGCCTTTGGCGCCCATCGGGTTAATGATGGGGTCGGGCTTGTTTACAAACAGGGCATCTATCTGCGGGATATCGGCATTTACCGGTACGTGATAATCGGCAAAGTTATTGTTGATATACCGGCCATACCGGTGATCAATAACCGACTCCTCCATCAAAGCCATCCCAATCCCTCCAATAGCACCGCCTATTACCTGGCTACGCGCCGTTTTAGGGCTAATAATGCGGCCGCAATCGGATACGCAGGCAACCTTGTCAATTTTAACAACACCGGTTGCAGCGTTCACCAAAACTTTTACAAAATGTACCGACCAGGAGTTCATGGCATACGTATGCATTCCGTTTCCGCCGTCAGTCTCCGTAGTAACGTCCAGCGAAGCCAGGTTATGCTCTTTTAATATTTTTACATAATCGGGATTATCGGCTCCGCCGTTGCCAATCAGCTTTTGAAACTTCTCCTTCAAATCGGCACAGGCCTTATATACCGCCGAGCCAACGCTTGCTGTAGTAGCAGAACCTCCCTGCGTTGGGGCATTGGGTAATGAAGAATCGCCCAATTCAAACCTTATTTTTTCTGCCGGCATGTTCATTTGCTCTGCTGCTATGAGCACCATGGCCGTACCGGTACCGGGGCCAATATCGCTTACCGCGCTTTGTAGCAATAAGGTTCCATCGGCCTTCATTGTAGCTTTTATTGTTGCCCTATCCCGATAGGCGCCAAACATGCCGCCCCCCATGCCGTAGCCAACATACCAGCCATGCTCTTTTACCGTGCCGGGTTCCTGTTTACGGTTTTTCCATCCTATGTGATCGGCCCCCAGCTCGTATGCATCTTTCAAAAACTTACTCGAGAATGGCTTGCCGCTACCCGGGTCCTTTTCGGCATAGTTACGGATCCGTAGTTCAACAGGGTCTATTTTTAATTGATAGGATAGCTCATCCAAGGCCGATTCCAGCGCGAATGCGCCCGTTGCCTCGCCTGGGCCGCGCATCCAGGTAGGGGTAGCAATATCCAATGCCACAATATGGTATTTGGTGTTTACATTAGGGCAGGCGTACAAATCCTGGCTTACCCGGGTTGGCCCTTCGGTAAAATTTTCGTACGATGAAGTTTGCCCGGCTGCTTCATGGGTAATACCGGTAAGCTTGCCATCGGCAGTGGCGCCAATGCCAATTTTTTGCCAGGTAAACGGGCGGTAACCTACCGATGTAAACATATCGGCACGGCTTAAAACCACCTTTACCGGCCTTTTTACAACTTTGGCTGCAATAATAGCGGCTACCTCATGCGGCCAGGTACGCAAAGCGCTGCCAAATGCGCCGCCAACAAACTCCGAGTGTACCTGCACATTTTCTTTTGGGAGTTTAAACAGGTTGGCCAAATCCTGCTGGGTATCTTTTACACCCTGGGTTTTATCCCAAACGCTCAATTTGTCATCCGCGTCCCAACGGGCAATAATGGCATGCAGCTCCATTGGGTTGTGCGTTACCGTAGGCACAATATATTCCTGCTCCAGTTTAAATGGGGCTGTTTTCCAGGCGTTTTCGGCACCTCGTTTATAAGTACCATCGCCATGTGGAGGGAAACCTTTGTCCATATTATCGGACAAACTGGTGATATGCTTTTCGGCCTTGTATTCTACCTTTATCAGTGATGCCGCAAATAGCGCACGCTCAAAAGTATCGGCTATTACTATGGCAACAGGCTGCCCGTTGTAATATATTTTATCGTCATAAAAAACCTTAAACGCGCCTTTAGCCGCTGCCTTTTTATCCTTTTCAGGCTGGTCGCCTGGCACTTTGGGTGCGTTTAAATGGGTGAGTACCGCTAATACCCCCGGGGCTTTCAAAGCCGCTTTGGTATCTATAGCTATAATGCGGCCTTTGGTTATGGTACTGCCAACCAAAACGCCGTAGGTTAGGCCTGCAGGTGTGTATTCGGCCGAGTATTTTGCTGCGCCGGTTACTTTTAACCGCCCGTCTACGCGGCTCATGCCTTCTGACGATGAGGGCATCGTTTTGTCTATCGCTGTTTTCATGGTGATGTTAAACTAAGCCTGCTGCATGTTTTAAAGCCTCGGTAATGGTGGCCGGCGCCAATTTTAATTTAAATGAATTACCGCCATGGCCTATAGCCCCCTGCATAGCCAGTTGTGCTGCATGTGCAAAGTTTTCTTCCGTTGCAGGTTTGCCAACAAGCGATTTTTCGGCATCAAAAAGCCGCCAGGGTTTGTGGGCAACGCCGCCCATGGCCAGCCGGGCATTTTTTATCAGCCCGTTATCTATTTCAAGGGCCGCCGCCACCGAAACCAGTGCGAAGGCATATGATTGCCTGTCGCGAATTTTTAAATAGTAGCTGTTTTTGGCAAAGTTGTTAATCGGAATATTAATGTCTACTATCAATTCGTCAAAGGCCAGATTATTATCTAAATGTGGCGTCTTACCCGGCAGGCGATGAAAATCGGTGAACGAAATATAACGAATGCCTTTACGGCTAGCCACTTTAACCGTGGCATCCAAGGCCGCAAGGGCCACGCACATATCGCTGGGGTGCACGGCTATGCATTGATCGCTCGCGCCAAAAATGGCATGCATCCGGTTAACGCCTTCCATTGCCCCACAGCCGCTTCCGGGCAGGCGCTTATTACAAGGCATTGTGGTATCATAAAAATAGCCACAACGCGTACGTTGCATCATATTACCACCAACCGTTGCCATATTACGCAACTGTGGCGAAGCGCCGGCATTAAGTGCCATTGACAACAAAGGGAATAGTTTCTTTATCCGTTCATTTTCGGCTACTTCACTATTCAATGCTAAAGCACTTATAGATAGCGTCATGACGTTTCCCATAGTTTCGCCTATGTTCCTTAACGGCAACTGATTGATATCAACTAGTTTATCAGGCGCTATTACGCCTCGTTTCATGAGGTCGACCAGATTGGTACCGCCAGCAATAATTTTTGAGCCGGGTTTGCCAATTACATCCAATGTTGCCTGTAATGTGGTGGGCTTTACATATTGAAACTGTTTCATACGGCCATCCCCCCATCTTTTACTTCCTGTATAGCATTTACTATATTGGGGTAAGCGCCGCAGCGGCAAATATTACCGCTCATATATTCCCTGATCTCGCGTTCGGAGTTGGCGTGCCCTTCACGGATACAGGCCACCGCCGACATGATTTGCCCAGGAGTGCAATATCCGCACTGAAAACCATCATGTTTTATAAAGGCCTCCTGCATGGGGTGTAGCTTATCGCCTTTGGCAAGCCCCTCAATAGTGGTAATTTTTTTACCATTCATCATAATGCCCAGTGTAAGGCAGGAGTTCACGCGGTGCCCGTCAACATGAACGGTACAGGCTCCGCATTGGCCATGATCGCAGCCCTTTTTGGTGCCGGTCAGGTCGAGTTGTTCGCGTAAAATATCCAGCAGGGTTGATCGTGGCTCAACGGATAGGTTTTGCTGTTTTCCGTTTACCTGCATTTTTAACGGCATTTTTTCAAAAACGGAGGCAATCTGCTCATCTACATGGCCGGCGGCGGCCTTCATGGCTGTTCCTGGAGTAAGGGCCACAGCGGTTAGCAGGGTTGATTGCTTCAGGAAATTTCTGCGTGAACTATCCTTCACATCCAGGCCATCATCCGGCCCGGTACAAGATTTTTTACTTTCCATAAATAGTAGGCTTTTGGAAATGTTAAATTACGTATTTTTAGTAAAATGCAGCAACAGCAACCAATGTTTTACAATACAGGTGTTTTGTACCGCTGTTGTGCAAAATTCTTATAAACTATTGATCGTAAACTCACGTATAAGGCCGTAACTAATTGATTGTATGTTTACTCCCCCAATCCCCGAAAATGAAATGGACAGGGTAATGACCCTGTCGGAATTTGATTTGGACTATGGCGCCCATGCCGATAGTTTTAAAGATTTAACCAAGCTTGCTGCAAAAGTTGCCGGCACCGAAATGTCGTTGGTTAACCTTATCGATTCTTATACCCAATGGACCATATCTACCCATAACATGGACCTGGAGCAAATGCCGCGCGAGGAATCTGTTTGTCAGTACCTGTTAATGAGTGATGACAATATGGAAGTTGCCGACCTGAGTGCCGACGAGCGGTTTAAAGACAGGCCATACGTTACCGGCGGGCCACATCTGCGCTATTATTATGGTATCCCCCTTAATGTAGATAACCATAACATAGGTGCTTTATGCGTAGTTGACGCGCACTCATCAAAAACACTTAACCCCGAAAAGGTGGAGTTGTTGAAGATCATTGCCGGCGAAATTGTGAACAGGCTTAAATACATTAAAGTAATTGATGACCTGCGGAACAATTTATCTGAAGCTAAACAAACACAGAAAAAAGTAGCGCACGATATTCGCGGACCTTTAAGTGGCATTATTGGCCTGGCGCAACTGATACGTGAACAGGGCGATGAAAACCAGATGGATGAGATACTGGAGTTTATGAACCTGATCCATAAAAGCGGCCGTTCGATACTGGAGCTTGCAGATGAAATTTTAAGCGCGGATAAAAAAGATAAGAAAGTACCCGAATTGAAGGGAAATGAGTTTAACCAGGTGGTATTTAAAGACAAGCTGGAAAAACTTTATGTGCCACAGGCTATGAACAAGCATATAACGTTCACGGTAAATACGTCGTCGGCATCAGAAACCATTCCATTTTCAAAAAATAAATTACTACAGATAACCGGCAACCTGATCTCGAACGCCATCAAATTCACCCCGAATAATGGCTTAGTTACTGTTGACCTGGATTTGATTGAAAAAAGAAACGAAAACGTACTACAGATAAAAGTAACCGACACCGGCGTTGGGCTGGATGCCGATGGAATAGCCACCATATTGCGGGGCAACGCCACATCAACCAATGGTACCGGTGGCGAAAATGGATATGGGTTTGGCCTGGCGCTTGTAAAGCACCTGGTTGAAAGCCTTAATGGAACGTTTAATATATTTTCGGTTCCGGGACAGGGCGCCACATTTGAGGTTAAACTACCGCAGGCATCATCGCCGGAAAAATAACATAAGCCTGGTTTTTTGATATAGTACTATCACAGCAGGTAAAAACCCGCTAAACCAATCCCAAAAAAGTAATAGTAAGTAGATGTATTATTAACAGCAAAGTGCCGGGTACCAATACCCGGCACTTTGTTTATTTATAATTTACCAACGGCTGCCACCGCCGCCGCCACGGCTATCTTTTGAATAACCACCGCCGCCACCGCCACGGTTGCCGCCGCCGCCATAGCCGCCACCGCCGCCACGGTTGCCGCCATAACCACCGCCACCACGGTTGTCACGTGGTTTTTTGTCTTCGGCCTGGCTAACAGCAATCGATCTTCCTTTTACATCTGATCCGTTTAAACCAGTGATAGCTAATTGTGCAGCTTCGTCATCAGGCATTTCAACAAATCCGAAACCCTTGCTTCTGCCAGATTCACGGTCAATAATAATCTTTACAGTGCTTACTTCACCGTACGCTTCAAAAAGCTCTTTTAAATCGGCTTCCTCTAATTGAAAAGGAAGGCTTCCTACAAATATGTTCATCAATCTTTAATTTATAAAAGGCAAGGTTGTTTTATTTGCCCAGTTTTGTTAACATCAAATATAGTAATAGATATTTGATGATTACTGCATGATTTTATGAATGGATGGTTTTATTTTAAAAAAAAGTTGATTTTTATTGATTTTAGGTTAAAAACAAGCCTTTTTAACTATTAAAATATAATTTGCTTTGGCTGGTTACCAAAAGCACCCTTATTTATATGGCATAGTTTATAAAAGTAATATCGTTTATTATTAAAAAAGGACCGCACTGATTAGATGTGGCAAATTCGAGCCAAATAATTTTCAATATCCTGGAAATAACCTGTATGTATATTTAATATACGAAACAGCGGTAGATTATTTTGTTTTATATATTTTTCTCAAAGCGTGGGGCAGAGATATTAGATAGGCATCCGATAGTGCCTTACCGGGATAGCTTACAAAGTTCCGGATTCAACATTGCTTATTAGTTATTGGGTTTAATACAGATGGCATAAACGCCCGGTTACATTGATACGACGCAGTCAGCGGTTAAGCCAATGTCGTGTCAATGATAAATTGACGGATAGTCTTAGCCCCACTTTCGACTCCCAACTTTGTGCTTCTGACTTAAGACTTAAATCAGTATACAGATTCAATTACATACGTTTTGCCATTCAGCGTAAAGCTATCGCCTGCTTTTGTACCTGTAAGCTTTATGCCCACGGGCGAGCCCGGCGATACCGCGAAATAGTTTTTGCCATGAAGCGATAAAGCCCCGGCGCTTATAGCCAGGTAAAAATTGCCGTTATTGGTAATGATCACGCTGCCCGCCTCGGCAGTTGCCGACTTGCCTGTAGTACCTATACGGTTTAAGGCGACCAGTAATTTATTGGCTTCGTTAAGCTGGGCCAGGTTGCGGTTGGTTTCCTGCTGCGCCATTTCGCGCCCGGTTTCGTATTTATCGCCGGCGCTGCTTTTGGTATCGTCGTTTGATGATTTTTGCGCTTCGCTGATTGCCAGTTCGGCGGCATCCATACTCCTGCGAACGTGGGCTACACACAAGTCATATAGTTCCTTTTTCAGATTGTTCATTTTTTGTGCTTACCAATACCGGCATTTTGTAAAATGCAAATAAAGTAATAAATGTTGGCTGACGGCCGGGTAAAATAAGGCCGGCAGTTTAGGGTAGTACAACGTAAACGGCCTTAGTTATGTAATAAAACCGATTATTATATTTCATTTCTTGTTTTTTCAATAAAATAAGGCATTTTTATAGCTCACACAACAAAACCTTTAGCCAATTTAAACCAATGACCCAAACTCCTGCGTACCTTGAATCCAAAAGCCATTATAAAATTTTAGACGGACTGCGTGGCGTAGCCGCCCTGCTGGTGGTGGCCTTCCACGTTTTGGAGGCTAATAACGGCGGCAGCCGCTTCGCCCAGATCATTAATCACGGCTACCTGGCTGTCGATTTCTTTTTCCTGCTTTCGGGTTTTGTGGTGGCCTATGCTTATGATGATCGCTGGGGAAAAATGGGCCAATGGGAGTTTTACAAACGCAGGCTTATCCGTTTACAGCCCATGGTTATTATGGGTAGTATTATTGGGGCAATATTTTTTTATTTGCAGGCATCGCCTACCATGTTCCCGCTGATAAGCGCTACGCCGGTTTGGAAAATGCTACTGGTTATGGTGATTGGCTGTACACTTATCCCGATACCTATATCTATGGATATACGTGGCTGGCAGGAAATGCACCCCCTGGATGGCCCTGCCTGGTCGCTGTTTTTTGAATATATAGCCAATATTCTGTACGCGGTTATTGTCCGCAGGTTTTCAAAAACAGTGCTGGCCATGTTTGTGGCCATATTTGCCGGCTTGCTTATCAACTACCTGGTAATTAATTTCCAAATAACAAAGCCGCAAGGGGATGTTATAGGTGGTTGGAGCATTAATAAACAACAGCTGAGCATAGGTTTTACGCGGTTGCTATATCCGTTTTTTGCGGGGGTGTTGCTTTCGCGTTTAGGAAAGCTGATTCATATTAAAGGAGCTTTCGCGGTATGCAGCATCCTTGTTTTTGTGGTATTGGCCATCCCCAGGATTGGCGGCCCCGAGCATCTTTGGATGAACGGTTTGTATGAAGCCTTTGTTATTATTATTATGTTCCCGCTGATTGTGGCCATTGGGGCAGGCGGCGAGCTAACCGGCAAAACAGCAAACAAAGTGTGTAAGTTCTTTGGCGATATATCATATCCCATCTATATCACCCACTATCCGCTAATTTATTGGTATACCGCCTGGGTGGTTGATAACAAAGTACCCATGGGTTACAGCCTCTGCATTGGGTCGCTGGTGTTGGTTAGCAGTATTGCCATTGCTTATGCCTGCCTTAAATTGTATGACGAGCCCGTTCGCGAGTGGCTCAGGAAACGTTTTTTGGTAAAGAAGGCAGCATAATAAAACCGGGCTTTATATATTTTTAGGTACTACGTATAACCAACAAAGTGTGTGTACCGGTATGGGATACACCCTGGTACGGGGTGGTACACTACCTGCAGTTAATGTTTTTAATTCAAATTAAAAAATAGCCATTTCGCACAAAGACGGAAAAACGGGAAAAGCAATTTCATGGCGGCAACGACTCACCCCGACGAGGCTTCGCCCGTCTGCCCCTCTCTCCGACTGCGCCGCATAGAGGGGCGAAGAAAAATATTTTTTTTATTTCCTCCACCCTCTTTGCGGCGCAGCCGGAGAGAGGGTGGCCCAGCGCAGCGTCGGCCGGGTGAGTCGTAGCCAGCGTTCAAGCGAATGTGTAGGCACGAAGTAATAACGACCTTTTTCTTTGCTTCTTAGCGTCTTTGCGCGACAAAACACCCCATTTTAATCAAACGCCATACTCTTTTAAAAAGCTTCATTCAATCCCAAAAAGAAACCCTTTGAACCAAATTTGCCAAAAGCATAATCAAGGCATAAATTGGTGCGGGTAGCTTTGTTAAACAGCACCCGTAACCCGCCACCGCCACCGGGCTGAAATTTTTGGAACAGTTTAGTACCGGCTTCGTCATTTGCGGTTTGTTCGCTAAAAAAAGCTACCCCGCTGATAAATTTATTTTTGAGGATAGGGAAACGGTACTCAACTTCGCTGTAGTTAAACCTGGTACCCTTAAAATAACCGGTGGTATAGCCCCTGCCACTGCGGAAACTGCCATCTTTAGCTGTGCCCGGCAGTTCCAGGTACGGAATATCGCCCGTAACCAGGTACGATCCCCAGTTCCAAAAGGCAATAACGTGCTCCGGGTTTTCTGATGATAAACTGAAATACTTCCTGAAATCGGTAGTAAACTGTACCGCGCTTTTGGTACTGCCCATCCAGGTTTGGTTAACCCGGAAACCAGCATCCGCATAAATTCCCTTATAGGCGCGGTTCTGGTTATCGCGGGTGGTGTATTGTACGTTAAAAAGCAAACCATCGGCTCTGTAGCTATCCCGCTTAAAACCGTGCTCGTCGCTGTAAATATTATAGGGGGTTAAATGGTTGGTGGTATCTGCCTTATCCTGAATTTTGGTACGGATATCAAACGAGACCCCTGCACCCACAAACAGGTTTTTTTCTACTTCCTTATACACCTTTTCCCTCAGGTTTAAATATATGGAATGATACGCCCGGCCTTTGCGGCTGGCGTTAACAAGCGCCTGGTCGGCCGCGCTGCCGCCGGGATCCGGCAAACCTATTCCTAAACCAAAATCGGGTGTAACACTTTTGGCTGCTACTATATTACCCTGAAAATTCCACTTGTTGCCTGGCGTGTAAACATTATGGTTGATATAAAAATAAAGGATGCCCTTTGTGGTATAGGATACCGAAGTTGCAGCAACCGATAGTAATGTATTGGGATCGTTACCCAATTTGCGGCCAGCTACGGCCTTAATGCCCAGTTGAAACCCGATACTGGGGTTAGATGCAATATTGGGGATAACGGTTATGCCAGAGGGTTTTTTGAAAACAGAATCGGGTTTCTTTTTGGGGTGAAGAATATCTGTTACCAGGTTGCCAAAATCATACTGTTTTGAAACATCGTTGGCTTTTTTCTGAAACTTTACCGAATCGGCGTGGTGTTTTGCCGAATCTGTTTTAAGGGTATCATGAGGTACCACCTCCTGCCCGTAAGCGTAGCTTTGGATAGCTACAAATACAGGCAATAATAAAATATTTACTAATATATAAAACCGGCTACTTCTATTCCTTTGCTGCACTATCAGTATAATAATAAATGTTTAAATTCCAACTATTTGCATCAACCCTTAAACCCAGGGTTCGTTTTTTAAACCTTAAAATGTTTGAAATGTTTTATGTTTTAAACCGGTAACAGGTATCCGGGGAGGTTTTACGCTCATTTCGGCAGTTACTTTTCGTGCCTGAATATTCCAAATCAATATTCCTGTAACTTTTTTTAATGGTTATGCGTCTGCGTATTTTAAACGGGCGACTCAATAACTTATCCCTGCATTATTTGCTTGTGGTAAACCGGGAATAAAGACGCCAAATAGTATCATATTTGAAATAATTATCCTATTTTCGGACGTTTTTTGTGTGAATTTTTAATGAATTTCTCTTTTTAATAATAAAATAATTTTAGTTCATGATACATATCGGGGGGCGGTACCTTACTGCCGATGATTTTTCTAAGATTCTGTTTGATGGTGAGGAAGTTGGCTTGGATGCATCGGTTGTTAAGAATGTTGAGGTTAATTACCAGTTTTTGCAGGGTTTCTCGTCCAACAAGCTCATATACGGCATCAACACCGGCTTCGGCCCAATGGCCCAATATAAGGTAAGCGAAGAAAACCTGCTGCAGCTACAATATAACCTCATCCGCAGCCATGCTTCGGGTGGCGGTAATTTAATGCAACCCCTGCTGGTTAAGGCCCTAATGATTGCCCGCCTCAACAGCTTTATGCAGGCCCGTTCGGGCGTACACACCGATTTGCCCGAGCTGCTTACCGAATTGATTAATAAAGATGTTGCCCCCAATGTATTTGAACATGGTGGCGTAGGCGCATCCGGCGATTTGGTGCAACTGGCCCACCTGGCACTGGTTTTAATAGGTGAAGGGGAATCGGGCTATAAAGGCGAACAACACGATACAGCTGAATTGTTTAAAGAGTTGGGCATCGAGCCGCTATCTATAAAAATTCGCGAAGGTTTAGCCATTATCAATGGCACATCGGCCATGACGGGTATTGGTATGGTAAACATCATCCAGGCCAAAAAACTGTTGGAATGGTCAATCGTACTATCATCTATGATAAACGAGGTGGTGCAGGCTTTTGATGATCATTACTCTTACGAGCTTAACGTGGTAAAACACCACCGCGGCCAAAACGAAGTGGCTGCTATTATGCGCGATGTGCTTACCGGCAGCAAAATGATCCGCGATCGTTCGGAGCACTTGTATAATCCCGATAACTTAAACCAGGAAGTATTTTTGGATAAGGTTCAGGAATACTATTCCCTGCGCTGCGTAACCCAGGTTTTAGGCCCGGTTTACGATACCATTTTTGAGGTTGAGCGTGTAGTTACCGACGAACTGAACTCGGTAAATGATAACCCGGTTATTGACCACGAAGCCAAAAACATTTTCCATGGTGGCAACTTCCATGGCGATTATGTTTCTCTGGCTATGGATAAGCTGAAAATAGCTATTACTAAACTGTGCATGCTTTCCGAAAGACAGTTAAACTACCTGCTGAACGAGAAGCTGAACCACAAATTCCCGCCTTTTGTTAACCTGGGCGTATTGGGCTTTAACTTTGGGATGCAGGGTATGCAGTTTACAGCTACATCAACCACTGCCGAAAACCAGACCCTATCGTACCCAATGTACCTGCACAGCATCCCTAATAATAACGATAACCAGGATATTGTAAGCATGGGCTGCAACGCGGCATTAATGACCAAGCGCGTTATCGATAATACTTTTGAAGTGCTGGCCATACAAATGATGGCTATTTTACAGGCAATCGATCACCTGGATTGCAGCGAAAAACTCTCGCCAACAACCCATACCGTTTATACCGACCTGCGGGCTATATTCCCTAAGTTTATTGAGGATAAGCCAAAGTATAAGGATATGGTGAACGTAAAGCAATACTTTGAAAAAGCCGAGCACGTACACCTGATTAAAAAGAGAAACTCCCACATTTTATAATTGCAAAGCATATTCTTTACGTAACAATTTAACACATCTGGATAATGAAATGTGCATTAGTAACAGGCGGATCAAGAGGCATAGGCCGGGCCATTTGCTATAAACTGGCCACTATGGGCTACTACGTGCTTATTAATTATAAAAGCAATGAAACCGAGGCCAACAACACATTAGCCGCAATTAAAGAAAACGGCGGTGATGGCGAGGTTATGAAATTTGACGTAGCCAGCAAGGAAGATATTCGCGCCGTATTGGGCGGCTGGGTTGAAGCTAATACCGAAAAATATATTGAAGTGTTGGTAAATAATGCCGGCATTAAGGATGATACCCTGATGATGTGGATGAAAGACGAGCAGTGGGACAGTGTATTAAATACCAGTTTAGGAGGTTTCTTTTACGTAACCCAGGCTATTTTAAACGGCATGCTGGTTAAAAAATATGGCCGCATTATCAACGTGGTATCTTTATCGGGCTTAAAAGGCTTGCCCGGCCAGGTAAATTACTCGGCTGCAAAGGCTGGTGTAATTGGGGCAACCAAGGCCCTGGCGCAGGAAATTGCCCGCCGCGGGGTCACCGTTAATGCAGTTGCCCCCGGCTTTATTAAAACCGACATGACCGAAGGCCTGGATGAAAAAGAGCTTAAATCCATGATACCTATTAAACGCTTTGGCACCCCCGAAGAAGTGGCCAGCGTAGTTGGCTTTTTGGCGTCGCCCGAGGCATCATACATTACTGCCGAGGTAATTTCTGTTAACGGCGGCCTTTATTCATAATTAACCATTTGTTCACATAAACAAACACATTAATATTTCGGGATTAAATAATTTTATTTAGTTTTAAGGGAATTGTTAAATGACTAAGCCGGTATTGCGTTATGAATAGAGTTGTGATTACAGGGATGGGGATTTACTCGTGCATTGGGAAAACCCAGGATGAGGTGAGAGACTCGCTTTTCCACGGCAAATCGGGTATTTTGCTCGATTCTATGCGTAAAGAGTTTGGCTACCGCTCGGGCTTAACCGGCTTTGTTGACAGGCCTAACCTGAAAGAAAAACTCGACAGGCGCTCACGCATCATGCTGCCCGAACAAGGCGAGTATGCCTATATGGCCACCATTGAGGCATTGGCCCAGGCTGGCATTGATATGGATTACCTTGATCAGAACGAAATTGGCATCCTTTACGGCAACGATAGTTCGGCCAAGCCGGTTATTGATTGTACCGATATCATCCGCGTAAAAAAAGACACTATGCTGGTAGGCTCAGGAGCGGTTTTTCAAACCATGAACTCCACCGTGAGCATGAACCTGGCTACCATATTCAAATTAAAAGGCATCAATCTTACTGTTAGCGCGGCCTGCGCAAGCGGCTCACACGCTATTGGCTTAGGGTATCACCTTATCAAAAGCGGCTTACAGGAAGGTATTATCTGTGGCGGCGCCCAGGAGCTTAACCATTTTTCAATGGGCAGTTTCGATGCGCTTTCGGCATTCTCCACATTAGAAAGTACGCCAACAAAAGCATCTCGCCCCTTTGATAAAAGCCGGGATGGCCTGGTACCAAGCGGCGGCGCGGCTACCGTAATTTTAGAAAGTTTAGAATCGGCGCAACGCCGCGGCGCAACCATTTTGGGCGAGGTTATTGGCTACGGGTTTTCCTCAAATGGCGGCCACATATCCAACCCTACCGTTGGCGGCCCGGTACGCTCATTGGCCATGGCCTTGAGGGATGCGGGCATGAATGCCGCCGATATTGATTACATAAACGCCCATGCTACATCAACCCCTGCGGGTGATGCCAGCGAGGCTAAAGCTATTCACGAGGTTTTTGGATCGAGCAAGCCGCTGGTAAGCTCAACCAAATCCATGACAGGCCATGAGTGCTGGATGGCCGGTGCAAGCGAGATTGTATACTCTATGCTGATGATGCAAAACTCGTTTATTGCACCAAATATTAACTTCGAAACTCCCGACGAGGATTCGGCTAAGTTAAACATCGCTACTACCACCATCGAGAAAGATTTTGACGTATTTTTGTCGAACTCTTTTGGCTTTGGCGGAACAAATTCGTCACTGATTATTAAAAAATATTGATTAACCTACCCCTTATGCAGTTCTCAGAAATTATAGAAAAAACCAATGCTTTTTTAGCAGAAGAATTTGAAATCGACGTGGCGAAAATATCGCCGGAAGCCATCCTGAAAGACACCCTTGAGCTGGACAGCCTGGATTATATCGATCTGGTTGTTGTAATTGAAAGCAATTTCAATTTTAAGGTACAGCCAGAAGATTTTGTTGGCATAGTAACTTTCCAGGATTTTTACGAATATGTTAGTACCAAGGTGAACGCCGGGGAATTGGTATAATAATTGGGCCGTACCGGAGATCCAAACCCGCGAAACCTTTTACTAATTTTACCTGAACTACCGTTAAAACCTATTAAACCTGCAGATATGTTTACTCCACCAGCCAATACACCCGACCTTATCCCGCAAAAATTTCCTTTTGTGATGATAGATCATTTGACCTGGACGGATGAGAAAAGCAGCCGCACTCAATTTTGTATAAAAGCAGATAACGTGCTGGTTGAGGATGGCGAATTTAGTGCGGGAGGACTTGTTGAAAACATAGCGCAAACCGCCGCCGCCCGTGCCGGATACTTGGCCCAAAACAGTGATAAAGCCGACGCCATAGGTTATATCGGCGCTATTAAAAACCTCGAAGTGTTTTCTTTGCCTAAAATAAATGATATCTTAGAAACGGAAATTATCATTGATAATCAAATATTTGATGTAACACTGATATCGGGAAAAGTAAAACGTGGGGAAGAAACATTGGCGCAGTGCCAGATGAAAGTATTTATAATTCAACAATAAATAAATTAAATCTACAAAATGAAACCTACAAAAAACACCTGGCTGATAGCCTTTTTACTAACAGTTGTAAGCAGCTTACCCGCTGTAGCCCAAAGTACCAAAGCCGATATTTTTTCGGGCAGTGCTAAAATTACCTGGCTGGGCCTTGATTTTACACAAACAAGGTTTATTGGCACGGCCGAAGCCAAGGTAATGGGCATCGGAAAAAAAGACGATATAACGCCGGAGGAATTCAGAGACGACTATACCGTAGGATGGAACCGCCTGTTTGTTACCGAGCAAAAAAAATATGATGTAGCCGAATCAATCCACCACAGCTCTGTTGATTATGCGCTTGATGTAGCTAAGTCATCAAACGCCAAAGCAAAGTTTGATAAACTTTACACAGACAACCCAAGCGACTTTAAATTGTTAGATGAGGCAAAAATCACGGCTATTGTAAAAGGTTATGATTTCCAGAACAAGGAAGGCATTGGCTATATATTTTTTGTTAGCGGCATGAACAAAGGCCTTGATAAAGCCGGTGTTTGGATAACCTTTGTTGATATGAAAACAAAAACAGTGTTGCTTACCAAATATTACGAAGGCAAGCCAGGCGGTTTCGGCCTTAAAAACTATTGGGCAAAAGCGTTTTTAAACGTGATGAAAGATGTAAAATCTGACTATAACAGTTGGAAATAAATTATAGACCAGACAAATTGGTGTGAACGATATAGTCCAAAGTTCTAAGTCGAAAGTTGAATTTTTTCTTTTTCGACTTAGAACTTAAGACTATTGACTTAGCAAGGCACAAATTGGTCTTTTTAGAAATATTGCCGGTGAATTTTTGCCGGTGAAAAAAACAGGAATTTGCAAAAAACACTGATACATGCCACCGAGATAAGTGTGAAGTTTAGCGAAGTTGATTCGCTGGGCATTGTGTGGCACGGGCACTATGTACGCTATTTTGAAGATGGCAGGGAGGCTTTTGGGAAAGCATACGGTATTGACTACCTGACAGTTTATAATAACCAATACGTAACCCCTATTGTAAGCATTGATTGCAAATACAAACAGGTTTTGCGTTACGGCGACAATGTAATTATTGAAACCGAGTACGTGCCCAGCGAAGCAGCACGGTTAAACTTTAACTATCGCCTGTTAAACGCGGCAACCGGCGAGGTTGTGGTTACAGGCTCAACCGTACAGGTATTTTTACAGCGCGATAATTTTATGCTTCAATTAACCAATCCGGTGTTTTTTGAAGAATGGAAGAAGAAATATTCGATGGAGTAGTATTGAGTTCTGAGTCTTGAGTTCTAAGTCATAAATTTGGCAAACCGGCTCAGAACTCAGAACTCAAGACTCAGAACTTAAAAAGACACAAAAGAGTTAAATTGATGAATACAGAAAAAGTTGATGTGTTGGTTATTGGCGCCGGCCCGGCGGGTACGGTGGCTGCTTCTATTGTGAATAAAGCAGGGTTTAAAGTTAAAATTGTCGAAAAGCAAAAATTTCCGCGTTTTGTAATTGGCGAGAGCCTGCTGCCCCGTTGTATGGAGGCATTAACCGATGCCGGTTTTGTTGAAGCTGTGGCAGCAAAAGGATTTCAGCAAAAGTATGGCGCCAAGTTTGTAAAAAACGGCGTTGTCTGCGATTACTTCTTTTCAGATCAGTTTACTGACGGCTGGAACTGGACATGGCAGGTACCCCGCGCTGAGTTTGATAAAACCCTGGCCGATACCTGCGAAACCATGGGTATCCCGGTACACTATGAAACTACGGTTACCGATATCAAATTTAAGGGATCTGATTCGGTGACAACTGTTGAAGATGTTGAAGGTAACCAAACACAAATCGAGGCCCGTTTTATTATTGATGGCAGCGGCTACGGCCGGGTTATTCCAAAACTATTTAACCTGGATAAACCATCAAATATGCCGCAGCGCAAGGCTTTATTTGCACACACAAAAGATGTAAAACGCGATTTGTTTGAAGAGCCTAACCGCATCACCATTGTAGTGCACAAGCCTGGGGTTTGGGTTTGGATAATCCCTTTTTCAAGCGGTGTTACTTCATTGGGCTTTGTTGGTAATCCCGACTTTTTTGCCGGATACGAAGGGGCAGATGATGAAGCCAAACTCCGCAGCCTTATTGCCAGCGAGCCGTACCTGAGCGAAAGGTTTAAGGATGTTGAATTTGTTTTCGACCCTAAAATATTGCAAGCCTGGAGCAGCACCACCGATACTTTTCATGGCGAAGGCTTTGTGCTTACAGGTAATGTAACCGAGTTTTTAGATCCTATCTTCTCATCGGGCGTTACCCTGGCGACGGTATCAAGCCAAAATGCAGCCAAATTGGTTATTCGCAAGCTTAACGGCGAAGACATTGACTGGGAAACCGAATATACCGAAAAGGTAATGCAGGGCGTGGATGTTTTCCGGTCGTATGTAAATGCCTGGTACGAGGGTACGCTTGATACCATCTTTTTTTCGGGCACTTTTGTTCCCGAGATTAAAAACCAGATCTGTTCTGTTTTGGCCGGGTATGTGTGGGACCAAGACAACCCGTATGTTAAAAATCATGATACGGCTATTAAAAAATTAGCACGAATTATTAAGTTAGGTGAGCAAATTAACTCATCTGTATAGTTATAAAAAATGGACAAATTAATGAATGATCTGAAAGAACAGATCATAGATCAGTTAAACCTGCAAGACCTTAAACCTGCCGATATCGGCGACGATGAATCGTTGTTTGCCGATGGATTGGGGCTGGATTCGATAGACGCCCTGGAACTGATAGTTTTAATGCAAACTATCTATAAAATTAAACTTTCAAAAGCCGAGGACGGCCCCAAAGTGTTTCAATCAGTACGTACCATGGCCGAGTATATTACAGCCAACCAAGCAGCTTAGGGAGTAGAGTCAAGAGGTTAGAGTCAAGAATTAAGACAGCTATATATAATCCTGTCATGCTGAGGTACGAAGCATCTATTCGCAAACTTTTCTATCGGTATGCACGGCGGGCAGATCCTTCATTCCTCTGGATGACAGGGAGTTGACCGAAGACTTACGAAGTTTTAAAAACTTCGTAAGTCTGGAATCCAACATGTCATTGCGAGCGATAGCGTGGCAATCGCGGACTGTTCAGATCAGCCATACATAGTTCGCGATTGCTTCGTTCCTCGCAATGACACAAAGGAATGCCTTTGATCAAACCTTTTCACCTGATCCACGTCTATCTAAATAAATCGATTCCAACTGTGAAACGCCATAAAATAATACTTACAATCTCCCTGCTTGCCGCTGTTTTCGCTGCCAAAGCGCAGCATGCCGGCTACACCCCGCTTGCCGATCTTTCGAAATTTAAAGAGCAGTTTATGGCTACCGCTCAAAAAACAACCAGCATTAAAAGTGATTTTGTGCAGGAGAAAAACCTGAGCATGCTGTCAGAAAAGATCACATCCAAAGGAAAATTCTGGTTTAAAAAGGACAATATGGTGCGGATGGAATATACACAACCATCTAAATACCTGATGATCATCAACAAAGACAATATTTTGGTAAAGGATGAGCAGAAGGAAAATAAAATCAATACCAAATCCAACAAACTCTTCCGGCAAATTAATAAGATTATTATCGATTGTGTGCAGGGATCTATCCTAAGCAACCCCGATTTTAAAGTAAAGGTGTTTGAAAACAAGGGAAGCTACCTGGTAGAACTATCACCGTTATCAAAAGGGATAAAAGATTTTTTTAAATCGATCAATATCTCGGTTGATAAAAAAGACAACTCGGTAAGCAATATTGATATGCAGGAGCCATCGGGCGATAATACCACCATTCACTTTATAAATAAAGAGATCAATGCAAACCTGCCTGACGCGCTTTTTGCTGCTAAGTAGTTGCCTGGCTACACTGGCCGGCTGTACTTCGGTTTACAAAAACCTGAAGCCGGCTACAGGTAATTTTGATCATATCTACCGGTTTCGCCCCCAATTTTCGGTTGTGCTTTATAATGCCGAAATCAATGTAACAACCCATCACTTAAGCGGCCTGCTGCTGATGAAGGTAATGCCGGATAGTAGCACGCGCATTGTGTTTTCCAACGAGATGGGCGTAAAATTCTTCGATTTCGCGTTTTTGAATGATGGCAGCTTTAAGGTATACTCCATCATTCCGCAAATGGATAGAGGCGCTGTAATTAAAACGTTAAGAAAGGATTTTGACTTGATACTTATGAGGCAGGAGGGCAGCCGTGAGCATTATATGCTTAAGGATAGTACTCATTTGTATTACGTGCTTCCGCAGGAAAAAGGCGCCAACTATTATATCACCAACATCGCCGGCGACACGCTTTTGCGGATGGAAAAATCATCCAAAATAAAACCGGTTGCCGTTGCCACCATGGCCAATTACAAAAATGGCATTCCCGATACTATAGGTATCGACCATAAAAATTTTAAATTTACCATCGGTTTAAAAAAAATAGAACGATAAGCTGAAAGCCGAAGGCGGAAAGCCCAAAGCTGTATGCTTGAGTTAAAATATTGATAATATAAAAAGCACAAAGCCCAGGGCTTAAAGCAAAAAAGCTTTGAGCTTTAGGCCTTCAGCTTTAAGCTAAAAACGTATGCTCCAGGAATCTTTTTTTCAGTTTACCCCGCCGCAAACCGATGGTAATACGTCAAAAACTACTATTACCCTTAACGCGGGCCACCAGATTTTTGAAGGCCATTTTCCTGGCCAGCCGGTTGTGCCGGGGGTTTGTATGATGCAAATGGTAAAAGAGGTGCTGGAAAACATCGTTGGCACCAAAACAAAACTGCTTAAAGCCGGCGATATGAAGTTTTTGGCCATATTAAACCCACAGGCAAATAGCACCGCCGATATGCAGGTAACGTATACCACTGCCGATGATGGCACGTTAAAGGTAGATGCCCTGATTCAGCATGAGGCCTCCGTTTTTTTTAAATTTAAAGGCGTATTTAAAAAATGAAGAAATTCAGGAACATATTTTTTTATATCCTCCTTATTGGCGGGTTTTCCTTTTTAATTTACCTGGCATTAACAGCCGGCAGCGAACTTGAAAAAGGCCGCCACATAATAAAACTGGCGGCAAGCAGCAAAAGTTCGGCACATCAGTTTGCCGATGGATTGATAAAAAACTTAACCGGGCCGCTGGCTACGTTACTGTCGCAGATAGCGGTTATTATTATAGCGGGCAATATAGCAGGATGGCTGTGCAAAAAAATGGGTCAGCCACGCGTAATAGGCGAAATTTTTGCAGGTATAGCTTTAGGCCCGTCACTTGTAGGCCGGTTTTTTCCGGCATTTTCGCATGCTATTTTCCCGGCCCAATCATTAGGATCGTTACAATTTTTAAGCCAGATTGGTTTAATCATATTCATGTTTGTGATAGGCATGGAACTTGATTTGCGGGCCATTAAAAGCAAAAGCAAGGATGCCATTGTCATTAGCCATGCCAGTATTATAATCCCGTTTACATTGGGCATCGGGCTGGCTTATTTTATCTATCGGTCGCTGGCCCCTGCCGGGGTGCCATTTTTTTCGTTTGGTTTGTTTATGGGTATTTCCATGAGTATTACTGCGTTCCCGGTTTTGGCACGCATTTGCCAGGAACGGGGCATTAACAAAACACGCCTTGGCGCTTTGGTAATTACCTGCGCCGCTGCCGATGATATTACCGCGTGGTGCTTGCTTACGATTGTAATAGCAGTGGTTAAGGCGGGCTCTGTAATGAGTTTTGTTTATACGGCCCTCATGGCCATAGCCTATGTAATAATTATGCTGAAGGGCGTAAAACCGCTTTTAAAATACATCTACAGCCGCAACATCAGGCCGGGTTACGTGGGTATGCCGGTAGCCCTGTTTTTTTTAACCTTGATTATTTCCTCATACGCCACCGAAAGTATAGGCATCCACGCGCTGTTTGGCGCATTTATGGCCGGTATTGTAATGCCCGATAACATTACCTTCCGGGGAGTGTTTGTGGAGCGCATAAAAGATGTAGCCTTGTTTTTATTACTGCCTTTGTTTTTTGTTTTTACCGGGCTGCGTACGCAGATTGGCTTACTAAATGATGCATACCTCTGGGGCGTGTGCGCCGTAACCATACTGGTTGCCGTTACCGGCAAATTTGTGGGCAGCGCATCGGCAGCCAAATTTGTGGGCCAAAGCTGGAAAGACAGCCTATCCATAGGGGCCTTAATGAACACCCGCGGCCTGGTTGAGTTGATTGTACTGAATATTGGTTACGACCTTGGTGTGCTAAACAAAGAGATATTTGCCATATTAGTAATCATGGCGCTGATAACCACGTTCATGACTGTGCCTATATTAAACCTGCTGGACAAGATCTTTGGTAAATCGCCATCGGAAGAAGAGTTGCCGGATGAACTGCCCGAAGACGCTTTTATTTCCGGCGATCGATAAATTTAAACGGTTTGCGGCCCGATTCCTTGTACTGCATTTTCTGGATCTCATCATATTGCACATAGGTAACATGCGGGCTTACCCTTAACCTTGCCTGTAAATTGGCGCGGATCTTCCGGTCGCATTCGTCGGTATAGTTTACCGGCAGGATATGCAGCAGCACTTCGTCCATACCAATCTCGTTGGAGTAAACTTCGGCTACAAAATCCAATATCTCTTCCATCCCATTCAGCAAATCAAAAAGCGAAGGCGGGTAAAGTGTGGTGCCCTTGAATTTAATCATCTGCTTTTTGCGGCCAATAACCGGCGATAAACGTAAGGTGGTTCGTCCACATTCACACGGTTTATCATCATACAAGCAAATATCGCCGGTTTTATAGCGCAGCAACGGCATACCTTCAACGCCCAGTGTGGTAATGGTTACTTCACCGGGTTCGCCGGGGGCTACCTGCTGGTTATTTTCATCAAGCAGCTCCACTATCAGTAATTCGGGCTGATGATGGCCACCTTTACCGTACCCGCATTCGGTGAACGCCGTTTGCATTTCGGTTGATGCATAGGTAGAGTATAGCTTGATATCCCAGGCATCGGTAATTTTTTTGCCAAGAATATTGAGCGAAAAATCAGTATTGCGGATATTCTCGCCAATGCAAACCGCCTTTTTTACCGAACTTGAATTGATATCGATGCCATGCTCCTGCGCGTATTGAATAAGCTTGTAAATAAACGATGGCACGGCAACAATAGCTGTAGGTTTCAACCGCAAAATGGTTTCCCACTGTAATGATGGCACCCCGGGGCCCAGGCGAATAATGCCCGCCCCTATTTTGCGGATGCCTGAATAGTAAGCCAGCCCGGCCATAAACTGCCTGTCGAGCGTGAGCATCAACTGGTATACGTCATCGGGCCTGCCATCGGCACAGGTAAAGGAGCTATATTCGTTATAGGTTAGCCGTAAAAGGTCATTCTCGGTAAGGGCAACCGTAACCGGGCTGCCCAATGTGCCCGATGTTGAGCTGTATTCGATGATCTGGCCGCGGTTAACACAAAAAAAATCGTCATTGCGCTTTTGCAGGTCTTCTTTTACCGTTGTAGGGATCAGTTTAAGGTCATCCAGCGTTTTAATATCATCAATGTTGATGTTGTTTGCATCAAACAACTCCTTATAAAAAGGCGAATGAATGTTAAGATAGGCCAGCAATTCCTGCAGTTTTTGTTCCTGCATGGTCACTATTTGTTCCTGCGATATAAATGTGGGTTGATCTGTCACTTTTCGATAATTACAATAGCCGATGCGATGGTTTTAAGATGGGTTAATGATACGGAAATTTTCATTGGGCCTTCACCATTTAATAATTCGCCGGTTTTGCCAATCAGTGTAAGTTCGGGTTTTCCATCGGCATTGTTACTAATCTCCACTTCATTAAAAGCCGTGCCGTTTAACCAGCCTGTGCCCAATGCCTTAAAAAAGGCTTCTTTGGCGGCAAAGCGTGCTGCATAGTGCTGGTACTTATCGGCTTTATGTTCGCAATAAGCTATTTCATTTTCCGAAAACACCAGCTCGCGAAAGCCGCTGCCCTTTTCCATCTTGACGGCCACGCGGTCAATCTCTATCATATCTATCCCAACACCGGCAACCATCAATCAGTTTTTATAAGTTTAAGTTGTTTTTAAACGCCGTAACCTTTTTGCAGGTTCGCTCGTCATCTACAAAAATAATATTTGGTTTGTGATTTGGGCGATATATTTAAGAAGGCCCGGGCAATCGCTTTAAAATTGATGAAATTTATGGATTTACGATGTATAGCGTGGATGGTCAACGGATTCGGCATTTAAAATATTTTATTGTTCCGATACACAAAAGATGGGTAAATGTTTTTATTATTTTGTATTTTTGTGAAATTCTTTAATTAATTTTATTAATTAAGCGTTATTATTTTTTCCTAAATGTAGGGATTGGCGGAGAAGGGGAGTGCATACAGTGCAGGAATAAGTTTAAGGCCGCCGGTTAAGCCAACGTAACAATGAATGTAACAACCTAAATCGTTCTTTATAAACACCAACAATTATTTTATTTTTGAAATGCCCTTTAACAGGCATATCCGTGTACACTAAATAAATAACATATTTAAAAACTTTTACAACCTATTACACAACACTTGGGTGTCGCCCTGATTCATCCAAAATGTTAGCTAATTAATTTAAACCATTATGCAAACTGAAGAGATCATTGCAAAAATAAATTCCTTCCTGTCTGAAGAATTTGAGGTAGATGTTGATACCATTACACCCGATGCTGTTTTAAAAGATACACTTGGTTTAGATAGCCTTGACTATATTGACCTGGTGGTTGTTATTGAAACCAATTTCGCGTTTAAGGTGCAGCCCGAAGATTTTACCGGCATTGTTACCTTCCAGGATTTTTACGATTACGTAGCAACTAAAGTACAGCCGAAGGAGCTTGTTTAAATGTCGTCCTGGAAAGGAAAATCAAAAGGGAAACCCTGGGGATATTCGGTATTTCTGGCTATTTTAAAATATGGCGGGGTTAGTCCCGCTTATTTTTTGTTACGGTTTGTATCGTTTTACTATGTAGTTTTCTCGTACCAGTCGTCAAAAAGTATTTACTACTACTTCCATAAGCGCCTGGATTACGGGCGTGTTAAAGCGCTGTTTAAAGTTTACCAAAACTATTTCATTTTTGGCCAAAGCATTATTGATAAGGTAGTGGTCATGTCGGGCATCCGCAACAAATTCACCTTTGAGTTTGATGGCCGCAGTAACCTGAACCAAATTGCGGCAATGGGCAAGGGCGGCCTGCTTTTAAGCGCGCACATTGGCAGCTGGGAAATTGCCGGCGATTTGCTGAAGCAAATTAATACCCGCATTAATATAGTGATGTACGATGGTGAAGACCAGCAGATAAAAGCCTTTATGGAACGGGTTACCGGCAAGCTGAGCGTTAATATCATTGTAATTAAAGACGATATCTCGCACATTTTCAAAATCAACGAAGCTTTTCAGAATAACGAGCTGGTGTGCATGCATGCCGACCGGTACCTGGAGGGTAATAAAACCATCACCAAAAAATTCCTGGGCCAGGATGCTAAGTTTCCCATAGGACCATTTATAATGGCCGCCCGGTTTAAAGTGCCGGTGACCTACGTTTTTGCCATGAAGGAAACTAAGTTTCATTATCATTTTTATGCCAGCACAATTAAGGAATATTTACATTTGGGCAAAGAAGCCGGGATGGAGCAAATGACCAACGATTTTGTGGGCGAGATGGAAAAACATGTGAAAAAGTATCCCGAGCAATGGTACAACTACTATAACTTTTGGCAATAAAACAAGTAATGAGAGGAAGCGTTTGTAAGTGATGAAGCCCGTTTTTATCGTAGCCGATAATATCCTGTCGCCCATAGGCAATACCTCTGCCGAAAATTTTGATGGGCTTACCCGGAATATTTCAGGAATTAAAGAGCATCCGGCAGGCGATAAATCGGCGGTTCCCTTTTACGCTTCATTGTTTAGCGATGACCGTGAGTTTTTAACAGACCCGGGTATATACACCAAATTTGAACAATTGCTGATAGCATCCATCACCGACGCCTTAAAAGATAGCGGGGTAGATAGTACAGATAAAAAAACAGCGCTTATTATATCCACCACCAAGGGCAATATCAGCATGCTGGAAACGGATGCCGGGAACCTGGACCTAAACCATCGCATTGCGCTGCCAACATCGGCCAAATTAGTTGCCGAAAGGTTTGGTTTCGTAAATAAGCCGCTGATAGTTTCGCATGCCTGTATCTCGGGCTTAATGGCCATGATCACCGGGATGCGTTTGATCCAGGCCGGACAGTATGATAATGCAGTTGTGGTTGGCGGCGATGTGATCACCAGGTTTGTGCTATCGGGTTTCCAATCGTTTCAGGCTATTAGCTCTCAACCTTGCAAGCCCTTTGATTTAAATCGAGATGGTATTAATTTAGGCGAGGGCGCGGCTACGGTTATCCTATCATCAAATCAACAAAAAAAAGGAAACATTCAACTGGCGGGCGGCTCGGTTAGTAACGATGCCAACCATATTTCGGGACCGTCAAAAACCGGCGAAGAACTTTTTGACGCCATTAACTCAGCGTTAAAAAGCGCAGGGGTTGAACCGGAAGCCATCGGTTTTATATCGGCCCATGGCACGGCTACCATTTATAACGATGAGATGGAGGCCAAAGCCATAAACCTGGCCGGCATGCAGGATATTCCTGTGAATAGCTTAAAAGGATATTACGGGCATACGCTTGGCGCTTCGGGGCTTATCGAGGCGATAATAGCAGCCCATTCCTTAAAGCACAACACCATTATTCCCACCAGGGGATTTAATGAGTTGGGGGTTACCCAGCCACTCAACGTGGCTAAAGCTTTACAACAAACACCGCTAACCGCATGCCTTAAAACAGCATCGGGTTTTGGGGGCTGCAACGCGGCAATTGTACTGAGAAAGAGCTGAAAGCCTAAGGCAGAAAGCTAAAAGCATTAAAAAGAAAAGGATTGACAGATACACTACATATTACATCCAACTGCATCATCAGCAATAATGTTGTTTACAGCACTGGCAAACCTGTGTTTGAAAACAAGGGGGCAGATGTTGGCGCATTTGTACTTTCAGCCTACCAGTTTTTAGAGGTAAAATATCCTAAGTTTTATAAAATGGACAACCTGTCCAAATTGGGTTTGCTGGCATCGGAAGTATTGTTGAAGGATAGCGGCATCAGTGAAAAATATAAAGAGCAGGAAGTTGGTATCGTTTTAGCAAACTCCAATTCCAGCCTGGATGCCGACATCAAATATTACGACCAGGCCAAAACCATTGCCAGCCCGGCATTGTTTGTGTATACTTTACCCAATATTGTTATTGGCGAAATCAGCATTAAAAACAAGTTTAAGGGCGAAAACGCTTTTTTTATTTTTGAGGCTTTTGATGCTGCGTTTATACAGCAGTACGTGGCATATTTATTAAATAATAATATATTGCAGGCCTGCATTTGCGGCTGGGTTGATGCGCTGCAGGAAGATTACAAAGCAGTTTTATACCTGGTAGAAAAGGATACAAGCCCAACATCGGCGCCGTTTAGTGCCGAAAACTTAAATAACATTTACCTGTCGGCTAAATAGTCGGCAAATGACATAGTAATGAGCAAAACTGTTTTTGTAGCTGGTGTAGGTGTAATTTCGGGTATTGGCAACAATACCGCCGAATGCCTGAACGCGCTTGAAAACAACCGCGCGGGTATTGATAAAATTAAATACCTGCAAACCGTTCATCAAGACACCTTCCCGGTTGCCGAAGTTAAATTGAGCAATGATGAATTGGCCCAATTATCAGGCTTTGGGCCAGGGATAAGCCGCACAGCCATGCTAAGCCTCATCGCTGCCAGGGAAGCAAAAAAAGATGCGGGCATCCAAAATTTCGCCTCATTACGCACGGGTTTAATATCGGCCAACACCGTTGGTGGAATGGATAAAACCGAAGATTTTTTTGTGCAATTTATGTCCAACCCTGCAAAAGGTAAATTGCGCAATGTAGTTAACCACGAGTGCGGCAAGGTAACCGAATTGGTAGCCGATGAATTGGGCATAAAAAATTATATAAGTACTATCAGCACGGCATGCTCATCATCGGCCAATGCCATTATGTATGGTGCAAGGCTTATTAAAAACAACATACTTGATGTAGTTATAGCCGGCGGCACTGATGCGCTTACCCGCTTTACGCTAAATGGCTTTAATACGCTCATGATATTGGACAACCAGTATTGCCAGCCCTTTGATGCCAACCGCCGTGGCTTAAACCTTGGCGAGGGTGCCGGGTATATTACCCTGGTATCTGAACGGGTTGCGGCAGGGATGCAAAAAGCGCCTTATTGTACTTTGAGCGGTTACTGTAACGCCAACGACGCCTACCATCAAACCGCTTCATCGCCCGATGGCACTGGCTCTTTTATGGCGATGGAGGGCGCTTTAAAAATGGCAGGGTTAAAGCCGGAGGATATCGGCTACGTTAACCTGCACGGTACCGGTACCCAAAACAATGATAACTCCGAAGGGACAGCGATTAAACGATTGTTTGATCCGTACTTCCCTAAAATGAGCTCGACCAAATCATTCACCGGGCATACGCTGGGCGCAAGCGCGGGTATCGAAGCTGTGTTTTCGGCGCTGTCTGCGCAACAAGGATTTATTTACCCCAACCTGCGATTTGAAACCCAGATTGCCGATCATCCGTTCACACCCGAAACAAGTTTTACACAACAGGCAGATTTAAACCACGTGCTTTCCAACTCCTTTGGTTTTGGGGGTAACTGTTCGTCATTAATATTTTCAAAATTGCAGGCCTGATATGTATATACGTTCAACAGGAAACATATCGCCCCAAAAAACATTCGGAAACGTTCCGTTCCTGGATGAGGTAGTAGTTCATGAAGGTAACCGCCTTGCCTGCATTACGCCCGATTATAAAGACATCATCGACCCTAAACTCATCCGGCGCATGAGCAGGGTTATTAAAATGGGCGTGGCATCGGCCATGGCCTGTTTGCAGGATGCCGGCGTAACCAACCCCGACGCTATTATTGCCGGCACCGCCTATGGCTGCCTGGACGATACCGGTGTTTTTTTAAGTAAAATGGTGGAGCGCGGCGAGGAATTGCTTACCCCGACATCGTTCATCCAATCAACCCATAATACTATTGGCGCACAGGTAGCCTTGCTGCTGCACTGCAATAACTACAACAACACGTTTGTAAGCGGCGGCTCGTCGTTTGAATGCTCATTGCTTGATGCGCAGATGCTGCTGCTGGAGGGCGAAGCCAAAAACGTACTGGTAGGCGGCATCGACGAGATTACCGACATCAGCCACGGCATACTAAGCCGGTTTGGCTTATACAAGCAAAGCCCGGTCGCCAACATTGATCTGTATAATGCCAATTCAAAAGGCACCATTGCAGGCGAAGGCTCGGCATTTTTTTTGCTGACCAATGAAGCATCCGGAAATGACGTGGCTAAGCTGGATGCCGTCACCACATTTTATAAACCGGGCAGCCATGCAGCTGTTGAACAACAAATTGAAACATTTCTATCTGCACAAAACCTAAGCATGTACGATATTAGCCTGGTAGTAGCAGGCAATAACGGTGATGCCAAAAATGACGCGGTATACGATTACCTGGAGGATTCGCTATTTAACTATTGCAATGTTACCAGGTATAAACACCTATGCGGCGAGTACCCCACATCAGCTGCTTTTGCGTTATGGTACGCTACCCAAATCATCAAAACAAACACTATTCCGGGAACAGAACCTATTACCCCAGTTAAAAAAATATTGGTTTATAACCATTACCAAAACACCTGTCATTCGTTAATGTTGCTATCAGCGTGCTAACATTCAGAAACACCAATATCGCGTTCATTATCCTGTTGGGTTTTACCATTTGGGCCGATAAGATATATGGGGTAAGCTGGCTGGCCTATGGGGCAATTATATTTGCGTACTCGCTTATTGTTGCCTATGGTTGTTATTTTGTAAACTCCGGTTTTTTTATGCCGATGTATTGCGCTGCAAAAACAACCGATAAAATAATAGCCATCACTTTTGACGATGGCCCGGTACCCGACGGGACTCCGCAGGTTTTACAAATTTTAAAAGACGCCCACGTAGAGGCCGCCTTTTTTTGCATTGGCGAACGTTTGGCAGGCAATGAAGCCATCATCAGGCAACTGGATGCCGAAGGCCATATCATTGGCAACCATAGTTATACACACGCTGCGTTGTTCGATCTTTTTCCCTCAAAAAAAATGCTTGCTGAAATGCAGCAGGTGGACAGCGACTTGTATAATATTATCGGTAAAAAAACAAGGCTATTCCGGCCACCTTACGGGGTAATGAACCCCAACCTAAAAAACGCGATTATTAAAGGGAATTACTTGCCCATAGGTTGGAATGTACGATCGTACGATACCGTGGCTACCAATGCTGATGCGCTTTTGCAAAAGGTAGCCTCCCAAATTAAACCAGGGGCAATTTTTTTATTTCACGACAGGTGCCCGGTTACCGTGGCTATGCTGCCTGATTTTTTAAAAGAGATTAATGCCAGGGGATATCGGGTTGTGCGGGTTGATAAGATGTTGGGGCTACCAGCTTACGATTAAACACGATCCTATTATATGGAAACTCACTTACACCCCGGAATTATATACTTCGCCAACAAATCAAAAGCCCGTTTGGCCTTCCAGTTATTGTAATTGCCCTGGGTAAATACCACCACCAGGTCAAGGTTTTTGATGATCATGATGTACTGCCCCCCATTGCCCGATGCAAAAACAACATCTTCAGTATAATTCCCGGTTTTTATCTTTTCGTTATACCAGTAATAGCCGTAATAAGCCGGCTGCGGACTGGCTATTTTACTCCTGCTGAATTTAACAAACGAAAACCCGGGGATAGGAATAGTGGCTGTAGTTGATTGCTTAAGCCATTGTGCCGATACTATCCGTTTTCCCTGCCAAACGCCATTGTTCTTTACCAACAGCCCAATTTTAATCATATCCTTTGGCAGCAGGAAAAAAGAACCGGCGGTGGCGCCGTGCCCGGCGGGGTCAATTGTCCAGCGGTAATTTTTCATGGCCAATGGGTCAAACAAATATTTTTTGGCAAAGGCCATAATGGACATATGCGTGGCTTTACTAATAATGCCACTAATGATCATCGGGGCGCAGGAGGTATAGCTCCAAACTGTACCTGGATCATTTTTCATAGGCAAATCCAGGGAAAACTTAACCCAATCTTTGGTTTCTTCCATTTCGGTTTCGCAATCCTTCCCGTCATCGTCCCATTCATTACAATCAAAACCCGACCGCATCTCTAACAGGTTTTTAATGGTGATAAGCGGTTTCCGTGCATCACTGTTAGCGAATGATTTATACTCAGGGAAAAACGCATAAACCTTTTGATCTACATTTTTCACAAAGCCTTTATCAATGGCAATGCCCATTAGCAGGCTGGTTATCGATTTAAACGCCGATCGGGAATCATGCAGCGAATCGGCCGTGTAACCGTTAAAATAATGCTCGTAAGCCAGCTTGCCGCCTTTGGATATCAAGATGCTGTGGATGCCGGTGTATTCCTGCTTTTCGATGGCGTGGGTCATCGAATCTAACAACGCATGTGTTTGCGCATGTGCGCAATTGGATAGAAAGAAGAAAATGAGGGCCAAATATTTTAATGGAGACGGCATATTCCTGCTGATAATGGCTGATATAACGTTAAATCAGTCAGAAGATAAGACGCATGGGATAATGGCGCGTTGCAAAGTGAATTTTTATATTATCTTAAATTGTCTTTTTGTAGAGACGCATAATTGCGTCTCCCGCAGGACATTCAGGATTTTCAGAGCCAATTTGAGTATGTGATTTGCACGAGGTCGATCTGCGTCTGAGATTTTCAAGGCCGATTAGCATGTGTGATTTGCACCCTGACTTGTCCTGATCTGGGTTTACACAATCAAGACAAAAAAATGGACAAATTACCGGAGAAAGAGCAAGTAGTAATAGAATACTTGGCAGGTGGGACGACAATGCGTAAATTGGCAAGGAAAAGTGGATATAGCCGTGCGGCAATATCAAGATGGGTTATAGCGGAAAGGAAAGAGATGGGTAAACGGGCTATGTTAGAAGTATCAAAAGCCACGAAAGGAAAAGATGAGATGCCAACAGAGGTTAAA
>NZ_JBFUCY010000018.1:0-154557 GCF_056404995.1 Mucilaginibacter sp. P2_A5
GTATAACGATGTGGAAGAGTCGGGAATAGATGCTTTTAAAACGGTGGCAAGGTCTGTACAAACGCATTATGAATCGATCCTGAACTTCTTTAACAACAGAAGTACCAATGCCTCAGCAGAATCATTCAACGCCAAGATCAAAGCATTCAGGGCTACTTCAAGAGGTGTTAGAGATACTACCTTTTTCCTCTTCAGGCTCGCTAAAATATATGCTTAAACTGATCTTCCCCCAGAAATACGGCTTGATCCCAATGCTGCAATTTTGGGGTATGGAAACACTACAGAACACCAACCCTGCATTAATACTTGTTGATATACAGCAGGGTTTTGATAATATCCCTTACTGGGGAGGCCAGCGCAATAACCCGGATGCCGAAGCCAATGCCCGCAAACTGCTTGATTACTGGCGGACAAATAACCTGCCGTTGTTCCACATCCAGCATTGCTCGGTTAACCCCAACTCGCTGCTGGCCGAAGGTAACCCCGGCAACGCCCACAAAGAAATTGTAAAGCCTTTGCCCGGCGAGGCGGTGATCAAAAAATCGGTAAACAGCTCCTTTATCGGCACCAATTTGCAACAACAGTTGGATGCCGCGGGCATCGATACCGTGGTTATAGTGGGGCTTACTACCGAACATTGCGTATCTACCACGGCCCGCATGGCCGGCAACTTTGGCTACCACACCTTTGTAGTGGCCGATGCTACTGCCGCCTTTGCCAAAACCGGCATCAAAGGCGAACACTACGATGCCGAAACCATCCATTTAACCGCACTGGCACAAATTAACAACGAGTTTGCCACCGTTTTAAATACCGATGACGTACTTCAGGCTTTTAAAAAAAACGATGATTTTCTTTAGCAATTTAATCCATAAACTGTTTGCCAGCTATTTGCCCGTCTCGCAGGTGCTGTCGGTGATGAAGTGATTGTTGGGAGGGTTATAAAGGTCTTGATTCTTGACTCTAATTTCTTGACTCTCCTCCCGGGCGTTCCCCCCGCTGGTAGAAGCGGCGGTCAGGCTTTTCGTTGCAAGTCCTCGCCTTGCCTTTGCCGCCCCGGACAGCCCGCGCTGTGGGCTTTTCACTGCAATCCTTAACGCGAACTGCCGGTATACAAAAACACCCGGATGAAATTAAACATCCGGGTGTTGTATATTTATTACTTAGCATGGCGTTTATCTATCAGCGGGCGCACAAGGCTGGAGGCGGCGCCGAAAAACGCTTGCGGTAGCTGAAACTTGATGCATCCGCACTTAAAGATTGCTGGATAGCGTTTAGCGCGCGCAACGCATTAGTTGCTGCCCACGCGTATGTCCATTAACGGCAGCAAAGCTTACAAAATATAACTCTTCCCTATTTAAAATTAAAATTTTCCACTCATCAAAAAAAAACCCGGTTATACCGGGAAAAAAACCGGATTAAATAGGGGAAATAACCCATGTGCTAAGCTTAATGTATTTGCCAAATTTGGATCAAGCAAAAATCATTATCATGGACATCTCAGTTATCACCAAGCTAATCTCGGTTATTCTCGCGGTTAGCTTAGCCAGCGAACGGCTGGTTACCATTATTAAAACAAACATTTCCTGGTTGCAGGAGCCAACCCCTACCGTACCGCCGGTAAATGACAGGGCCGAAAAAATTCGCCGTTCGGTGGTTATGGTTGTCTCATTTCTTATAGCCTGGGTAACAGCAAAGTATTCAAATGGTGACAACAGTTTTTTTGGTGTGTTCAAAATAGGGACTTATGATACCGGCATCTATGTCGTTATTATTGCGCTTATGGCAAGTGGCGGATCGGCATTTTGGACTAACTTATTAGGCTATGTGAGCGCCGTAAAAGATGTAAATACCCAAAAGAGCCAGCGGGAAACGCTAAAAAAACAGGCGCAGCTAAACGCTCTTAACCTAAAATAGCCTTATTAACTAAATAATCACGGTAAAATTAACGATATATAATTCACCTTAACCCTTACTATCATGAGTACTCAAATTAAAATCGCATCTCCCGGTGATGATGCCATCCTGGTTTTTGAATTTCAATCCACCGACATGTTTTTTTACAATTTTGAAGTTGTAGACTGCCAATCCGGCGACCAATTTTTAACAGGTAAAGGACAATGGGATGGTACCACAGAATTTGACCTGGGCAAAGGTGGCGACCTGGTTGGAAAGTGCCTGAACATTGCCTGGGGAGAAATTGATCCGGCGGGTGGCACAGGTAAATTTCATGCTACAGCCACTGTAAAGCAAAATGGCGTTAGTTGCCTGGCAGTACAAGTATTTGCCGGAAACTCAACAGGCAGTCTTGTAAATGATTTAACCACAGCTGTATTTGTTTAATCCTAATGATCATGAAAAAATATTTTACAATTATTTCGATCTTTCTTTTGTTTTCAGGCTCAGCTTTTGCACAGAAAGATACCGTAAGGAATGCTGATATCCTTCGAAACAAATGGGGAGAAGATTATGAAGCCGGCTGGGGTAGCTTAAATTATGCAGTACCTGAATCTCCTGCCTTTAAGATATTGGGAACAAGCCCGAGTAATATCATGAAACCCACATCGGTGAGAGATATTGCATTTTCAGTTGGAAACTATTTTGTGAGCAATGGGGGAACAATTCCGCAAAATTTGGCGGTTGAAATATCGCCGAGTTTATTTAAGCCCGATGTTAGCTTAAATAGTTTTATTAAAAATCGATTTTGGTATACGTCTGCGCTCTCATTAGGAACCAAAGTAAATGCGGATAAAAGTTATGCCATAGGGATAGGTTTAAAGTTTCGTATTTTGGATTATCAGGATCTTAGGTTAAATACTAAACTACTCGCCAAATTAGATGCATTTGGAAGGGAGGGAACGGATGCGTACGCATTGGCGATAAGAACGGTTTCGCTACAGCATAGTAGGCCTGACACTATTAAAGGTAAAGCAATTGGCTATGAAGCTTGGCTGGTAAAAGTAACAAGTGCTTATATGGATACATCCAAAAATTCCAAGGATATCGTTTTGAAACACGAAGTAGCTAACTACATTAAAAAGCTATTTAATGAGAATAGTGTAAGTGAAGCAAGAGATGAAATAAAAAAATCTTCATGGAACAAAACCATTTGGGATATCGGCATCGCGGCGCTGTTCAATTCAAAAGACTCATTACTGCGCAATATAAAACCTGCATCAAAACTTGGTTTGTGGACTACCGCAGGGTTTCCGTTGTTCAAAGATAAAGGCCAGTTACTTATAGGTGTAACCGGCCAGCTAAGGGATACGGTGAATTCCCGCCTCGGTGTAAAAAGCCTCAACATTGGGTCGCGGGCATATTATGGCTCAAACGATGTTAAAGGTTTTGTTGAAGCTAATAGCCTGTGGCAAACAGGTCAAAAATTTACTTACAAAGCCAGCCTGGGTATCGAAACAACTTTTTTTGGCGGCATGTGGGTCGATTTTAGTTTGGGCCTAAGCAAGCAGGGCGGGGCAAAAGCCGTATTTACACCTGGATTTAACCTGTTTTTTGGCACCGGCGAGAAAAAGCCGGCATCAACCCGAATGTGATATTGATATAGGGGATTATATCAATATTCAAGAGGGGGAGGTCGTATTGCCTAACTGCTATAAAGAGTTGTAGCTTAAAACTATAAAATTACGATGCCGTTTTTAATAGCATAAATTACAAGGCCCACGCGGCTTTTAATATTCAGTTTTAAAAACAAGGCCTCGCGATAGCCGTCGACCGTACGGAAACTGACATTCATTTTTGAAGCCATTTCCTTATAGGTAAGTTCGGTAGCGGCTAATTTTAAAAAGTCCACCTCGCGGGCACTTAGCGAGAATACTTTTTTTAGCCCGCTTTTATCATCGTCATAATTATTAATGGCGTGAATTAATCTCGAAGAAACAAGATCTGAATGGTAGTAGCCTTTGTTCATAACAGCCAGGATGGCATCGGTTAACTGCATAGGGTCGCAATTTTTTAATATATAACCCCTGGCGCCGTTCTTTAACATCCGGATAATGGCAGTTTCATCATCGTACATTGACAATGCGATTACTTTTACTGCCGGATAGGTGTTCTTAATAAATAACGCGGCTTCGTACCCGTCCATAACAGGCATGTTAATGTCCATTAAAATAATATCTGGTTTTTGGCTGGCGGCCAGCATGGCTATGCAATCTTTGCCGTTATCGGCCTCAAAACAGATAGTGTTTCCAAGTTCTTTAATAAGTACGGCAAGGCCACGGCGTAATAAAACATGGTCTTCAACTAAAGCGATATTCGCCATTTTGTGATAGGGGATTTTGTTTAAACTTACTATAAGTTTTATATTAAAAAAAGCAACAATTGGCGTTTTTGAATGAATACCAAATAAATTTTAATTTGATGATACTTAATATTATATTTATCTCATAATAAGGCCTGTAACCTAAGTAATTATCACAGTGAAAACTGCTCAAAATGTTCTTATATATTAACCGCAGGAGCAACAGGTAAAACTATTTTAAAGCCCAATAATAAATTCAATTTACATTAACACTTAATGGTGCGGCAACAACATCACAATATTTGATGCTGCATTTTATTAATCGCGCTTACACTTAATAATAAATTAAACCTATACTAAAAATCAAAAATTATGGCAAGAAATTTTTTCAAAGAAAACGGGAGTATGATAAAATCTGACGGCACCACAGTGACCCTAAAATTGGATACTACCGACCCCCACAATGTTTTTCACAATCTTTTAGTTTCAACGAATTTAAGCGGCATCTATATAGATGACCCCGCAGGTACAGTAAAAGATCCCAATACTATTTTTATTAAAGAGTCGGATGCAAATACTAATATGTTTGAGGCGCTTAGCACACCGGAAATGTATTTTACAGCTACAGATATGGCGCATATATACCTAAATATTAAAGTTAAAGTTGTCGCATCTAAAACCAATCATGCCGGTAAGTCGCTTCTTGATCTAATTGATGAGGCTGATAAACGTACAAATGAACTTTAACCATTTTATATCCGAAAAGAAAGATGATCTTGACGATGCATTTTCTGCAATAAATGATTGAAAAATATCGGCGCGTATGTCTTCTTTTGTCCGGGGGAAAAAGATGCATATGCCCGATGGTTTCAAATTGTCTTTGAAATCACCGGTAGGGTTATTTATCGGGAATAAGGATGGCCCAATAAATGAATCCACTATCAATAGGTTTAAATGCTGCTCAAGTGCACAATGCAATTCGTATAATTTAGTCGATATGTTTTTACAGAGAAAAAGGAACGTCCTGAGATCTATCATATAATCAGATAGCCCTACACGGTATGAGTCAAACCGATAGCATGAATTTAAATTAGCAATGATTTTTGTAATTTTGCTGGTAAAAAGCAAATTTGTTAATTCCGTTATCAATTCCTCTATCAAGTAAATAACACTTGCAAATTGTTGAACATCCACACATAAAATTGACCAGAAGTTTGTGTTGTAAATGAAATTGAAATCTCTGGGGTAATATCTGTTGTGTGCTATTGTTTGAATAACATACCTTGAAAGCAGGAACGGCTGTATTTCGGGATGGGTATACATTTCCTTCAAAATTTGATAGTAGTTATAGGTCGGGAAATTTATTTCAGCTTGGGGCGCAACCATATAGTTTACAGCACTTTTTTTGTACAATGCGTAAATAGTGTTTACGTTCATCATACAGCAATTCATCATCACTAAAACATCTACTTTATCACTATCAAACCCTTCGGTAATTGCCTGTGCCAGTTCTTCGTTAGTCAAAATCTCATTCACAAGACTGTTTGAAGGTAGCCTTGCCATACTGTTGCATACATCAGCAATAAAAGGGGCCCGCTGTTTATTTGTATCGTCCCATGATCTGTCATAGGCCTGGTTTCCCTTTAGCGTTACAAATTTTTCAATACCACCCACGCTTTTTGATATTACCTGGTACTCCCTGGGATCGGCATCCAACGCAGCCTCCGTGTTATCGCCCTGGGCTATTCCAAATATCGACCCATGGTCCCACGTAAACAGCATATGATGCTCAGTTGGGCTTATTTTGTCGGTTTCTTTAAATAACGAGATAATGATCTCAGGTTTAGTAATATTGCTGTTTTCAACTGCGTCAATGCTTTGCAGTACTAAACTTGCCCCACCTTGATTTTGCAATTGATATAATACCGTCCTGTCGCGATGGTTGTCAATATCAACCCTGTTATAAATAACAAATACACTTACATCGTTTGATTCGCCGGCATCAATTATATCGTTAAATAAATAGGTTAATTCCTCTTCAATTTGCAATGATGGCGTAACGCCTTGCGGAGGGGGAAAATTTGTATTATTTTTAGTAATGATTTTATCAAGGTCGTCGGTTATAGACGATAACCGGGCATATACCAGGAAAATAACATTCCATTTTTTGGGGGTTGGGATAATCATACTTTTTGTGGTTTTAGGTTTATTAATAAATATGGCCGCCGCCGCCCAGCAGGCAGAAACCAATACACTCACTAAATATACACAAAACCAAGGACTTAGCAGCTATAATATCAGAGAAATTATTCAGGATAAATTCGGGTACATGTGGATAGCCACGCAAGACGGACTAAACCGTTTTGACGGGCAATCATTTATCAGCTACAACAAAAATTTCAGTCTAAACAGGCGGCTTTCCGGAACCGACATCAGGGCATTAATAGAAGACCGGGGCGGTAACTTTTTATGGGTACTTACAGACCAGGGAATAGATCGTATTAACACCATCACCTCAAACGTTGAACAAGGGTTTTCATCCAGAAACCAAGTAAACGAGGAATGGAATGTTACAATGGCCATGTTGGGTGATGAAATTTGGATAGGCACATTTACCGGGTTGCGGGTGTACAATACCAAAACCCGGAAAAGCATTGTAATACCCAACAATGCGGGTAAAAACACATCGAACGAGGTACGTACCATTTTTGCCGACGATAACCATAATATTTGGGTATGCGTTACAGGTATTGGAATTAAAATTTTTGACGGGAAGAGCAAAAAGCTTATAAAGCTTATCCCTAACGCGGGGCTGGCTATAAAACAAACAAACACCGATGTAATTTATTGGAGCTCGGTGCCATTTAAAAAGCGTTCCTATCTTTTTGCCACCAGCGTGGGTTTAAGGCAGGTAAGCTACAACGGCAATTACAGCATAGCCATAAATAAAGTGCCGGTTAAAATGCTGCCTGTATTAAATACGGAAAATGTACAATACGTGTCAAAAAACAAAAATGGCGACATTTATATAGCAGGTCACACTGGGCTTTATCGGTTCAATGACGGGTTAACTGGCTTTACAAAAATGGAAGATCAGGCCGGGGCCGAAAAAAGTGAATGGTTAAATGCGGTTTTCTGTTCGTTCTCTGACCTGCAAAGCAATTTATGGTTGGGGTGCCAGGACGGTTTGGCGTTTATTAAATATAATCAAACACCCTTTAAATCTTTTTATAATGATGACACGTCTGGTTTAAAGTTGGAACATGTTTTAAGCCTTTCATCGCCGCAAAAGGGGAAAGTTTACGCTGGTTTAAGAAATGGTTTTGTTGAGGTGCAAACAGGCACCGGCCAGTTTGCGCAACTAAATAAAATTAAATCGTTTCAGCACAATTATACCGACCCTTTTGGTAGGTTGCAGGCAAGCTATCCCGCAGGCATTAATATTTATACCCAAAAAAAGTGGTTGACTGTAACAAGTGCTTACCCCGAATTTAAGAGATTTTCAAATTACGCTATCAACAGCCATTTATATCTTAACGATTCGTTGGATTTAATGGGAACCGAAAATGATAAAGGGATATTGATTTGGAACTATAAAAAACGAACCGTCAGGGAAATTAATATAACTTCAAAACCAGCACTCGCGGCAAACATTGTAAATACGGTTTACCACGATAAAAAAAATAATGTATGGGTTTTGTCGGATAAAAAGATAACCGTTTTTAATCCCGACCTGTCTAAATCTAAGTTTTTAAGCTTCTACGATTCGCAAAACAAACAGGCCTATAACATATACTTTGATATTTGTGAAGCCAGGAACGATTATTGGATAGCGGCTTACGGAACGGGTATAATGCAATTAGGCCCCGACTACAAGATAAAGAAAATTTACGCGACTAAAGACGGGTTAAGCAATGCCGGTGTTTACAAAATTTTTACTGTTGGCGATTCAACGCTGGTGGTAACGTCAAATAACGGCATTTCGGTTTTAAATTTAAACACACGTAAGTTTCAAACTTATTACCAGCAAGACGGCCTTCATTCAAATAGCTTTGAGGAAGCGTGCGGGTTTATGAAAAATGGGATTATTTATGCCGGAGGCGTTAAAGGGTTTACAATTATCACCCCATCTAAATTTACCACTAATACAATTGCGCCTCGGGTATACATAAGCCGCGTATCCGTCGAGACAAGCAGCCACCGCGCCGATACCGCCAACATCAACTTAAAAACCCTTACCATACCCAGTAATGTGCTTCAAACATCGCTGTATTTTACAGGTATAAATTATTCTAACCCGGGCCGTACTGTTTTTGCCTATCGCATTAAACAACAGGGCGAAAATTGGATAAATACCGGCAACCGGAATTTTATTAACCTTATAGGATTGCTGCCAGGCAAATATACCATTCAGGTAAAGGCCGCCAATGAAGATAATTATTGGAGCGCCCCAACCGAAATAAGCCTTGTGTTTTTGCCAAAATGGTACCAAACCTGGTGGTTTAAAGCTCTTATAGCGGCAACCATAATGCTTTTGGCCTACGCATTGTACCGCCTTAGGTTAAGGCAAATAATGAAAGAACATAAAATACGTGCCAGTATTGCCGGAGACCTGCATGATGACATTGGAAGTTCGTTAAACAGCATAAAAGTTTTTACTCACCTTGCCATTATAAAACCCGGAAAAACCGAATACCTGGATAACATAAATATAAACCTTGAAACTGCAATAATTGGTTTGCGGGACCTGATTTGGGTTTTGGACGACGAAAGAGATACGGTAGCCGACCTGGTAAACAGGTTAAGGCAACTGATGTGTCCGATAGCAGGTGCAATTAACATAGTGCTTAAAATTGATGTAGACGAAGCTTGTGCCGAAAATAGATTGCGGAAAACAGAAAAGCGATACCTGTACTTTATTGCCAAGGAGGCCGTTAACAACAGTATTAAATACGCCGGATGTACAGCAATAAACATCGAGTTTAAAACCCGTCAAAAAAGTCTCGTGCTTGAAATTAGCGACAATGGAAAAGGGTTTGATCTTTCGGGTACCGGCGACGGCTATGGCTTAAAAAATATGCGCAGCAGGGCCGATCAAATTAATTATCATTTATTGATTACCTCAACAAGCGCCGGAACGCAAATAACGCTTGTTAAAAAATGATAAGATCGCCTCATAGCACGTGTGAACCGGCAGTGAAGCTATTCGATCTGTGGTTGGGCAACTTGTCATTATTTAGTCTCCTTATTCGCTCCTCAAACTCTTCACCGGGTTTGCCAGCGCTGCTTTGATGGATTGGAAACTGATAGTAACAAAAGCGATAACGATAGCTATAAACGCGGCCAATACAAAAACCGTCCAGTGGATAGGGATGCGGTAGGCAAAGGCATCGAGCCAGTTGCTCATGGCATACCAGGCCAGCGGGAAGGCTACTACGATGGCTATGAGTACCAGCTTGATGAAATCTTTAGCCAGCAGGGCTATTACGCCGGCAACTGATGCGCCCAATACTTTGCGTACACCAATTTCGCGGGTGCGCACCTGGGCTGTGTAGGCGGCAAGGCCCAGCAGGCCCAGGCAGGATATTAATATGGCCATGCCTGCAAAATAGTTAAACAGGGTGCCTTCGCGCTGTTCGCCCTGGTAAAGGTCGTTGAATATATCGTCCAGGAAGTTATAGCTAAAAGGGAATTCGCCATTGTATTGTTTAAACTGGTCGCCGGCCGCCGCTATAGCTGCAGCGGCATTTTGGGTGTTAGTTTTTATATATAAGGTTTGATAAACGGCAGGTCTGTAGAAAAATATCGCCGGTGCAATTTTTTCGCGCATGCTGGCAAAATGGAAATCTTTTACTACGCCAATGATGGTGCCGTTGGTTCGTTGGAAACGGAAGCGCTTGCCGATGGGGTTTTTAAGGCCGATCTGTTTTACGGCTGCTTCATTGAGGATAAAGTGGGTCGAATCGGCTACAGCACCGCTGAAAGTGTTGCCTTGCTGCATTTTTAGCTTAAAAAATGAGATGAAATCCTTATCGATACCCATGGGGTGCAGGATAAAGGTTTGCCCCGGCGCTTTACCATCCCAGGAGTTATCGCCCGAGATATTCTCGCTGCTGATGATGCTGCCGGTAGCACGGGTTACACCTTCTACACCGGGCTGCTTTAAAAGCTCGGCCCGCACGGCATCGTAATGCCCTGACGCATCGCGCATCCAAACCCCAAAAACATGGCTTTTATCGTACCCCAGGTTTTTTGATTGGATGTATTTTAATTGCTGGGTAATAACCAAAGTGCTTACAATAAGCACTACCGAAAACGTAAACTGTACCACCACTAATATTTTGCGGAACAGGGCATCGCCAATGCTGCCGTTTATTTTTCCCTTCAGGGCTTTTAAAGGCTCGAAAGACGATAACAGCATGGCCGGGTAAATACTGGATAAAGCCAGGGTTGCTATTACAGTTATGCCGATAATGAGCCAGATATGCGGATTGAGCAGGTTAAGTACCAGTTGTTTGCCGGCAAGCTGGTTAAATACCGGCATCAGCAGGTATATGGCGAACAAGGCAAATAGTGTGGCGATGGAGAACAGCAGGGCGGTCTCGACCAGGAACTGCATGAACAGCTGCACTTTGGCAGCCCCTATAATTTTGCGCATGCTGATCTCTTTGGCGCGCAAAAGCGAGCGGGCGGTAGAAAGGTTGACGTAGTTGATACAGGCTATGAGCAGGATCACCAAAGCGATGATGACAAAAATGCGTACTGTTTGGATGCCGTGGTCGGTGCCATCGGCATTGTACAGGTGCATTTTATTGATGGGCAGCAGCAGGTAGTCGGCATCGGTATCTTCGGCGCGGTGCTTAATGTGGATCTTAAACAAATCGGCCGAGAGCTTTTTTAACGATGCGCCGGGCTTTAATTTAAAATAGGTTTGATAAGAATAATTATTAAAATCGGTGTTGGCATCCTGCTTGCCGTGTTCCAGTATATATTTAACGTGGTAACTCATGGGCATAATCATATCAAAGTTGATGCTGGAGTTAAGCGGAAAATTGTTGATAACCCCGCTCACGGTAAAGTTTTCCTTACCTTCTGCCACAATCACTTTGCCTAAAGCATCCTCGGTGCCAAAATATTTTTGCGCGGTTTTTTTGGTGATGACAACCGAGTTGTCATTAAGGAATGGCCTGGCGGTATTGCCTTCAATCAGCGGAAAATCAAACACACTGAACAGGGAAGGATCGGCAAAGGCTACGTTTTGTTCGCCAAAAGCTTTTTCCTTGTATTTATATAACGAGAAAAACCAGTTGGGGATGGTGCGTACCTGCTCCTGTACATCGGTGAGCTCCTGTTTGGCCAATGGGCCGATGGGCGCTACTGTGGTTTGCCAGATTTGTTTACTGGCACCGGTGCCGCCAAAAAGTTCTACACGGTAAATGTTATCGGCATTGCTGTGAAAGCTATCAAAACTTAACTCGTCCTGCACCCAAAGCAATATCAATATGCCAATGGCCAGCCCGGCAGTAAGGCCGGTTATGTTAATTAACGAATAGAACTTGTTGCGAAACAAATTTCGCCAGGCGGTTTTAAAATAGTTTTTCAGCATAGCCACAATGTAATTGAATCTGTGGGGTAACAAAATCATGCCAGTTTTATAACTAACTTAAATTCAGGTGCTTGTGTGTATAGTTGCAGCCTTAAACGTTCATAAGCGTACAGTTGCGTTCGCTTATGAAACAAATGAGCATTTTAAATGCCGGGGTGCGGGTGGCGGGATTTTTGATGTTGCAAACAGCCGGGGAAAAGGTGCGCCAGATAGTTTGGCGGCAATACCCGGAGAATAGTATCCCGGGGTTGGTGTGCGAGTGTATGTACGGATTGGACCAATTCAAATAACGCCCTCTATTTGCTGATATTTGGGATAGCCCCGGCCTTTTTACTATGCATCCTGATAAAAATCCAATTCTTAAGATATATCAACACCAAAACGGTTGGAATGCTATTCAGAGATAACGCATCAACGATTTGCTTCCGGTTGTAAACAAGATTGTTAAAACAAACCATAACCAATGTAGCCAGCAATAAACAAAACGCATCCAAAACTAAAAGATATAGAATCTTATATTCTTTGAGCATACATTGCCGGATGATCCTGTAATCGGCCCAGTAACATAATATCGAAAAAAACAATAAAGCGTTAAAGACATACTGTGACACTGATATTGGGGTGTCGTACCGGAGGCTGGATAACGATTGCACAAAATACTGCTGTACAGGGAAATACGAACGGTCGACGATGAAGTAAAAAACCAGGAAAACGGTGATATGAAATCCATATCGAAGCAAGCTCATCACTAAAAAGTTATCTTTGAAATTTTCTATCATTGGGTTTAGGTGGGTGGTTGTGGGTATTTTAATAGGATGTGATGTTTTTGTTTAAGAGGTTATTGTTGATAAATTCGCTCAGTCCAACATAGTTATAATACTTGCATAAAGCTACAATGATTCTGTTAAAATCAATCAACTTTTTTAGTTGATCCAGATACAAAAAAGCCTGGGTGAACATAGTGTGTTTTGGGTTAAGTAGTTTTATGTTATTATGTTTGTCCTATGTCGGCCTGTGGCATCTGAACTGCAAAAACTTGATTTGTTAATTTTTTATGCCTTTTTGCAAAAAAACGTTCTGATAATGTTAAAGTTGTTGTGCCGGGTTTAATTTTTTTTGTAGATTTTTTGACATCTTTAATACGATAAACCATGAAAGCTTTCCAGTTTAAAATAACACTTACTTATACGGACAACCCTGTAGTTTGGCGGCGGCTGCTGGTGCCGGAAGATATTAGTTTTGATGAATTTCATATGGCGATACAGGCTGTATTTGGCTGGGACGGCAGCCATTTGTACCAGTTTTCGGCAAAAGGATGGGGATCGAAGCCTTATTACCAGCTGCTTGACCATTACAGCAATGACGATGATGAGCGCGACAGTGAAGATTACCTGATTAGCGAAGTATTTAAACGGGCCAGGCAAAAGTATACCTACATTTACGATTTCGGCGATGATTGGAAGCATGAGATTTTGCTGGAAAAAACAACCGGAGAGCCGGTGTTTGCCCCATATTGTCTTGGTGGCGAGGGTGCCTGCCCGCCCGAAGACTGCGGTGGCGTGTACGGTTACTACCGCATGGTAGATATTACGAACGACCCCAGCCATAACGACCACGAAGAAATGCTGGAATGGATGGGCATACCCGAAGGCGGTAAATGGGATATAAATGCCTTCGACCTTGAAGAAGCCAATAAGCGTTGCGCCAGACTGGTAGGTGATGATGACGACGATGAATAATTTTGATATTGAAACGATATTTATCCTGACACTTAAATTGTTGTTATATAGATAGTTAATAGTGTTTGTATCCGGACCTACCTGTTTCTCTGCAAAAATAGAATACCCTGGTTGTTTGTTAACCGGATTGGGTTTACCTTTGCCGCATTATGCTGCAACGTGTAACAGCCTATTTATTGATCTTTTCGCTGGTAGCAATCAACTTCTCGCGTTTTTTTGCATACGCTGGATTTGAGCTGAACCGGAATTACATTGCCACCAAACTTTGCGAAAACCGGGCCAGGCCCTGGATGCATTGCGATGGCAAATGCTACTTCATGAAAAAGATAAAACAGGCTGAGGACAAGCAGGCCAGCGACGAAAGGCAGTCGCAAAAAAGCCTCTTCCAGGAAGTGTTTGTTGTCAGTAACACTGATGTTAAATTCCACTCCAGCCTGTTGCAAGTAATTGATACCCCGTATGATGACTGTCTGCCACCTACCCCGGCCGCAGTGATCTTCCAGCCCCCGCAGTTAGGATAAATCCCACTCATTTTTTTCCGGATGTTTTTTGATTGATATGGCTTGCTGCGAGCTTTTGAGCAAGCGTTGTTATATTCTCCTGCATTGTCATTGCGAGGAGGAACGACGAAGCAACCTCGTAGCCTTACCCATTCGATTTGCTTGGGACGAGGTTGCCGCGCTACGCTCGCAATGACATAATTAAAATCACTCATCCGGATACAATTTATTTATCCACCGGAGGTAACTCCCCATAGCTAATACATGAAGAGATTTTTCATTCTATCTATATTGTTTTTAATACTCAACAACCTGGCTTACAGTCAGGTCAATATCCAGGTTATCGTAACCGATGCCAATACCCACGAAGCCATGGCTGGCGCCGTTGTTGCCAATACCAGCGGCGAGAAGCTGGGCGCTACAGATGCCAAAGGCCAGTATGTTATTACGTCGCCCGGAACTTTCGAAATCAAGATAACCATGGTAGGCTATACTACACAAGTAGTTAGCGTTACTAAAAATAAGCTCGACGTTGCTTTGTCCCCCTCAACTTTAGATCTGGCGCCTGTGGTAGTAACCGCCAGCCGCGAGGGCCAGGCCAGGCAGGATGCGCCTATTGCCATCAGTAAAATAAACTCTACCCAAATAAAAGATACCAGGGCAACTGCCCTATACCAACTGCTCAATAAAGTAGCCGGCGTTTATATGGTCGACCTGGGGAACGAGCAACATACCATGGCCATCCGCCAGCCCATTACTTACAATGCACTTTATTTGTACATGGAAGATGGTTTGCCGATACGCCCTACAGGTATTTTTAACCATAACTCGCTGTATGAGATCAACATGTCGGGCGTAAAGGATATTGAAGTGATTAAAGGTCCTGCATCATCGCTTTATGGCAGTAACGCTATTGGCGGGGCGGTAAATTTCGTCACCCAGGGACCGCCATCGGGCTATGCAGGCAATGTTTCCATCCGTGGTGATAACTACCACTACCACCGGGTTGATGCAGATGGTGGCTTTACGCAAGGTAAATTTGGCCTGTATGTGGGCGGGTACATCGGTCACCAAAAAGATAGCTGGCAGGATTATTCTGATTTTGATAGGTACTCGGCCAACTTTAAAACCACGTATGATTTTAATGCGGGTACACGATTAACAACTTCTGCAGCTTACAATTATCTAAACACCCAAACGCCCGGCAGTTTGGACAGCACTCACTTTTACAACAGGAGTTATGGTGCTAACCAGCGTTTTACCTACCGTAAGGTTGAGTCTTTCAGGGCAAGTGCGCGGCTGGATCATCAGTGGAATGAGAAGAATAGTACATTTGTCACTTTGTTCTTTCGCCATAATTCAACTGCCCAACTGCCAAGCTATTTTATCTCCGACGTTAGGGATAATGCCGGCAACTACCTGACCAGTAACGGACAGGTGAATGATCAGCGTTTTCAAAGTTATGGATTGCTGGCGCAGCATAGGGTTAATTTTAATTTTCTACACTCCAGGTTCATAGGAGGGGTTTATGTTGATGATAGCCCGAGTTCGTACTATGCTCAATATCTTGATATTGATAAGGATGTGCAGAATAACTACTACACCGGCTTTACAAACACCGGCAAATACATCGATGATTACCGTATCAAATTATTCAATACCGCAGCTTATATGCAATATGAAATAAAGCCCATCGAGGCCATGCGTATTGTAGCAGGTTTGCGGTACGACAGGGTGCATTACGATTTTAGCAATAACCTGCCTGTTGGCAGCACCAAATACAAACAGCAGGAAACCAATAACTTTAACATTGTGGCTCCTAAATTGGGGGTGACGTATGATCTGGGCAGCAACAAAGGTTTTTATGCCAATTATAGCGTAGGTTTCCAGCCACCGGAAACCGGCGATTTGTATAGTTCCAGACAGCTAACTCCCTTAAAGCAAGCCACGTTTGATAATTATGAGTTAGGCGGCTGGTTTTCAGCGTTTGATAAGAAGCTATATTTTGAGGCAAGCCTGTTTGACCTGGAGGGCCGTAACGAAATCATCAGCCAGTTAATGCCCGATAATACCACCCAAAACCAAAACGCGGGCGCTACCCGCCACCGGGGCATCGAATATTCCCTGACATTCGCACCGGTAAAGGAACTAACTTTCAGGTTTAGCGGTACCAATGCCAGGCATACTTACGTAAATTACAGCGAGCCAGGCATCGATTACAGTACCGGCGCCAATACGGTTATTAAATACGATGGCAATCGGATGGGTAACGCGCCTGCCTGGATGGCCAATTCCGAACTTACCTACAAGCCCGCCTATCTGCAGGGTTTCAGGATAGCAGGTGAGTGGCAGCACATTAACCAGTACTATACCAACCCGGCTAATACCAAAACTTATAGCGGCTATAACATTTACAACCTGCGTTTAGGTTACGATGTTAAAAGCAGTGTATTAAAAGGGGCCAGCATCTGGTTTAATATATTAAATTTAACCGATAAACTGTACGCCACTACGGTAACCAGCAACCGGTATGGCGATACCTATAATGCCGCCGCGCCGCGTACTTATACCCTGGGTATCAGTTATTCATTTTCAAAGTATTGATCAATGGCATCAGCAGCAGTAAAAAGTAACTTTTATAAATGGCACCGGGTGCTGGGTTTAACAGCCCTCGTCCCGGTTATCTTCTGGACGTTGAGCGGATTGTCGCACCCGTTCATGTCCAATTGGTTCAGGCCATCAATTGCGCGGGAGATCTTTAAACCTTTGCCGCAAAGCAAAATGAAGCCGGTGCTTACTATTCAGCAGGTGCTGGACCGCAACCATATTACAGCGCTGCGCAATTTCAACCTCATTAACTTTAAAAAAGGCACCTTTTACCAGGTACTTGGGGTAGATAGTGTGTACAATTACTATTCGGCAACAGATGGTGTGCTGCTGCCACATGGCGACAGTGACTATGCCGAATACCTTGCCCGCTATTTTACGCAGGATAGCACATCGGCCATCCAGATTAGCCTTCAGCGTGGTTTTGATAGTGAGTACCAGGCTATCAACCATTTGCTCCCCGTGCTGAAAGTGTCTTTCGACAGGCCCGACGGGATGGACGTTTATGTAGAGACCGGGCAAAGCCGCATGGCTACATTTAATAACAACACCCGCAAGGCGTTTTTATCCTTGTTTGAGGAGTTTCATACCTGGCAGTTTTTGGCCCGATGGGGTGGTGATACTTTTCGTAACGTGGTGTTACTCACCATCATGGGTATCATGCTGTTCGCGCTTGTCAGTGGGTTAACGGTTTATGGGTTGATGTGGAAAAAGTTTAAAACCATTACCCAAAACCGGAAGGCCAAAGGAGTGGAGGACAAGCGCTTCCTGCATCGCTCTCATAGGCAAATTGGGCTCATTGTATCTTTTGTGATGTTCACTTTTGTTATCAGCGGCGCATTCCATCTGGTGGTGAAATTGCACGACAATGGGCCTGTAAAGGCTGATTACGGGCAGGTGATTAAACGAGAGCAGTTAGCAGTATCCAATTTAACATTGCCCTGCGCCGATAGCCTGATGCGCAAGGTGGGGCTGGTTAGCTTCGGCGGCAATACCTATTACCAGGTAACTGATGATCAAAAGGAGATAGCCTATTTTAATACCATAACCGGCAAGGAGCAGCTTAATGCCGACGAGGATTATGCCCGCTTCCTGAGTACCTATTATCAGCCCCGGTTAGACGCCGGGAAGTTTTACGGCCGGGTTACGGTGCACCAGCTGAGGCAGTTTGATAACGAATATGGCTTCATTAACAAGCGCTTACCCGTTGAGCGGGTGAGCTATCCCAACGGCGATAACTGGTACATCGAAACCGCCACATCCAAACTGGCCACCAAAGTAACGGGTATAGACAGGGCCGAGGGCTTATCCTTTATCTTCCTGCATAAATATTTCGGCATGACCTGGGCCGGCAAAAATATTCGCGACATCGTGAGTATGCTTGCTGCCTTAGGCGTGCTGGTGGTATCTTTGTTTGGCTTTGCATCATTTATAAACAACAAACAACCATGAAAAAATTAATCATCATATTGGCACTGGCCGCATTTGGTTTAGGCAGCATTACCTCGTGCAGCAGCCCCGATACTAAAACCGTAGTAAAAACGAAGAGTAAATACACCTGCACCATGCACCCCGATTTGAGTTTCGACAAGCCGGGCGTTTGCTCCAAATGCGGGATGGAACTGGTGGAGCGGGATACAACAGGGAGCAAATAAATCAGTAAAAGCGTTCCGCCGGAACGACCGGAACATGCGGAGCGCTCTGGAACGCCTTGGTATTGATAATCAGGGTTTTGTGTTTTAATAAAAATGGGGTGTGGAACACTATTTGTGTTGATAATCAGGTGGTTGGTGTTTTGTGGATTTTGGGTAATTTGTGACGATATTGCTCTTTAGAGGCGCGGATGAACGCTGGTTAACACACCCCTGCCACTGCACTTTCCACCCCGCCCCCTCTCGAGAGGGGAATTAAAAAAGGCGCATTAAACACAAAAAAAGCCATCCTTTTTGGGGATGGCTTTTTATTTAAAGTTTGTATTGCTTTGCTGTTTTCAATAATGCCGTGTTGTTACGTATACTTAACAACAGCGGCATTTTAATTATTAAAACACAGCAACAGCATTCAAACAATTAAGCTTGTTTGGCAAACTGAACGTTAATTAACAGTTTGATGTCTTCGCCTACTACAATTGAACCGGCTTCGGTAACGCCATCCCAGGTAAGGCCAAATTCTTTACGGTTAATTTTACCGCTGATTTCGAAACCGGCTTTGGTATTGCCATAAAAATCAGCAGCCGAACCGCCAAATTCTACATCTAACGAAACTGGTTTGGTTACATCTTTGATAGTTAAATCGCCTTTTAAGGCATATTCGTCATCACCTGTTTTGGTGAATGAAGTTGATTTGAAGCTGATTTTTGGATAGGTTGCTGCATCAAAAAACTCAGCCGATTTCAAATGCTCGTCGCGTTGTGTCTGGTTGGTGTCGATGCTGTCGATATCTAACGTAAAGTCGATCTCGGCATTTTCAAAGTCATCGCCATCGGTAACTAATTCGCCTGCAAAGCTTTTGAAAAAGCCGCTCACGGTTGATATAACTAAGTGTTTTACTTTAAATTGTACTTCGGAATGCATTGGGTCGATAACCCATTTTGTTGCTGTTTGTGTTGACATGATATTTGTTTTTTTTGTTGATACAAAGATAATACAATAATAGATGTTTAAACATCTATTATTGCTAATTTACAATTCGCAGACATTGAATGACAATTTGCCGACGTTGAATTACAGGTTTAACCATACAATTGCGCCATTGTTTAAATTAAAATCTACTTTTATATAATATAACACCAGTTTTATATCAATTTAACAACCCAATGAGAAAGCTTTTCATAGTTTCATTCTTTATCATATTTGCCGCCCTTGCCGGGTGGACTATCATCTGGAAACCCGCCGCGTGGTCGTTCGTGATCATGGTGCCTATTTATGCCGTTGGTTTTTACGACCTGGTGCAAAAACGGCACAGCATCGTGCGCAACTTCCCGGTGTTTGGCCACCTGCGATTTTTGATGGAGGACCTGCGCCCCAAAATATACCAGTACTTTGTAGAGAGTGATACCAACGGTACACCCTTCAACCGCCAAAACCGCAGCGTAGTGTACCAGCGCGCCAAAATGGTTGATGATACCCGCCCATTTGGTACCGAGCTTGATGTTTACGAAAACGGCTACGAATGGCTTAACCACAGCATTGCGGCCATTGATCATCACAAGTTGAACATGGCCCCACGGGTAAAAGTTGGCGGTCCCAATTGTAAACAACCCTATATGGCCAGCGTATTCAACATCTCGGCCATGAGCTTCGGCTCGCTGAGCGAGAACGCCATACTGGCCCTTAACGGGGGCGCCAAATTGGATAACTTCGCACACAATACCGGCGAAGGCGGCCTGAGCGATCATCACCTGCAGCCCGGCGGCGACATCATCTGGCAAATAGGCACCGGCTATTTTAGCTGCCGCCATAAGGATGGTACTATTGATTACGACGCCTTTGCCCAACGCGCCACATTGCCCCAGGTAAAAATGATCGAGATCAAACTCTCGCAAGGCGCAAAGCCGGGTCATGGGGGTATTTTACCGGCAGCCAAGGTAACGCCCGAAATTGCCCGGATCCGACTGGTAGAGATGGGGCAGGATGTAGTATCGCCGCCATACCATACCGCGTTTACCGATCCGATAGGGCTAACCACCTTTATAAAAAAACTGCGCGACTTATCCGGTGGTAAACCCATCGGTTTTAAACTGTGCGTAGGCCATAAAAGCGAATTTTTGGCCATTTGTAAAGCCATGGTGAAAACCGGCATTTACCCCGATTTTATTACCGTTGATGGGGGAGAGGGCGGTACTGGGGCAGCGCCGCTGGAGTTTTCCAACTCGGTAGGTATGCCGCTGCGCGAGGCTTTGGCTTTTGTGTACGATGCCCTCACCGGGTTCGATATTAAAAGGCATATCAAGCTCATCGCATCGGGCAAGGTAGCTACCGGGTTTGATCTGGTGAAGAATTTTGCCATCGGCGCCGATATGTGCAACAGCGCCCGCGGTATGATGTTTGCGCTGGGCTGTATCCAGGCGCTGGAGTGTAACATGAATACCTGCCCAACCGGCGTAGCCACCCAGGATAAAAGCCTCATGCGCGGCCTGGTGGTCGACGATAAAAAGGTGCGGGTAGCCAATTTTCACAAAGCTACGGTAGGTAGTGCCATCCAGATGATAGGCGCCGCCGGCCTCACCAAGCCCTGCGATTTGCACCGCATGTTCATCTACCGCCGCATCAACCACAGCCAGATTCAAACTTATGCCGAGCTATTTCCCTATATCCCCAAAGGCAGCCTCCTGAAAACCCCATACCCCGCCAGTTTTGAGCTGGACATGGCCCTGAGCAGCGAGAATACTTTTTTACCCGATTATAGCGTGGTAACTAATATTGATTATAGTAATGTGAGTTCGTATATAGTATGAAGTAGCTAGTGTTTTAGTATCAGGTAGTTAGTATCAAGTATCAAGACAAAAAAAATGTCATTGCGAGCGATGGCGTGGCAATCTCGTGGCTATGCTGAGCCGTTATGCAATGGGGATTGTAAAGTAGTCAATCGCATGTCGGCGAAGACTCACCCGCCAGCGCTACGCGCGGCACCCTCTCTTCGGCTGCGCCGGAAAGAGGGGCTTGAACGATGGTTATATTTGTATTTCAACAAAAAAACTATGTCATTGCGAGCGATAGCGTGGCAATCTCGTGGCCATATAGTTCTGCCGATACCCGTAGAAAAACGAGTGCTTTTTCCAGTTCCCTCCCTCGGGAGGGGCGCGGTGGAAATGAGTGCAAAGGCAGGGAGGGGTTAATGAACTTTTTACTTTTCGGGGAACGATTTAGCCGAACAAAAACTATGTCATTGCATGAACCAATCTCTGAACTATGCCTGATGTTTTGTGGTTACGAAATTATTTTGTAGAAGCTACAACATTGGCCCGCTCATTCGCCGCGGGAGGGCTGTTACTTTTGTCTTGAAACAAAAGTAACCAAAAATTCAAGTCAGCAGAAATGCTTCTTTGCGCTCGGGGCCATTGCCCTGCAAGACTGCCAAAACCTGGGCTGGAATTATTTGCCCCCTTTGCTTTGCCCGCACAGGCCGCCCCTTCTGGCAAAACTTCCTATGCCCTGCAGCCGCACTACCCACCATCGTTTTGGCCGTTTTCGCCCGAAGCTGTTCTGCTGACACCTACGAGAAAACGAACCCTTTTCGTATCCCGAAACCACTTTTTCCAGTTCCCTCCCTTGGGAGCGGCGCGGTGGAAATGAGTGCAAAGGCAGGGAGGGGTTAATGAACTTTTTACTTTTCGGGGAACGATTTAGCTGAACGAAAACTATGGAAATACGAGGCACGAAGCAATCTCTGAACTATGCCTGATGTTTTGTGGGTTACGAAATTATTTTGTAGAAGCTACAACATCGGCTCGCTCAATTGCCGCGGGTGGGCTTGTTACTTTTGAAGCCCCAAAAGTAACCAAAATGGCTGTCAGCAGAAATGCTTCTTTGCGCTCGGGGCCTTTGCCCTGCAAAACGGCCAAAACCTGGGCTGGAATTATTTTGCCCCGGCGCGCTTTATCCCCCGCGCGTGCAAAAACTTCCTATGCCCTGCAGCCGCACTACCCACCATCGTTTTGGCCGTTTTCACCCGAAGCTGTTCTGCTGACAACTTGCGAAAAACGAACCCTTTTCGTATCCCGAAACCACTTTTTCCCAATTTCCTCCCTCGGGAGGGGCGCGGTGGAACTGAGCGCAAAGGCAGGGAGGGGTTTAATGAACTTTTTATTTTTCGAAGAACGATTTAGCAAAACGCTCAAAAACTTATATTACATTTACTATCCCATATTTGCATTAAATGGAGAAACTTAGAAAGTTTTATGCCCTGTTTTGGATCCTGGGTTTAACCCTGCTGATTTACGCCTTCTTTAGGATTAAGCAGGAAATTTTCCGGAATAGGAAACCAGCTGTAGAAATAAAAAAAACTACCAGGTAGTAGTCGTCATGAGTTTTTTTGGGAACTAATGGAAAAAAGGCGGCATATTGATGGAGGTAGAAACTTTGTTCTAAAGCAGTCACAAGTCAGCCATCGCTCATTTGCTTAACACAAGATTTGCGTTAAGCGGAGGCGGGAATAACAGCATAAATTAAACTATCGCTTGTTTGTCTTTTTAGCAGCAGGCAATTGTGTGTTATCCGGATTTTTTTGCTGTAAGTTAGTGGCCTGTTGTCTTTTGCCTGTTATAAAAATAGCTACCAATCCCAGCAAGTCAACGGTTCCAAGTAAACCACCTACTGCATCATGACCGCTTATTGTAACCCAGGCAGCAACACCTAAAAATAATATCGCTATTATAAAAGCAAATATTTGCCCTCTGCCGCTTTGTTTTTGATTAGAAGTTACAACTGTATCTTCCATCTTTATCCTATGTTGTGATTGTTTTTGAAAAATTTCAAATATCAATTTAGCGCTGCCCGGATATATTTCTTCATACCCTTGTATCAACTCTAAAGGAGGCAAGGGGCCACTATGGATTTTGGTGATGCTAATTACGGCCCTTAGCATTTCCGCCCTTTTTTCTTTTGGTATATCACCAAATAATTGAGGGTTCGACTTGACTAATGCCTCGTCAACTATACTTAGGTTATTTTCGGGATCTTTTTTAGGATTAGGTTTATTATCAGTTGCCATTATTAAAAGTTACTTTTTTTCTGTTACTTCAATAATTGCATTTTTTAAATCATTACCTATTATGTTAAAGTCGTTACTTATAGCTTTGTAATCCGCCTCTTCATCTGATGAACTTTCATTATATTCATAAAAATTACCCGCTATATTAAAAATGGTAGCAGCTCCAGTCAGATAGGTAGGAGTTGTGAATAAAAAGTCTGTATTGAATTGATCTGTGTTGTTCATGGTGAACACATTTAATTTTAGTGAAAACTTTTTGTTAAATGCTGGCAATAAAAGCAAATACTTTATATCGGTGGTTCTTAAAGTATATGTGAACTTACGTGCAATTATAACAAATAAAATATAAAAAAGTTGGCGAAGGTAAAAAAATTACAAACGGTATCCAACGACTGTTTAAATATAACCCTTAACCATTGTACATAACGCTTATTGTTGTTTTTGCTTATACGTTATATGCCTATGGTTTTGTTTTATGCCAATATATTGACAAATTGTGTGAGCTTATTTTAGGTTTTGCTTCATGGATCTTACTTTAAGATGATAGTACAACGGGAACGATTTAGCGAAATTGAAATCTTTGTCATTGCGAGCGACAGCGTGGCAATCTCGTAGCCACATATGACCGCTGTTCCGTCGAATTTTTAATATTTACTGGTCTTAGCGCAATGCTTACATAAATGGCAGAGCGAAAGAGCGCTTGTGATGAATAAGCATAATATTTCCAAAATCATAAGGCTACCTCGCTTAATCCATTTTCCCAAGACTTGTACCCAAAAAGGGGAAATATTTATATTTGATTTAAATTCTCATATTATGTTAGATTACGGAACTGCAGCAATTATAACGGGAAGTGCCGTAGTATTGTCACAAAGTTTGAATATCGTTTACAATCTTTTATCTCAAAAACAAAAAGATAATTTTGAAATAAGAAAAGCTTCAATTTTAAAGAAAATTGATATTGGTGAAAACGTTTTCCACACCTTTCGAGAAAGTATTATCAATATAAAAAGGCAGCTTGCAATTGGTAACCACCTTATGCAAATTGAAAGTCCAAAGGCTAAAATTTACTTAGATGCTCAACAAAATTTAGGTAAATCCAGTGTTGAAAAATTAATGGCCGAATCATCAAAATTTAACTTAGCGGAGTTATACTTTGATATTGAAAGTACAACCGAAATCTTAACTGATGACTTGTCACTAATAATCTCAAATAATATAACTTTGTTAGAATTAGAGCATACATTTAGTGAATGTTCGGGTGAAGCACTTGAATTTACGATGAATAAATATAATGAGTTGTATAAAAGTCATCAATCGTATTTAGAAATTATCCTTGCCCGTCAAAATCGAGATTTGATTACTGTAAAAAAAGAGATTCTAAAGTTGTCTTTGCTAATTGAGAACATAAGCAAAGATGAAAAGCGAAACAGTCGTATTAAAATTGCACTTTGGGGTTTAATAATTATTGCGACAGTTTTTTTCTTCGTTTTAAAGTTTAAGTAGACATATTTTTTGCCATAATCGCTGATAGTAGGCATCTGAAATACCGGCTACTATCTTTAAAATTTCAATTAGATTCATCTTTTTTTTATTTAATATACGATTGGCATTTTTTCCATTAAGTATTCGCAAATTTTTAAATTCTTTCATAAACCATTTAAATCTAATAATCATCCCTTACTCAGCCCAAGTCTTGTGTAAAGGGCATAGCGATGGGGACTTGTGATTGTTTTAGCTCTGAAATATGCAAAATCCTGTAATCTGATAAATCTGCTTAATCCAAGTTCAGACAAACTTCCCCCGCGATAGGGATGGAAACGGATACCGGCCAGCGCCTAATGCCTTGTGCGCGTATGAGTGCACAGCCCGGGCCAAAGGCATCGCCATAATTAGATTTGAGGCAGGAAAAAGAGTGCCAGGCAAATTATCCCAACTATTCAGCTCCAGCGGCCTGCCTAACCATCCTCACCATCGGCCCCGCCTTTTTTTAAAACGGTAAGCCTACACACAACGATAAACTCCGATATTTGCAACAACAGGGTAATCATCAAAATACTTTTCTTATTTTAGTATTGTTAATTTCACAAAACATCATAAAATGTCTGATCGGAAATTGCATTGGGAGGCTGTTTTTACCAATAAGCAGCCGCATGAAGTAAGCTGGACACAGGAGGTCCCCCAAACTTCGCTGAATTTTATAGCCAGCTTTAATTTGCCCAAAACTGCCGGTATAATTGATATCGGCGGCGGCGATAGCCGGCTGGTAGATTTTTTGCTGGAAAATGGCTACCGCGACATTACTGTACTGGATATATCTGAACAGGCCCTGGAACGGGCAAAAGCGCGCCTGGGGCCTAAAGAAAACCTGGTAAAATGGATTGTATGTGACATTACCGGCTTTGAAACCCAACGGCAGTATGACATCTGGCATGACCGGGCCGCATTTCACTTTTTAACTCCGGAGGCACAGGTTGAAAAGTATCTTGCCGTTGCCCAAAAAGCAGTAAGCGGGTTTATGGCCATCGGCACGTTTTCGGAGCAGGGGCCCATGAAATGCAGCGGGCTGGAGGTGCAGCAGTATTCGGAAGATAAACTGCAGGAGAAACTGGCCGGGGCTTTTCAAAAGATCAGGTGCATTACCGAAGATCATGTTACGCCGTTTAAAACAATACAAAACTTCCTTTTTTGCAGTTTTTCGGCAAAAAAGGCCTTACCCAATTAAGCCACCAGTTGATGAAGAAGCTATTATTTATAATGTTTTTTGTGCCGGTAATAGGCCTGGCGCAGACTTCCAAAAGAGACAGTTTATGGCTGCCCATGAATTATTTTGTTGGAAAATGGCAAGGCGAAGGTAAAGGGGAACCAGGCGCCGGGAAGTACGAACGCACTTACCAATGGATAATGAATAAAAGGTACATACAGGTAAACAACAGATCGACGTACCCGCCTGCCGCCGTCAATAAAAATAAGGGCGAAGTTCATGAAGATATAGGATACATTAGTTATGATGGTGGCAAAAAATCTTTTATGCTAAGACAGTTCCACACGGAGGGCTTTGTTAACCAGTACAAACTGGACCATATATCGGCAGATAAAAAAACAATCGTTTTTGTTTCTGAAGCTATTGAGAATATCCCGGCGGGATACCGTGCCCGGGAAACCTACATTATTCATGACGAACATCATTTTACAGAAACGTTTGAAATTGCAGAGCCAGGCAAAGCGTTTGAACTTTACACCGAAACTCATTTAAAAAGGCAATAAGCTTTCACAGAGCGGCAGAATTTAGCCAAACGTTGCGGAGATGGATGGAATTGATCGTAAATGCAATTTTCTGTTCAAACAAAACATATATCACAAATATTCATTACCTTGTATCCCCCTATTCTTTAAATGAATGGGGGGATAGTTTTTTATATAACCTTTAAAAAGAAAATCCCCTCCTTTGGAGCGGGCAGGGTGAGGCCATGACTAACCACGAAATTAAAATAGCTTTCGACGAATACGATACTATTGAACAATTGGACAAAACCGATTATAAGCTGTGCCTTGAAGCAGCCGAAGCATTAAAAAACTCTCATTCGCCATATTCAAAGTTTAGGGTAGGGGCGGCATTGCGGTTGCGAAGCGGCAAAATTATTTACGGCAGCAACCAGGAAAACGTAGCCTATCCCTCGGGATTATGTGCCGAGCGGGTTGCCTTGTTTTACTGGGGCGCCAACCACCCCAACGACCCGGTTGAAGCCATGGCCGTAACTGCCCAAACCGACGAGTTTGAGCTTAGCCGGCCGGTAACCTCCTGCGGATCGTGCCTGCAGGTATTGGCCGAAGTGGAAAAAAAACAAAACAGGCCCATCAAAATTATATTATATGCACAGCAGGGGCCTGTTTGGGTAATACAGGGTATAGAAAACCAGTTGCCCTTTTTGTTTTTTGAAGAGCGCCTGACTACATAAAACATGAAATTAAAACTGTTTTTATTGCTGATAGGTTGTGCCTTTACAGCTAATTTGTTTGCGCAGCAAGGGTTTCCGTTTGATGACGAGATCCGGGCGTTTAAACACCAGGATAGCATCAGCTTCCCCAAAAAGGACGGCATATTGTTTATAGGCAGTTCGTCCATCCGCCTGTGGGCCGACCTGGAGCAGCGTTTTGCCGGCAAGCCCATCATTAAACGCGGCGTAGGCGGCAGCACCATTGAGCAATTGGTTGATTATTATACGCCCTATATCCTGTTCCCTTACCGGCCGCATAAGATATTTATCTACGCCGGCGAAAATGATATTGCCGCGGGCAAAACCGCCAAATTTGTGGCAGATGAGTTTGCTAAGCTGTGGGAGATGGTTCATGCAAGGCTGCCTAAAACAGAGGTCTATTATATGTCGGTAAAGCCAAGCCCATCGCGCGCCAAATATTATGCCGAAGTGTATAAAGCTAATAGTTTGATAAAAGCCTACCTGAAGAATAAGCCTAAGAGTCATTATGTAGATTTAGTACCGGCCATCTATAAACCCGGCACAACCCAACCGGATAGCAGCCTGTTTAAAGCCGACTACCTGCATTTGAACCCGAAAGGCTATGATAAATGGGAAAAGGTGCTGAAGCCGCTGGTGAATTAATGCACACGAATTGCACGAATTGGATCGCATTGACACGAATGGATTGCATACGAATTTCATGAATTGATACGAATTTTATAGAATAGAATGCGGTATATTGATGCGAACTTTTTAGAACCGCCAGTTAAATGGCAAACCTGATTAACCTTAATTCGTGCAATTCGAATAAATTCGTGCAATTCGTGTTTATAAATTCGTGTGCAAAAAAAAGGCCCCGCCTGGCGGGGCCTATACTTACTTACATTATAAACACTAAACTAAAACTCTCTTTTTTATTTAAAAACGCTGTATACGTTGGTAATTTTCCAGCCTTTGCCGGTATTGGCAACGGTTACGTAGTTGGTGCGCACAAAGCCGTCAAACTGCATGTCTACTTTTACAACGGCCATGTCGGAGTTACTTTCCATAATGGTGGTGCTAGTGGTACAATTTTGCTCGATATTTTTGTTTGATTTTACCGACTCGATCATTTCGTTTTTGGTAAAGCTTAATACGTTTTTACCACGTAACATATTAAATTTAGCCGATTGGTCAACCACATCGCCAAGGCCCTGGATTTTGCCGCGGGTCATGGCATCTACGTAAGTGTTAATTGCGAAATTGCGGGTCAGGTTGTCGCCTTCGGCTATTACGTTTGCTTTGGCTGCGCCACATACTATTACTAAAGCTACTGCTGCGATTATTGATTTTAGGGTTTTCATATTGTTGTTGTTTTGAGGTTATTTGTTTTTTAATTTATATCTATAAGACAGCGGTACTATTCCATTCGTTACACCTAAATCAATAGATTTGTACGATTTAACAAACATTTAACAATTGGTATTTTTTATTAAATATTTAGCAACAGAAATATAATATATACCGTGCTATGGTCGATTTTACTACCATTATTTTGCAATTTGCTGAACAGGGCGAAAAAACCGGGTGGACTTATATCGAAATTCCGGCGGACGTTGCCCAGGAAATGAAGCCGGGGAATAAAAAATCTTTCCGGGTGAGGGGCAAACTCGATAACCTTGGCGTGCGCGGCATGGCCCTGATGCCCATGGGCGAGGGCAACTTTATTATGGCGCTGAAAAAAGATGTTTGCAAGGCACTGCATAAAAGCCGCGGCGCCATGCTGCGCGCGCAGCTTGAACCCGACGACGATTTTAAATTCGCCATCCCGGCCGACCTGCTGGAATGTTTTGAATACGAACCCGAAGGCGAGTCCTTTTTTTACAGCCTTGCCGAAAGTCACCGCGGCTATTTTATAAAATGGATAGATAGCGCCAAAACCGACGCCACCCGCGCCAACCGGATAGCCAGCACCATAAACGCCATGGTAAGGCGAATGGATTACGGAATGATGCTGCGGGAATTGAAAAAAATGAGGGAGTAGCCCAAACTATTTCCCCATCAATAACTTATCTATCAACTCGTCTGTCAATACAGTTCGTTCATTATCAGTTCTCCATTTGCCATTGCTGGGCGGGAAGGCATTGCGGGAATATCCAACTTTGTTTTTAAAATCAAATATGGCGTGGCAGTAGTTATTGATTAATAACGAGGCTAATTGCCAGTCGTCGGTCCATGCTATTTTGATGTTGCAGGGTATGGCTTTGTCTGTTACGTCGGCTACATTATAAATATGTACGGCATCCAGGATTGTCTGGCCCGGCATTTTTCCTATTGCGTAAAAATATCCTGTTGTTAAGTCATCTTCAAAAACAACGCCGTGCGATGAATCAGGTACAACGCTATCCAGGAATGTATCCTCGCCAACAATAAATTCTTCTTCTACTTCTAAAATCATAAGGGGGCGAAGTTACATTAAGGGGGCGAATTTTATTTCAGATCGAATTAACAGATTTTAACAATATCAAATGCGGCTCGCGGCGGAAATGGAATATATCTTTGTTTTATATGAAAAGGCCGTTTCTGATCTTATTAACGTTGTTATGCATTGCGTTGGCAAGCAATAAAGCCACAGCCCAGGTAAAAATAGGCTACATTGATCTCGATACTTTAATGGCTCAAATGCCCGAAACTAAAGATGTGAAGAAGCAAATGGATGCTTTTACAAAACCATTTATTGATCATTTAACAAAAATGAACGATGATTATACAAGTTATTTGCCTGCTTATGTTGATCGCACCATGACAGATTCTATCCGGGCTGTAGAAAGTAAAAAGTTGCAGATGATTCAAAAAGAAATGCAAGATTTTCAAGATAACGCCATCGTGCAGATAGAAGAAAAAAAGAAAGAATTGACGAAGCCTATATTGGACAAAGCAATAGCCATAATCAAAGACATAGCCACAGAAAACGGAATCGGCTATGTGATAGATTCGTCAAAAAACACCAGGCTAATTGTTGCTTTTGTCGCTTCGGACGGAGTTAACCTGATGGATGCCGCGAAAGCCAAATTAGGTATTAGGTGAATGCCCGGCATTTGATCAGGCTTTTTCCCTTAATCAACGCTGGTTGCTTTCATATCATCCATCTTCCAATCATCCGGAAACGGAATTTCTTTCATCGTAACCTCTTTAAAGCCCGGCACCTTAAAATCCAATCCCAATTGGTTGTAATAGAAAAAAGGATTGGTTTTAAAGGCCTCGTAATCTGCCAGCATTTGTTGTTCTAATTTTATTAAGCGGTTACGGTATTTGCTGTCAAAAGGGGCTTCTCCCGGCTTTATAGCCAGTAGCCTTGTAATATGCTGCAACAGGTTATAGCAGGTGGTAAATTGTCCGCAGGCTATTATACAGGCCTCGCTATGCTCTTGCTCAGTGGATTGTTTATCAAACCACAATGTAGTGCCCATATTAAAGGCCACCTGGGCTACAATCTGCATATCGCGGCTTGGATTGAGTACTGGTGGTGTTGGCGACCGGTAGCCGTTATCGGCTTTACGGTTAATATCGTTTGAAAACGAAAGGTCGTAAATATGATTGCCCTTGCCCCGGTTTTTCCACTGCGGCGAAAAATAAAATTTATTGTAAAGCAGTTGCCTTATCCGTTTTAAAAATATGCTCAGGTTAAGCATCAGCACCGAGTTTGCCCGGGCTATTATCATTTGTTTAATAACGCTTAATGGTGTTTTTGCAAAATAGCCAACCAGCAACGTAATTATCCGCTCGGTAAAGTTCTTTTTAAAGTTTACTATCAATGCCGAGTTCGCGGCACCCAGTAGCTGGCTTCTTAAATAGAGCGTAAACACCAAGAAAATTAATGGCAGGGTAATAAGCAAGGAGCAGCCTACGGTTAATAAAGCGTAATTGTGCTTTATACCATACCAGGCACCTGCCGATAATACGGCGATAACAGCGGCGGCTATAAACATGAGCCCCCTAATGGACAGTTCCCAGCCTTTTTTTATTTCGGGCATTACGTAAGGCGTAATAAAATGGCTGCCCACATCATTAACCATCAGGAAATCAAAATGCCGCAGGTCGGTTTCGTGCCGGGTTCGGCGGCCATCGGCATACATCATGCTTTGAAGGCCCTGGTTGTCGGTAATGCCGCCATCCATCAGCCCAAAGTGTTTTTTGCTTATAAATTCCTTTTCCTGTTTATCGCCGGTTTGCGGCAGCATGGTAAGGGCGTTTTTCAATTCGGCCGGGTACAGGCCTGGGTATGTAAAATCATCAGGAAATATTATGGGCTCAAAACCCGCTGGAAAGCACGACGAAGCCGCCAGTATATCGCCCAGTTTAAGTTTGCCCGCTATTTTTTCATTAAGGTATATCACCATATTGCCGTAGGTAAAATAGGGGTCTTTACCGGCATCGGGCACCAGTTTGATATCCTGCCTAAAGGATTGGCCTGTAAAAAACTCGGTGGCGTTAAAGCAAACTTCCTGTAAGTGTTTACCGGGCGCCCCGTCATGACAAAGCGATTCAAGATCGGCGTGATCAAATAAATATTTATCGTAAGCCAACGAAAACGCGTTAATAATATTGCGGCTCTTAAGCTCCCGGGTTTTCCAGTATTTTTTATCGGCCAGCATTTCCATCGCGTTTTTTAACAGCTCGTCGCCGGTTAGCGCCGTTAAAAGTTTGCTATAGAAATCGCCGAAGCTTTTGCCCTTGCCGTTATACAAGGCATACAGCGTGGTTGCTATGGTGCCGCCCGATGCCGACGACATATAGCTAACCCTTTGCAGCATGCTGAGGCCAAAAAGCTCGTCGGCGGTATCATCAAATTTTACCTTATCAAGGTACGACAGTACACCTAATGAAAACGCGGCTGCACGGAAGCCTCCACCCGAAAATGCGAGGGCGATGCTGTCAAACGGTTTAATTACGGCAACCTCGAGCTTGTTTTCTGAAAGAGGTTCGGGAGCTGGTATCTTTTCCATAGTAGCATAGGTTTGGTTGTATAAATTTAGGTAAATTATTATATAATAGCATGTTGTGTAAATAAAAAGCTAATGGATGTTTAAGATGGTTTTGCGGGTTATTATATTGATGAACCGCTGGCAATTTGACTGGGGAATCAGGTTAGTAAAATCGTTATCGTAATTCTTTTTAAGCTTACCAAAAAGGTGGGGCTCGGGATCAATACCGATAGGTTCAATGCTGACCAACCGTACATTATTTAACAATCAGGTATTTTTGCTGTGGGCGGATAAATAAAAATTGCCAGCAGCGTTGAAGATTTAAAAACAGATTTGGTAATATCCGAAAATAGAAGGAAATTGCCCGGAAGGTTGTGCATAAAGAAATATTTAATTATTGATAAATATTCTTTGAATATATTGGTTGATAACGCAATACATAACTTTTTCTTCCGGTTTTATATCAATTTTTTAATCTTACAACACGTTTAAATATGAAAAAAGTAACGGGCATAGGCGGCGTATTTTTTAAATGCGAGAACCCGCAAAGTATGAACGAATGGTATGCCAAAAACCTTGGATTGCCTTCCGGTGAATACGGAACAACCTTTGAATGGCGCGAGGCAGATGATCCCTCGAAAACAGGATCAACATCCTGGTGTACGTTTCCGCAGGATACCAAATATTTCAATCCCTCCACAAAGCCTTTTATGATTAATTACCGGGTAGAAAACCTGGCTGCGCTGGTTGACGAGCTAAAAAAAGAAAACGTGACTATTGTTGATGAAATTGCTGAGTATGACTATGGCAAATTCGTCCATGTGCTGGATCCCGAAGGCAACATTATTGAGCTTTGGGAACCCAAAGATGAATAGGGGCAGGATAACGCAGCTGGGTTAACCATAGTTTAGATATGAAATATAGCGATGGTTTTGAATCCTAAATGGTCGGCATTTTTTAAATTCAATGAATGTATTCGTCCAATATCCTTAAACATTGCGTAAATTCGATATGATTTGTAATTAGAAGATCAAATGATGCCCCATGGAAAGACCTGTTTTTTTGGAAAAATTGTTATCTAACATTGATAACATTCACGAACTGGGAAGGCAACGCGCCTTTGAACTTGGTAACCCATTTTATGCAAAATACGAAGGCGATGGCGAGTACTACACCAAGGAATTACCCACCGGCGAACGGTATCTGGTTAGCGTTGAAATTATTGTAGACGAAAATGACATGCCAGTTCAAGTAAAAGATACGGTCATCAAGGAGCTAAGTTCTCAATGAAGCAACCTAAGTTTGTATTTGTGGCTGGTTGTAACGCTGCTGGTAAGTCAAGTTTTATCCGTACGCGAATAAGGAGACGGTCTTTAACGACTCAAGCTTTAAAGACCTGGTAGATTTGGCACGAGATGCTGGTTATTATACTTCATTAGTAGTTTTGTTTTTAGATAATCCTCAACAATCTGTGGCACGGGTGGCGTTTCGCAGTATAGAACAAGGCGGGTTGGAGATAAGCGGAGGCAATATTAAAATAAACTTTAATGAAAGCTTTAAAAATGCAGCCACCTACTTTTTTTATTTTGACCACTCAGAATTTATATATACCGGAATTACCAACAAAAATATTTCGATAATGAGTTTTCAGAAGTCTATACTTACTCGTTATCTTGCTAATAGCTTACTGTATCCACAAAAATTTGCACATTATTCTTTTAAAAATGAGCGATTGAGCAGCGCCGCTTTTGATATCATAACGGCAAACCTTAATTATCATATCTAAATTAGCAGTAACGCTTGCTCCAGGCTTCCAGTTCGGGTTTTATTAATAACTCCAAAAAATTCTTTCCCAAAACATTTGCATTTATATAAGCACTTATATAAATTGCACTATGAATTTATATCAAAGCCTGGGTTATTTGGTATTGGGTAGCAGGTTAAGGCGGTTAAGCGAAGCTTTTTTGGCCGAGATTAACCGTGTTTACCAAAATGAGGGGATAGATTTTGATGCCAGCTGGTTCCCGGTATTTTATTTGTTATCAAAAAACGACGCGCTTTCTATCAAGGAACTGAGCGAACAGATAGAAGTTTCGCACCCGGCGGCAAGCCAGCTGATTACCAATTTAAAAAACCGCGGCCTGGTTACCAGCGCTACTTGTGCCGATGATGGCCGCAGGCAACTGGTTACTTTAACCGATAGCGGCCGCGCGTTGCTGAAACAGATATTGCCGGTGTGGGACGCCATAGGCCAGGCCATGGTACAGCTTGTAGATAACGATGCCATATCAAAACAATTGTTGCCGGCTATTACAGCTGTCGAAAATACTTTCCGCTCAAGCAACCTGTCTGCCGCTATCGGCGAAAAATTAACATCCAACTTAAAAATCGCCGGTCATGAATAATATTTTCAACTACGGCACAGATCATTTAACCATCGGCACTTGCCTCGATATTGCCGCAGGCAAAACCAGGGGCATAATTAATGCGGATGCCGATGAAGCCATCCGTACGTCGTGGGGCGAGGTTGCAAAAATTGTTCATGCGCAAAAGCCGGTTTATGGCATTAATACAGGTTTTGGCCCGCTATGCGATACACATATATCCGAGGCCGATACCAGTTTGCTGCAAAGCAATATCCTTAAAAGCCATAGCGTAGGAGTGGGCAAACCTATCCCGCAGGAGATAGCCAAACTGATGCTGATAACCAAAGTGCATGCCTTGGCGCAAGGGTTCTCGGGCGTTGCACCGGATACTTTAACACGCATCATCTGGCATATCAACAACGATATTGTGCCCATCGTTCCCGAAAAAGGCTCTGTAGGCGCATCCGGCGATTTGGCCCCGTTATCGCATTTGTTTTTGCCGCTGATAGGTTTGGGCGAGGTTTATGAAAATGGCGAACGCAAACCAGCGGGCCAGGTGTTACAAAGCCATAACCTGCAACCATTGGTGTTGGGCCCTAAAGAGGGGCTTGCCCTAATCAATGGCACTCAATTTATATTAGCTTTCGCGATAAAAGCCGTTCAGCGTTTGGACGATGCGCTGAACCGGGCCGACCTGATTGGCGCCATGTCTTTAGAAGGGCTGATGGGCTCGGTAAGGCCTTTTGATGCCCGTATCCATGCTTTACGCCCATTTAAAGGCACTAAAATGGTTGCCGACCGGCTGTTTACACTATTAAACGGATCAGAGATCAATTCGTCACACATTAATTGCGATAGGGTGCAAGATCCTTATTCATTACGTTGTATGCCGCAGGTACACGGCGCATCGCGTAACGCCTGGCTGCATTTAAAAGAACTTACCGAAATAGAGCTAAACTCGGTTACCGATAACCCCGTTATTTTTAGTGCCGATGATACCATTAGCGGCGGCAACTTTCACGGGCAGCCATTGGCCTTGCCGTTAGATTACGCCACCGTGGCCGCTGCCGAACTGGGCAATATAGCCGACAGGCGCTGCTACCTCATGAGCGAAGGCCGTTATGGTTTACCCAAACTGCTCACCCGTGATGCAGGCTTAAACTCGGGCCTGATGATACCGCAATACACCACTGCGGCTTTGGTTACCGAAAATAAAACCCTGTGTTTCCCGGCCAGCGCCGATAGCGTGCCTACTTCATTAGGGCAGGAAGATCATGTATCCATGGGGTCCATCAGCGGGCGCAAGCTGCACATGGTATTAGATAATATCGAATACATCCAGGCCATCGAGTTGCTTTATGCGGCGCAGGCAATGGATTTTCGCAGGCCATTAAAATCAACACCGGTGGTAGAGGCGATGCATGAATGTGTGCGCCAATATGTTCCGTTCATAAATAACGACCGCGTTTTTGCGGATGATATTAACCGTTTACATCAAATTATTACCGATGGCTCTTTTTTGGCAACTGCCGATAACGCTGCTATTCATCACCACATAACCCTCAGCCATGACGAGTTCGGAATTTATTAATACCTACGCCAGCCACCCGGTGTACAAAGCGCCCCGTGGTATGCAGCTGCACGCCAAAAGCTGGCAAACCGAAGCTCCTTTGCGGATGCTCCTCAATAACCTTGATGACGAGGTTGCCGAAAACCCTGCCGAGCTGGTGGTGTACGGTGGCATTGGCCAGGCTGCCCGCAACCCCGAATCGCTCAGGAAAATTATTGAGTTGTTGCTGGAGCTCGATGAGTATCACTCTTTACTGGTACAATCGGGCAAGCCGGTAGGTATTATCCGAAGCCATCCCGAAGCACCGCGTGTTTTAATAGCCAACAGCAACCTGGTTCCCGCCTGGGCCAACTGGGAGCATTTTAATGATCTGCGCGCCAAAGGCCTGATGATGTACGGCCAGATGACCGCCGGCAGCTGGATATATATAGGTACACAAGGTATTTTGCAAGGCACCTACGAAACCTTTGTAGAGTGCGGCAACCAGCATTTTAATGGCGATTTGGCCGGCAAGCTGATTGTAAGCGCCGGTTTAGGCGGTATGGGTGGTGCTCAGCCATTGGCGGCAACCATGGCAGGAGGCGTATTTTTAGGTGCCGATGTGGATGCAACGCGTATACAAAAAAGGTTGGATTCTCAATATATCGACAGGATGACCCACTCTTACGAAGAAGCCATCGGCTGGGTAAAAGAAGCTATCCACAAAAAAGAAACCCTGTCTGTAGGCTTGGTAAGCGATGCGGGCGACCTATTGGAAAGATTGCTGATTGACAACTTTATCCCTGATATTTTAACCGACCAGACATCGGCACATGATCCCTTGAACGGGTATATCCCGAATGGTCTGTCGTTAACGGAAGCGTTGGATTTACGCAAAAGCGCTCCGGTAGAATATAAGCGCCTATCGTTAAAAAGTATGGCCCGGCATGTAGGCCTGATGCTGGAATTACAAAACCGCGGTGCCATAACTTTCGATTACGGCAACAATCTCCGCGAGTTTGCCCGGCAGGGGGGCGAACCGGATGCATTCAATTTCCCCGGATTTACACCGGCTTATATCCGCCCTTTGTTTTGCGAGGGTAAAGGGCCGTTCAGGTGGGTAGCTTTATCCGGCGATCCGGAGGATATTTATACTACTGATAGGGCATTGATGGAACTGTTCCCTGACGATAAACCCCTGGCCAAATGGCTGACCAATGCAAGAGAAAAGATATCCTTCCAGGGACTGCCTGCCCGTATTTGCTGGCTGGGCATGGGCGACAGGGAGAAAGCCGGGTTGCTGTTTAATGAGCTGGTAAAATCCGGTAAAGTAAAAGGCCCGATAGTGATAGGCCGCGACCACCTGGATTGTGGCTCGGTAGCATCGCCTAATCGCGAAACCGAATCGATGAAAGATGGCTCAGATGCCGTGTCAGACTGGCCGCTGCTCAACCTGATGGCCAACGCATCAGGCGGCGCCACCTGGATCTCGTTTCACCACGGCGGCGGGGTAGGCATGGGGTACTCTCAGCATGCCGGCATGGTAGTACTGGCCGATGGCACCGAACGCGCCGCTATCTGCCTCAAACGTGTTTTATATAACGACCCGGCGATGGGTATTTTCAGGCACACCGATGCCGGATATGATAAGGCTGAAGAGTGGGCGGAGAAGTTTGGGTTGAAGGTGTGGTAAGCGGGCTGAAAGCTTAAGGCATACAGCCGAAAGCAATAATACAACATGAAATTTGAGATACAAAATCAAACTATGTCATTGCGAGGAACGAAGCAATCTCATAACTATGCATGACCGATACGCAAATCCGATATGCGTGGCGACGAGATTGCCGCGCTATCGCTCGCAATGACATATTTACAAACTAAATGAAAAAACTAATCGGTCCATTCACGCAAATCCTTCCTTTAACAGGGCTGCCAATAAAGGGCGCGCTAAAGGACGAGCAGTTACACATCATCCCTAACGGAGGCGTATTGGTTGAGGACGGGCTGATTGTTGCAGTTGATGACTTTGAAAAACTCCGGTCAAATTATCCATCGGTACAAATCGAAGAAATCAACAGCAATCATGTAATATTGCCTGGTTTTGTAGATTGCCATACCCACATTTGCTTTGCAGGCAGCCGTGCAAAGGACTACGCCATGCGCAATGGTGGTAAAACTTATTTGGAAATAGCGCAATCCGGCGGAGGCATCTGGGATTCTGTTACCCAAACCCGCGCTGCGGACGAGGCGACGCTCACCAGCCTGCTTTTGAAACGCATACAACGCCATGTAAGCGAAGGCGTCACTACTATCGAAATAAAAAGTGGCTACGGCTTAAGTGCCGAGGGGGAGTTAAAACAGTTAAACGCTATAAAAGCAGCGGCAGATAAAACGAATGCCAGTTTAATATCAACCTGCCTTGCCGCCCATATATTACCTAAGGATTTTAATGGCAATCACCAGGAGTATCTTAATCATGTTTTAAATAACTTATTGCCTGTTATCAAGCAAAAGGGACTAAGCAACCGGGTTGATATTTTCATCGAACAAAGTGCCTTCAATACCAGCGACGCTTTAAACTACCTGGCCAAGGCAAAGCAAATGGGCTTCGAAGTAACCGTACATGCCGATCAGTTTACCACCGGTGGCAGTGAGGTTGCCATTAAGGCCCGCGCAGCATCGGCTGATCACCTGGAAGCCAGCGGTGACTATGAAATAAAATTATTGGCTAATTCTGATACCGTAGCTGTAACTTTACCCGGTGCATCCTTAGGTTTAGGAATGGTTTACGCTCCCGCCCGAAAGCTGCTGGATGCCGGTGCCTGCCTGGCCATAGCCAGCGACTGGAACCCCGGTTCGGCACCAATGGGTGACTTGCTGATGCAGGCTGCCGTAATGGCGGCCGCAGAAAAGTTAAGCGCCGCAGAAGTATTTGCCAGCCTGACAGCCCGTGCGGCCCAGGCCCTGAAACTAAACGACCGTGGTGTTTTAGCCAAAGGTAAACTTGCCGATATGCAGGCCTACCCGTGTGATGATTACCGCGAGATATTATACCACCAAGGGAAATTGAAACCTGAAATGGTATGGACGGAAGGCTTGAAAAATTAAAAAGCGGCGGAATGTGCGATTCCCCTCTTGAGAGGGGCGGAGGGGTGTGTTTATAAAAGCAGGCAATTGAACGCAGGCGAACACACCCCTGCTATCACGCTGCCCAACCCGCCCCCTCTCAAGAGGGGAACTTAAAAAGAGGCAAGCCTCGCCGCCATAACCAATGAACTAATGAACCAGAGAACCAATGAACCAAACCAATGAACAAACTAATTGAATGCGTACCCAATTTTAGCGAAGGTGTAAACCTTGATATCATTAAACAAATAACCAACGAGGTGGAATCGGTTGAGGGGGTAAGGTTACTGAATGTCGATCCCGGCAAGGCTACCAACCGCACCGTAGTAACTTTTGTGGGCGAACCTTCACGGGTGATTGAAGCGGCGTTCCTCGCCATTAAAAAAGCGGGGGAACTGATTGATATGAGCAAACAGAAAGGCGAACACCCAAGGATGGGCGCAACGGATGTTTGCCCGCTGATACCCATTAGCAATATCAGTATGGAAGAAACCGCTGAGTATGCCCGGCAGCTGGCGAGGCGGGTAGGTGAGGAGTTGCAGGTACCGGTTTATTTGTACGAGAACGCGCAGCCCAACAAGAGCAGGAGCAACCTTTCGGTGATCCGTGCGGGCGAATACGAAGGCTTTTTTAAGAAGATAAAACTGCCCGAATGGGCACCCGATTTCGGCCCGGCCGAAAATGATATTAAGCGGGGGGCAACCGTGATTGGTGCCCGCGATTTCCTGGTAGCTTACAATGTGAACCTTAATACCACATCAACCCGGAGGGCAAATGCTATTGCTTTTGACGTGCGCGAGGCCGGTCGTACTTTGCGTGAGGGCGACCCGATAACCGGCAAAATTATAACCGGCGACAATGGTAAACCAAAATCAATCCCCGGTTCATTAAAAGCGGTTAAAGCAATCGGCTGGTACATTGAAGAATATGGCATAGCCCAGATTTCTATGAACCTGACCAATATTGAGATTACACCGGTTCATGTGGCTTTCGATGAAGTATGCACCAAAGCCAATGAGCGCGGTATCCGGGTAACCGGCAGCGAACTGGTGGGTTTGATCCCCTTAAAAGCGATGCTGGATGCCGGTAAATATTTTCTGCGTAAACAACAGCGTTCGGTTGGGGTAAGTGAAAAGGAACTGATCAAGATAGCCATCAAATCGATGGGGCTGGATGAGCTTGGTCCGTTTGTTCCCGAAGAACGGATTATTGAATATTTACTGAAAGATAAGGCCGGTAGTGAACTCATCAGCATGAGCCTGGCCGATTTTGCCGACGAAACGGCCAGTGAAAGCCCTGCGCCCGGCGGTGGTTCTATCTCGGCTTATGTGGGCTCTTTAGGCGCTTCTTTGGCTGGTATGGTTGCCAACCTCAGTTCGCACAAAAAAGGCTGGGACAGCCGCTGGCTGGAGTTTAGCGATTGGGCCGAGCAGGCGCAGCAATATAAAAATGAATTGTTGGCATTGGTCGATTTAGATACTACGGCTTTTAATAAGATCATGGAGTCTTTCAGCCTGCCCAAATCTACCAACGAAGAAAAGGCTGCAAGGGATCAGGCTATACAGGATGCTACCAAATATGCCATTGAAATCCCTTTTAAGGTTATGCAGGCCGCTTTGAACAGTATGGAAGTGATTAAGGCGATGGTGGAGATTGGCAACCCCAATTCGGTAACAGATGCCGGTGTGGCAGCCCTTTGCGCCCGTACCGCTGTTTTAGGGGCGTTTATGAATGTGAAGATCAACGCCTCGGGTTATAAGGATAAAGATTATGTGTTGGATATCATTTATCGTGGCAACGAGATTGAACGGCAGGCTATTGCTTTGGAAGCCGGGATTATTGAAATGGTTAATGGGAAGATAGGATTGTAAAAGTGTAAACTGTTAGCAGGACGCTATATAGCGTTCCACCGGAACGCCCGGAACATGCGGAGCGCTTTGGAACGCCTTGGTTTTGATAATCAGGGTTTTATGTTTTATCGAAAATGAGGTGTGGAACACTATTTGTGTTGATAACCAAATACTTATCATATTTAGATATTGGTAAAAAAAACGGAGAAAGGTACTTTATATGGATGAAATTATTCTGCCAGCTGGTATTCTTTGATCAATGCCGAAGCAGGAATGTGCAGTAATTCGCTAAACTTCCTGATCATGGTTAAAGACAGGGCCTGTTTGTAGTTTAAAACTTTACTAACGGTGCCCTTATCACCATATTCCTTTGCGAGGTCTGCAGATTTATAACCGAAATCCTCCATGCGGATTTTTATTAATTGGATTGGGTCTACTTCGGGCAGATCACTGTTTGCTTTTTCATACGCTGAAATAAGGAGAACAAGCAGTTGCTTTTCTTTATGCTCCTCAGAGCCTTTTTTTGAACGTTTAACTTTTTCATAGCGTTCAAGAGCCTGAGTATATTCCTCTTCAGTTTCTATTATGGCCATTGTGAGCGTTTTATTAGCTTAAAAATCAATTTCTTTTCTGGGGTAAAAAAAGCCTTTTATTCAATTAAAATTTCGAGCACAAATTTGTATATGGCTTTTCTCCATAATACCCGCTCCGGGAAAAGCTGGCCCGCCCTCTGTAAACACCCCTCTTGTAGAGTCGAACTTTTTAAATTCACTGTAACCTTTGTGAACCAGATCTTCTTCTATCTGGGTTTCGATCTTACTATGCATAAACTCAATGGTTTTGCAGTCTAAAATTCGGAGTAGTTTGTCTTTATTGGGGTCTTTGGCGTGATCAATGTTTTCTGGAAGATTCATACCTGCATTTTTATATTCTTCTTCCATAATCGAATAATAGTGTTGGATCATCCGTATAAATTTGGAATCCAGAAAGTCGCAACATTGACCAAGTTGAATAACGGCACCTATAACTGTCGGCGCATTTATCTTTCCCCTTGACCTTTTCTGTTCCGCCCATTCCATCGCTCTCACTGCATTGTTCTCCCAAAAATACAAGCCGTGACCAAGCCAATCATAATCTTCCGTGCTGATTTTGATCTCATCAGGCTGATTGATCAGTTTATTGGCGACAGCTATATCGCAACCGTGAAACCCGATAAGAATGTTTGGCCTTACATCATACATAAACTCCGGTTAGCTTTCTGCCTCCTCAAGTTTGCTGTATACTTTCATGAATTTGCCCTTTTTGGTCAAAATACCCGCTTTATTAAGGGAAAGAATGGCTTCTTTTTTTGACATATGCTTTGCCTCTTCCAGTTTTATTTTGGCAAATTCAATTAGCATTTCTATGTCTTTATCACTCATGGTTATTGCGTTATGATCAAATATAATTAGATTAACTGAAATAATAAAGACCGAAATTAAAAAGGCGATAAGTTTTACACCTATCGCCTTTTAATATCCTTTGCAGCCATGAACCATCAACTATGATCCATGAACAAAAAAACTAAAACCTATACCTCACAAAAGCTTCCATAGCTTCGTATTCAGCTAAACCTAATCTGTCGTATTTTTTAGCGGTATCACTTGTCCTGTCTTCTGCACGCACCCAAAACTCGCGCGCATCATCACCAGGGAAAACAGGCCTGTCTTTTTGCGATTGGTGTTTGAAAATAGCATTACGCTTGCGGATTACCTCCTGCGGCGAAAGCGGCACGGCCATTTCAATTTCATGGGTTTCAAACTCGTGCCATGCACCGCGGTACATCCACAGCCAGCAGTCTTTTACCCATTCTTCGGTCGCTTTTAAACGGTCGAGCGCGGCAAGAATAATGTTAAAGCAAACCAGGTGGGTGCCGTTAGGATCAGCAAAATCACCGGCGGCAAAAATCTGGTGCGGCTTTATTTTTTGTAACAGTTCGATAGTTAACAGGATATCTTCCTCGCCAACGGTGTTCTTTTTGATCTTGCCAGTTTCATAAAAAGGCAGGGCCATAAAGTGGATATGATCGTCTTGCAAGCCGGCGTAACGGGCACCCGAGATTGCTTCTGTTTTACGGATAAAGCCTTTTACATTGCGGATCTCGCGGGTATCAATTTGGTTGGGTTGTTTTTGCGGGAAGAAGGCACGCATTTCTTCGTATAAGGAAGTCAGGTGTGCACTGTCTTCGCCAATACTGTTGGTAAAATCGATAGCGAATTCCATGTAACGCAGTACATCATCGTCCCAAACCGCGGTATTGCCCGATGTCTGGTAAGCTACATGCACATCATGCCCCTGGTCAACCAGGCGGATAAACGTACCGCCCATCGAGATCACATCATCATCCGGGTGCGGGGAGAAGATAACCGAGCGTTTTTTTGCCGGCAAAGCCCTTTCTGGCCGTTGTGAGTCGTCCGCATTGGGTTTGCCACCCGGCCAGCCGGTAATGGTATGCTGTATCTGGTTAAAAATATCAATATTGATGTTATAAACCGGGCCTTGCTCAACGGCCAATTGCGCCATGCCGTGGTTGTTATAATCTTCTTCGGTAAGTTTTAATACTGGTTTACCTATGGTATCAGCCAGCCAGATCACTGCTTTCTTTTTCAGGATGTTATCATCCCATGAACAATCTTTAACCAGCCATGGGGTATCAAAACGGGTTAACTCTGATGCGGCTGCTTCGTCGAGTACAAACTCCACATGATCTGATAGCTGAAGGTAAGTAGCCGGTACTTCGCCGGATATCTCGCCTTCCACGGCTTTTTTTACAATAGGGGCCTTCTTGGCGCTCCAGGCCATCAGGATAATTTCGCGAGCTTTAAAAATAGTGCCAATACCCATGGTGATGGCCTTGGTAGGCACGTTGGCCTTACCGCCAAAATCGCGGGCGGCATCGCTGCGGGTAAGGTCATCCAGGGTAACCAAACGGGTGCCCGAATTTGGCGCCGAACCCGGTTCGTTGAAACCGATGTGGCCGGTACGGCCGATACCTAATATTTGTAAATCCAGGCCGCCCAATTCTTCAATCTGCTTTTCATAATCCAAACAGAAGGCTACTACGTCTTCTTTATCCAAAGTACCATCGGGTATGTGCACATTGGCTGGTTCGATATCTACATGGCTGAAAAGGTTCTCATACATGAAAGTAACATAGCTTTGGGCTGCATCGGGCTTCATGGGATAGTACTCGTCCAGGTTAAAGGTGATGACATCTTTAAATGATAAACCTTCTTCCTTGTGCAAGCGAACCAGTTCGGCATAAACACGGATGGGGGTAACACCGGTTGCCAGGCCAAGCACGGCCTGCTCGCCTTTTGCCTGCTTATCGCGGATCAGTTTGGCTATCCTGCCTGCTACGGCAATAGATGCCTCCTGCTGGTTGCCATAAACGCTTACCGGCAGCTTCTCGTACCGGGTCTCTTCCAATAAATTTAATCGGGCCATAATTTTCTAAAGAACCTTTGTTATATATATGTTGAATTAAAAAAAGCGTATTAAAAAAAATCCCCGCCGAAACGAGGATTTATCAAACCAATTAACAAAAACTGTTTTAACCTCACCGACATAAGGCTAAAAAGAATTCTATCTAATAACAAGTTGTGCATTACTGGTACAAACATAATAAAACTTATTTTCAATAAAAAGAACTTTTTAAATTATTTTAATAAGTTATTTTTATGTTGACTGTAAGTTAATATAAAACAAGAAAAGAGCTCCTGATGGGCAGGAGCTCAGATTCTAACCAATTATAAAACATAAATATGAGAAGAGAAGAGATGCAGGGGACGGGATCGAACCATCCGCTTGCTGCCGGCCAGCGCCTGCGTTATAGTTATTAAAAGCACCCTTTTATAAACTATCAGCTGCAAATATATAATTAATTCTATAATGTCTATCTATTTAGTAGTTAAAAACATAAAAATATTTTTAAAGTTTATAAAATTTCCTTCAACAAAAACTTTTGGTCTGCGTTATTTATAGGTTCGTCGATACAAAACCACTCTCTGTCGATGCACACTATGTTAACTACAATTTAAGCTGAAAATTTGCCGTTAAGCACATAATTAAGTTAAAGGTTTAATCAGCCTGTTTTTACGTTAACCAAAACTATTAATTTTATGATCATACTGCTTTGCGGCCTGTCTGGCGCCGGGAAAACCACCCTCGCTCAAAAAGTTAAAGTAAGCCTCAGCCGGATAGAAATCCCAACAGAGGTAATTGATGCCGACGAATACAGGCAGCAGCTATTCCCCGATCTTAAATATTCAAAGGAAGATAGGTTTGAAAACATCAGGCGGCTGGGCTTTATAGCCAACAAGTTTAGTAACCAGGGCATTGTTACCGTCATTAGCGCTATAATGCCCTATGAGGCTATGCGTAGCCAGCTGGTTAACAATTACGATGATGTTAAGGTAGTTTATGTGGATTGCCCTTTACCCATTTTAAAGGCAAGGGATACCAAAGGGCTTTACCAAAAAGCGCAGTTACCGGCAGGTCACCCGGAACGGGTTAGCAATTTAACAGGTGTGAATGATCCGTTTGAAGCGCCGGCATCGCCCCACCTGTATATCAACACCTATACCCATGATGTTACCGAATGCGCCGGCATGCTGCTGGCTTTTATACAACAGGAGTATCATTTGTTAAACCGGCAGGTTATTGCCTGCTAAGTATTTTCAAAATCAATCAAAGCTAAATCGACACCCTATGCAACATCAAACTTTAATTATAGCCGGGATGCACCGTTCCGGCACATCGTTAATAACAAACTGGCTTAGCCGCTGCGGATTGCAGATTGGCGAAAACCTGGCAGCCGGCGGCAATGGCAACATTGACGGGCATTTTGAGGATGTTGAGTTTTTGAAGCTGCATGAGGAGATTTTGAATAACAACAGCCTGCATATTTCGGGCCTGGTAGATGCCAAAAAGATTGAATTATCGCCCTACCAGTTAGGCAAACTGCAAAGCATCATCAACATAAAACAACAATTGTATGAGCAATGGGGGTGGAAAGACCCGCGCACCTGCCTTTTCTTGGATACCTATAGTAAGTTACTGCCCCAGGCCAAATACCTGGTGATCATGCGCGATTTTCAGGCTGTTATCAGTTCGCTGATAAACAGGGAGTTTGCACATGTTGATAAAAAATACATGGGCCGTAACTACCTGCAGCGGATGGCATGGAAACATTGGCGAAGGAGCCGCCGCGAAGAGAAATTTTATGCAGAGCACGCCGAAACCTATTTAAAGGTGTGGATAAATTATAACGAAGAGATATTAAAGACCTTAAAAAAGCTGCCCGCAGATGATTACCTGGTTATTAATTACCAGCTATTGCTGGAGAAAGACGAGCAGGTTATTGATTTTTTAAAGGACAAATGGAAGTTTGATTTAAACTATTTTGATTTTAGCCAGGTTTATAAAAATGGTTTAATGAGCGCCGCCCGTGATATTGAGCGCTTTATACAAACAAAAACATTGCTGGTAAAAGCACAATACCTTCAACTTCGGTTAAGCCATTATGTGAGGTTGGGGTAGGATGATGTGCAGATGTGCAGATTTCAGATGTGCAGATTCTTGTCTGAACCTAAGGACCTGTCTAAATTTGTTTTAGATTCTTTATGTATCATATAAAAATCATTGCCGTTGACTTTAGTCAACGGAATAATGACTAAAAGGCGAATGGCTTTAGCCAAATTCCACTGAATAATTTGGCTAAAGCCAGCAATAGGGCTTTCGTTTACCGTTGACTAAAGTCAACGGCAATGAATAGATCTCGTTTTTAGACTCTAAGCAGATTGATCAGATTGTTTTGATTTTTCAAAAATCCTGTAATTTCTTTAATCTGACGAATTTCGGTTCCGGCAAAACAAAGCGACCCCTTTTCATAAAAGCTACAAAACTTATTCATTTTAACCGCTTGKATAAGTAATGTAAAAACAATTGCTTTGTAAACTTCAATAAATACCCTTGCCATGCAAAAATGCGCTTCTTTTGTTTGTTTATTATTATTGCTTGCTTTATGCAATAACCCGGTCATCGCCCAGCAAAAAACAAAAACCGCCGATACCCGCGATAACCTGTTCAGCGCCGGTTTTGCATCGGGATTTATAGGAGGCCTGTATGATAACTGGTATCCTTACAAACAACTGGAAAAACATGGTGATTTCGGCCTCGGCGCCCCCGGCCAGCTCGACGGTGAATTACTGATGCTAAACGGAAAAATTTACCAGACAAGATCAACCGGCCAAACAACCCTGGTTGCCGATACAGGCAAACTGCCTTATGCCGTAGTTTGCTTTTTTAAGGCTAAAAAAACCTTTAAACACACCGGGGCATTAAATAAAACAGCGCTTTATGCATACCTGGATAGCCTGCTAACCAACCAGAACGGTATTTATGCCATCCACATCAGCGGTAAATTTAAGCTGGTTAAAACACGCGCTTTTCCGCCGGTCGAAAAACCTTACGTGCCGCTTGCCGCCATGCTAAACAAGCAGCAGTTTTTTGAGCATTCCAATTTACAGGGTGATCTTGTAGGCTTCCGCATTCCTGCATTTATGGAGGGGGCGCACATCAGCGGTTACCATTTCCATTTTCTGTCGATAGATAAAACAGCCGGCGGCCACCTGATAGATCTGGACGCGAAAGATATCACGATAGAGATTGATACCCTTACCAGCTACACCATGGACTTACCGCAAACTCCCGATTTTAATAACTTCGACTTTAAAAAAGATAGGAAGGAAGAGATAAAAAGCGTAGAAAACGGTAAGAAACAGTAAAGTAAGCGTTCGGGTGGCGGGGTTCGAGGGACGTGGTTCGGGGGCGAAGATCCGAAATTCAATTTGTTCTTTTTAACCTAAACCCCGAACCCTGCCACCCGAACCCCGCCCCTCAATAATAATTTTGCAATAGGTTGTTGTTTATTTAATTTTTTAGATAAATTAGGGTCGATTATAAAACCAGTTTTCAACTTAATGAGGATTTACTACGGTTTGTTATGCCAAAGTAATTTGACATGACTTTCAGGTGTTCAGATAAATGAAGAAATATATACACAGGCCAGGGATATTTTGGATAGGGATTATTTTGTTGGTGGTACCAGGCCTGGTACACGCCTACCTGCTGATGCCTTTTCCCGGCAGCCAGGATTTAAACGCTATTACAATATGTTATTACCTGGAAAAAATTGTAAACCCGTTACGCTTAATAGGCATAATTTTTATTGCCTGGTACCTGTTTAAGTTCTACTCAAAAAACACACAAAGGGGTCAAATAGTTAAAGCCGTGGTATTGTTGCTTTGCCTGGGCAGCTTTTACATTACCGATTATATGTACAAAGCCGAAACTATGTTTAAGGAAACCGGTGCAGCTAAATTTGCCAATGGTTTATCCAATAAAGTGCCTTTAAATTATTTGGTTGTAGGTGTGGTAAACAATGGCGTTGCCAAGGCTTACCCGGTTATTTATTTGGGCTATCATCATAAAGTACAGGATAATGTGGGGCAGCAGCCTGTTTTGGTTACCTATTGCACCATGTGCCGCACGGGCAGGGTTTATAATCCCATTGTAAACGGCAAACGTCAAAATTTCAGGCTGGTGGGGGCAAGGCATTATAATGCCATTATTGAGGATGAAAGCACCAAAACCTGGTGGTACCAGGCTACCGGCAAAGCCGCGGTTGGTAAACTGAAAGGTCAGCATTTACAGGAGTTGCCTTATGAGCAATTAACCCTGGGCGCCTGGCTGCAAAAGCACCCAACATCGCTCATTATGCAGCCAGATAAGTTGTATGCGCCTGATTATGCCGATCTTAAAAATTACGATCGCCTGCAATATATAGATAAAGATAGCACCCTGAAAAACAAGGATTCGCTGATTCGTAAAAGTTGGGTTATAGGGGTAATCATAAACGGCCAGGCTAAGGCTTACGACTGGCGGCACATGTTCCGCAAGCGCATCCTGAATGACGAGCTGAACAATAATTCGTTACTGATAGGCATTGAGAAGGATAGCCTTAGCTATCACGTATGGAATGCAGCTATTAATGGTAAAACACTACATTTTGACCTGGATAAGAATGGTCAGCTAACCGACAAGGAAACAGCCTCTGTTTGGGATTGGGATGGTTTATGTACTTCTGGGGCGCAAAAAGGACAGCGGCTTATCAAAGTGCAGGCCTACCAGGAATACTGGCATTCGTGGAAACATTTTCACCCCAAAACCATATTCTGGAAGGAAGGCGAGCGAGAGGAACCTTTAGCCGTTATTTGGGGCTTGTAGGTTGGCAAAACTAAATGACAGCAGTGATTTTTGCTATGTCGCTGTCGTTTAGCAGGTCGCCGTTATCAATGTTGGGGTAATATTTGTTGAGGATCTTTTGAATAAGCAGGTAGCTTTCCATCGACTGGATAGGCGGGTTGGCCAGTTCATTGATGATAGAACCAATCATTTTTAATTTTTTAGCTTCATACTGGTTAAGCACAAAGTCAGAAGTCTTTGTTTTGCGGCTTTGGGTAATCAATTCATCCAGTTTCTTAATCTCTTCAATCAGATCAATCAGCTTTAATACTTCCACTTTTTTCATCGGCGGTAAAATTAAGCAAATAAATAATGCGGATGTGAGGATGAAGAATGAATTTGAAAATTTGAGGATTTGAAAATTTGAAAATAAGACGGTATTCGATGTTTGAATATAGTGTCGGGAGAAGATCTAAATTTAATCAGACGATTTACTTATCCTTTTTATAATGACCTCTTAAAAAAACACCCTAATTTTGTCGTCTATGACGTCGTAGACGATACGATGTTCTCCACTAATTCGTCTCGACCACTTGCCAGAAAGCTCATGTTTTAAAGCTTCGGGCTTGACAATTCCTTCGAATGGGTTTTCCTGAATTGAGATTAATAATTGCTGGATTTTTTCTGTACGACTTTATTTCCTGATTTTTTCCAGTATTTCAAGTCTTCAACAGCTTGAACCATGTAAACTATTTCCACAGATCTTCGATGGCTATCTTAACGCCCTTCCCTTTTTCGTAATCTTCTTCTCCTTGGCGTACCTTGGATACGGCCTCCGGATTATAATGGTTTTTCTCTGTTTTAAATTTTACATTTATAGCCTTGGCAAAAGCTTTTATGGCACTTAGCTGCTCTTTATTTTCGGGTAACATTACTATCGTTTCCATAATTGATTTTTGTTAAATCAAATTTACATAATATCGGAGTTAAAGCCAAATATCGTAGTTAACTCGTATCAGGATGATTTAATTAGGTGCCTTGCTTTAAAACACTGAACATTATTTTTTTATAATATTCTGGTAACTTAAATAACTAAAAAACGTCTTATCTTAGATATCAACAAAATTAAACTATGAAAAGAAAATTTTTTACTACAGCATTATTAGTTGGCTGTTTTATGGTATGCCTTGCTGCCATTGCCGACCTTAACGGAAAATGGGCCGGAAAAATTGACATTGGCGGCACCGAGTACCCTTTGCTTTACAATTTTAAAATTGAAGGCGATAAATTAACGGGCACGGCTTTAACACCCGATGGCGATGTGCCTTTAACCGGTGGCAAAACTGATGGTACCACTTTTTCATTCAGCGTAAGCACCGGCGGAATGGATATTGCCCATACAGGCAAATTTTATGGCGATTCAACTGCTATCGACCTTGAAATTAACGGCTCAAAAAATCACGCCGTGTTAAAAAGGGCAGAAGAAAAGAAATAGTTCTATTCTTACCCGACTAAATCAGACTTACGAAGTTTTTAAAACTTCGTAAGTCTCTCGCCTCTTCGTAAATCTCTCGCTCCATACATTCCATCGTTACCAATCGTGGTTGAACTTTAACCAATAAATATCATCCCAGCCATTGCCCGGGCTACTTAACATTTGCTTTAACTGCAGGTAAGTTTTGGTTTTGCTGTTTGTTAAAGCTTTGTTTAAACGATTACTGGTGAATATCAGGTACTTTTTATCCCAGCTTACAAATGGGCAGTAATCCGTAGCGCCGGAATTAATGGGTACCGGCAAATGTTTTACGGGCAGCCAGTCACCGGCTTTATCTTTGCGGCTTATATACAAATCACCACGGCCCAGGTTATCCGGCCGGCCATCCGAACTGAAGAGGATGAACTGCTCGTCGGGATCAACAAAAGCGTTAAACTCATCGTATTTGGTATTGATATCCTGTGGCAGGCTTTCGGGTTTATTAAACCCGCCATTTATATTGGGTTTGCAAATTACAATATCTTCGCTGCCTTTGCCATAATCGGCCTCTACAGTAAAATACAGGTTGCCGCTGCGGGTTATGCTAGGGTAAAATTCATTTTTGTCCGAATTTACTACCGGGCCTAAGTTCTCCGGTTCGGTCCATGTGCCATTTGGCTTATGCTTAACCCGCCAAATATCAAAGTCTTTTTTTGTGGGATTGCTTACCGCAGGCCTGTCTGACGAGAAATAAACCGTTTGTCCATCCGGAGAGAATGCTGCTTCCAGATCTTTATACCGGCCCGAAAACGGTGCAACTTGTGGCTTGCCCCATTTGCCATTCTTTTTAATTAGGTGTAAAATGGTGCTGGTTACAAAACGGGGTTGCTGTAAAGTGTAAAAGATTTCGTCGCCTTTAGGCGATATCGCAAAATCGCGGTTGCTTAGGCCGTCTGTTAACACTCCCCTGGCAAAAAGCCCTGGGGTATCGGCGGGCAATGTGGCATCAGGATATGTTACCTGGGCAATGGTTTTATTGCCGATGATCAGCAGGAAAATAATAAAGCTTAGTTTATGCATGGTGGCTACAATTTACGTCATTATGCGCATGTTTTGTAACATCGGTGCCAATTTATCATCGAATATAACAATCATTCAAATACCGGCTAATGAAAATAAGTTTATGTTGTTTTTGCTTTTTTATGCTGTGCTTGTTTAATGCCGGTGCCCAGGAAAAGTTAGATGCTTTTTCGGATAAGTTTGTAAGCGAGTACAAGGCCCTTAACCTGCCGCAACTTGAGCTGAGCTATGTAAGCGGCCTGGAACACATTGGTACGGCAGAAAGCATTCAAAAGCAATTTGCTTTTTTTACCTGGGCAAAGCAGGGCCTTTTAAATTATAAGGCCGATATGCTGACTCCATCGCAAAAGCTGGACTATAACCTGATTACTTATGAAACCGGCCTAAACCTGGAGCGCCTGGCGTTGGAACAGGAGTGGATAAAACATCGCCCGGAGAAAATACCGGCAGGAGGCATCATAACTATCCCCAACGGTAAGGCATGGTATGCCTATTTACTAAAACGATGGGTAAGCGCAGATGTAACGCCAGACGAGATTTACAAATTTGGCCTTACCGAAGTGGCCCGTGTACAGCAACATATTGAAACTGTGCGGCGGCAAACAGGTTTATCCGAAGATGCTTTTTATACACATTTAAACGACGCGGATTTTTTTGAAAGCGACCCCAAAGTGGTACAGCAAAGTTTTGAACATACCAGGGCTGTTATTTATGCCAGTTTATCAAACTTGTTTAACGATACACAGCCTAACCCTTTGAAAATTAAGGCAGGCGAAAGCAGGCAGCTGGCGCAAACACCGGGCTATTATGATAACAACACTTTTTACTATAACCTTTTTGACAAGCCGTACAACAAGCGCCAATACGATTGGCTTTTTATACATGAAGCTGTGCCGGGGCACCACTACCAGGCCAGTGTTGAAAGCAAAACCAAAACATCTGCCGTGCAGCAGCTTTTTTATTACATGGGCTTTGCCGAGGGTTGGGCCGCTTATACCGAGGAACTGGGCAAGCAGTTGGGCGTATACCAAACACCTTATGACGAACTGGGTAAGTGGGAGTGGGACGTTGTACGCTCGGTACGTGTGCCGCTGGATGTTGGGCTAAACTATTATGGCTGGACGGATGAACAGGCCCTTGCATTCTGGAAAAAGAATATCCGCAACCAGGACGATATTGCCTTACGCGAAATAGCCCGCATGCGTCGCTGGCCGGCCCAGGTAGTAACCTACAAATACGGCGCGCTACAAATACTGCATTGGAAAGAGGAATTACAGAAAAAACAAGGCAAGGAGTTTAATATCAGGGATTTCCATTCGCGCGTGTTGGACCATGGATCGCTGCCTTTGTTCCTGGTAAAAGAAAATGTATTCAAGTAAATAAGGGCCGCAATATTATTTATGCTACTACTGGTTTTATCACTATTGTTATATTAATCGCGTAATGAAGCATCGTTCTAAGTACTAAGTCTTGAGTCAAAAGTCAAATTTATCCTTTTTGACTTTTGACTCAAGACTTAGTACTTAATACTACTTTATTTCAAGATCACCTTTGTGGCACCATACCCAAATTTCTCTTTCCGGGCATCCATAAAGGTTTGTACTTTGGGGTGTTTGCCCAATAGTTTATGCAGTTCGTGCCGTAAAATGCCGTTACCCGCCCCATGAATAAATGTAATATCCGGCAGTTGATGCACTATTGCCGCATCCAGTGCTTTATGAAAATGGGCAAGCTGGATCTGAATCATCTCGCTGGCCTGTAAAAACTGGTGATCGTCGCGTAATTTTTCAATATGCAGGTCAACCTCGCTTACCGGCTTTTCAAATACCACCTTTTCTTCGGCAGGTTTAAAAAAGCTTTCCTTTAGTTTTTGGGCGTCAATTATCAAATCCGGTTCATCAAGTCTTATAAGCCACCCGGCCTGGTTTAATAAAGGCACCTGCTTTTTGGTTGATGAAAAATCCTTAGCCTTAAATTTTTCTTTTACCACCAAAGGTGTTGGTGGTTCAATATTTTGTTTTGTATTATAAATGATATGGAAGGTAAATGCCGGCCATAATTGCATGTCGGCCAGTTGCGCCGAGTATATTTTTTCTGCCGATTTTGGCGCTATTATGCCTGAAAATTCTCCTTTAAATACCTGCTGTTTTTCGGTGCTAAAAGCTGCCAATAACTGAAATGAGGTAGTATTAACCAAATGGAAATGAACTACCGAGGGTGCTTTGGCATCGGCTATAACGCCAACGTAGATGCCTTTCTTTTCAAATGCGCCTAAATCAGCAGGCTTTTCATCAGCAATGGCTGTCTTTTTTGTGCCGGCAGGCTCATAGCCATGTACGGTGGTTACCTTGCTGGCCAGTACGGGTATCTCAAATTCGTCGTCTCCGGTAACGCCTATCATTTGATCGTCGATAATGCGGGTTACAAAACCTTCCATTTTTTCGTCAACAAACCGAACAAAATCGCCTAATTTATATTTCATAGTTATGCTTATCAGCAGGCAAAGTTAGCTTATATAGGCACAATAAAATGTAAAATTAATTACTGCCATTAGTGCTGTATTGGTTATACGGCTGGAATGTTAACCCTGTATCAATTATAATCGTTTTAAAACATGAGCGGTAACCGCCAGCCATCTAAATGTTTATTTGTAGAAATGACAAGTATTTTCGCAACCTAAACCAGCTTTATTTTAACAAGTGTTGTCTATAAATAATAACTTGTAGGGGGATTGGTGTGCGGGCTTCTTACAATAATTGACAACCAGCCATACAAGAGTTTTGAAACGATATCAAAAAGACTGATTGTTTGCACAAACCAAGTGTACGCCTATGTAGCTAAATGCCATCCGCTAAAAACAAATATTCAATAAAATAATCTTTGAATGGTGAATTTTGTCTTGATGAAAATTAGGATGTAGCTGTTTTGAGCGGTTTATGGACGTTATTACCCTCCTTGAGATATGTTAATGTTAGGCCCGTCGAACCCGCATAATTCAAGTCAGATAGTGGAGGTGATGGGGTAGTTGTTTACGGAACGCTTTAAAGACATATGATTATTTCGAAAGAACACCTTATCAGGACTAACGGGGTTATTTCAAAAAATAAAGCCACCCGATTGCTCGGATGGCTTAAATATTAGTTATTTAATACCCCTATTAAAATAACTTGAACAAATAAAAAAAATATTTCCCGTATTAGCAAACTATTTAATCTCAATTAAAAGGATGTTACAATTTTGTTACGAAAAACTGACGAATAAGTAGGTGTATTAAATTTTCATTTATTTTGTAACTATTTAGCGTTAACAGCATCTTTACAAAAGTTGACACACTGAATTTATTTACATTTATGAAACTGATTAAACCAATCGCGTTATGCGTATTATCTTGTTTCGCGTTAACGCAGGTAAAGGCTCAATCCTTGTACATGCCGCGCGATATCCAAAAAGCGTTTGCAAAGGGAACGCGACAGGCCGATGGTAAACCCGGGCAAAAGTACTGGCAAAATCACGGCACCTACAACATCACTATCACTGCCTTACCGCCAGATAGGAACATCAAAGGATCAGAAACGATAACCTATGTAAATAACAGCCCCGATACCTTAAAAAGGCTTAACATGAAGCTGATCCTGAACATTCACAAGCCAGGAGTTGCGCGGTTTGGCGATGCCGGAGAGGATTACCTGACCAGCGGCATTCAGTTTGATAAGTTTTTAGTTAATGGCGAGGCTAAAAAAGTTAATAGTAAGGGCGCCTCAACCAATATGGCCGTATCTTTAACAAAACCTTTAATGCCACATGATTCGCTGAAGCTGGATATCGACTGGCATTATCAGATCTCGTTAGAAAGCGGCCGCGAGGGCATGATTGATTCTACCTCCTACTACCTGGCCTATTTTTACCCGCGTGTAGCTGTTTATGATGATTACAACGGTTGGGATAGGTTGCCTTTTTTAGATGCGCAGGAGTTTTATAACGACTTTAACGATTACACGCTCACGGTAAATGTTCCAAAAAACTATATTGTTTGGGCAACAGGCACATTGCAAAACCCCAACCAGGTTTTGCAGCCTGAATACGCTAAACGCCTTGCAGCGTCAATGACCAGCGATTCGACAATACATGTGGCAACTGCCGCCGACCTTGCCAAAAAGGACATTACAGCGCAAAAAGACCAAAATAGCTGGATCTGGAAAGCAAACGACATCAGTGATATGGCTGTTGGCATCAGCGATCATTATGTATGGGATGCTGCAAGCGCCATAGTTGATGATGCCACGCACCGCAGGGCAAGTATGCAGGCCGCGTTTTTAGATAAATCAGAGGATTTTCATCATGCTGTACAGGCCGGCCGCCATTCGTTAAGCTGGCTTTCACGCAACTGGCCGGGCGTACCTTATCCCTTCCCTAAGATGACCGCTTTCCAGGGTTTTGCGGATATGGAATACCCGATGATGGTTAATGACAGCCATACAGACGATATTCAGTTTTCTGCCTTTGTTCAGGACCATGAAATTGCCCATACTTATTTCCCGTTTTATATGGGCATTAACGAAAGCCGCTATGCCTTTATGGACGAGGGCTGGGCCACAACTTTTGAACGTTTAATAGGCACCGATGAAATTGGCGCCGAAAAGGCCGATGCGCTTTACAAAAATTTCAGGATAAACGATTGGATTCATGATGCGTCAACTGGCGAAGATCAACCTGTTATCACCATGTCGAGCGAATTGAGGGCTGGCTATGGTAACAACTCGTATGGTAAACCATCGTTAAGTTATTTTGCTTTGAAAGATATGCTTGGCGACGATTTGTTTAAAAAGGCGCTGCATGGCTATATGGACCGCTGGCACGGCAAACACCCTATCCCATGGGATTACTTCAACTGCATGAGCAATATATCGGGCAGTAACCTCAATTGGTTTTTTAATAACTGGTTTTTTAGCAATTACTACATCGACCTTGACTTGCAAAAGGTTGGTAAAGCCAAAGATGGCTATGTTGCCGATATTAAAAACGTGGGCGGTTTTGCCATCCCGTTTGATGTGAAGATAACCTACGCCGATGGAACAACCGAAACCAAACACCAATCGCCCGCCGTATGGGAAAAAAATCAAAAACAGATTTCGGTAGGTATTAAAACTTCCAAAGTAATTAAGACTGTGACCCTTGACGGCGGCGTATTTATGGATGCTACTGAGGGTAATAATATATTTGTTGTTAAATAAACAATAAAAAAATATATATGAAATAAAAAACCCGGCCACATTATTGGCCGGGTTTTTTGTTTTGGTGTGTAGTACTAAAAATTATGCATTTTGTATAGTATTGTTCCAATTGTTGGCTGTAGTTTTAACTTTTGCTTTAGCTTCTTCAACCACATCTTCGGCTACGTGTTGTGCCTTTTCTGCGGCAGCTTTGGCAGTTGATTTTGCTGTTTCCAAAGCATCATCTTTATAATCATATAGGTCGCTAACGGTACCGTTAAATTTTGATTTGGCCCTTTCAACGGCATCGCTGCTATATTGTTTTATGCCGCTGGCTGTTGTTTGCGCTTTGGTTTTAGCGGTATCAACCAGGTCGTTTATGTAGTCGGCAATATCATCCCTAAGTTCGTTACCTTTTTCGGGGGCCAATAATAAACCTAACGCAGCCCCTGCTGCTGCACCCACTAACAGTGCGGCTATAATTTTTGCTTGATCTTTCATGTTATTTCGTTTTTTTGTAGATATGATTTAATTGGAATAAGTTAGAACAACAACAATGCCAGTTTTAGGGGAGGGGAAGAAGAATCAAGGGTCAAGAATCAAGAATTAAGACTTTTTGGATTGTCGGACAGAAGACTTTCGGACTTTGAAATACCAATGACCAATGACAGCGCAGTGAAATGACCAATGACGGCGTAGCCTAATGACAGCGCAGCGAAATGACCAATGACGGCGCAGCCCAATGACAGCGCAGCGAAATGACTAATGACGGCGCAGCCTGATGACAGAGTAGCGAAATGACTAATGACGGCGCAGCCTAATGCCAGCGCAGCGAAATGACTAAAAAAAGAAAGGCATCCACTGAAAAGTGGATGCCTGGTATGCTTAATGGTTATATTATACTTAGATAACTTTTACATTTACCGCATTTAAACCTTTTCTGCCGTTTTCAACTTCAAATTCTACTTTGTCGTTTTCGCGGATCTCATCGATCAGGCCTGTTGAATGAACAAAAATATCCTGGCCACCGCTTGTTGGTGTAATAAATCCAAAACCTTTTGTCTCATTAAAAAATTTTACTGTTCCTTCTTTTTGCATTATTTTATTTATTAAAGGGGCAAGGTAGGGAAAATTCCTGGGTTTGAAGATTTGAGAATCTGAAGATTTTAGAATTAAAAAGCCTGTTTTGGGAATCAAAAATATATCAGCAGGGAGTAAATAACTAAAAGTCAGTAGCTTCAAAAAAGTAAAAATTGATTTTCAATTCTTTAAATTTTTAAATCTTCGAATTAAAATTACGCAGCTATGGCAGGAGGGCGGCTTGGAACAGTGTCATTAAGTTAAGAAAAACAGAACGGCAAATAATATCGAATAATGAATTTTGAATGTCGAACGCCGAAATTCTTGCTTCGTTATTCGATATTGGATATTCAGTGTTCGATATTTAAATCGTTCACAATTGCTTGACTTAACGGCATCTGGCTTGGGAATCCACAGCCCAATACCAGATAATAAAAAAGCCCTTCAGCCTTTTGGGCCAATGGGCTTGCTAAAATCAATAATCACACAAAAACAACCACAACACAATCCTTATTATTTTAGCTACACTTTAAATGTCACATTAACTATATCGTTAAATAAAATTGTACCGGTGTATATATCATTATACGTAAGGAAGCTATTTTTAGTTTTTATAAAGTGTATTTTGCGCCAAAATTCAAAATATACATAATGAAGGCCTTTATATTCGACCTTAATGGAACTATGATTGATGATATGCCCTATCATACCAAAGCCTGGCAATCACTTTTAAATGAACAGTTGGGGGGCAATTTTACCTGGGAAGAAGTAAAAAAAGAGATGTATGGTAAAAATCCTGAAGTACTGGTGCGGATGTTTGGTCCCAACCGTTTCACGATGGATGAAATGAACGATCTGTCGTACAAAAAAGAACAAAAATACCAACAGGAGTTTTTACCCAACCTGGCGCTATTGCCCGGCTTAAGGGAGTTTTTAGAGGCAGCTTACCAAAAAGGTATCCCAATGGCTATAGGATCGGCAGCCATTCCGTTCAATATTGATTTTGTATTGGATAACCTGCACATCAGGCACTATTTTAAAGCCATAGTTAGCGCCGATGATGTAGTTTTGAGTAAACCACATCCCGAAACTTTTTTAAAGGCGGCACAGCTTTTAAATACCTTGCCTACGAATTGTGTTGTGTTTGAAGATGTGCCCAAAGGGGTAAAGGCAGCTGCCAACGCTGGTATGAAAGCCGTTGTACTTACTACCACACATGTTGCCGAAGAGTTTGAAACATTGTTAAATGTGCTGCATTATGCTGCCGACTTTAACGATGCATATTTTAACAACTTGTTAGTTTAATTATAAAAGGCTGTTGCAAAATAACCCAACTTCACGTATTGTGATTTAGTAACCAGTTTTAAAGCCCGGCAACTAAATCTTAATCACACATGAAGTTCAAGTTTTGCATGCCTGCATTGTTGTTTGCACTCGTAGTAAGCTCATGCAGCGATCATGTTTATGGCCCCGCATTGCGGCTTGCCGATATTGCTTATATGCCCAAGCCTATAAGTACAGATTCGGTAAAATCGGCAAATTACATTAGTGGTGGCATTGGTATTGCCCAGGGTTCGCATTATAATGATTTACTTACCAGCGGACAGTTAAATTTAAACCGCGCCAGCACTTTCAAGCACTTCAACGTTGCATATGGCGTTTTTGGGGTAGCGGGCAACTATCATAACAATAAACTGGCGAAGATTGACCCTTATTATTTCAATAACAAGTTTTTTGGTGCCGCAGGTGGCAGGCTATCTGCAGATTATTTTATCCATCGTGGCCGTTTTGATTTCAGGTTCATTGGTTTTGAGGCGGCATACAGCAATGAATTTGGCAGTTATGCCTCGTTCAGAAAGGTTGTAGGCGATCAGGAGCATTACCATGCCGATAATCGTAATAATCTTTTCTCAATGGGCGTAACGTCCGAGATCGTGTTTCGTAACAGGCACAATCAACGGTTTGGTTTAAGGGGTTTTGCCGGCGGCACCGTTGGTAATAATGGTATCTACAATCATTACACTGATGGCGAAGCTTTAAAAATTGAACGTTTACCCAGCGGTCCCACTTTTATAACCCTTGCTTATTTTATGCAGCTAAATAATTTTATAACCATTATTGAAGTAAGCAGCTACGCACAGCTTAGGGTTGGGTACAGGTTTTAAATTGATAATAGATTTATAATTATATCCATTGCATTGTCATTAAATTAACTTACTATTAAAGAATTTTACCAATGTCAAAACCAGCTAAACTTATCTATATGAAAATAAAACTCTATTTGCCCGTGGCAGTACTAATTATTGGTTTGTTAAGTTCATGCAGCGAACATGTGTATGGCCCGGCCCTGCATAAAAGCGATATAGCTTATATGCCCAAACCGATGTCGATGGATAGTGCTAAATCGGCTACGTATGTGTCTGCCGGTCTGGCGCTTGATTTTGGTAATAATCTTAGCGATCAGCTTACCAGCGGGCAGCTAAATATAAGTGAAGCGCACACGTTTAAAAACTTTAACCTGGCATACGGTGCATTTACCTCGTTGGGCAATTACGCCAATTACGATTTGCAGCAGGGCGACCCTCATTACTTTAAAGATAAGTTTTTTGGCGCAGTAGGCGGCCGCCTGTCGGGCAATTTCTATATCAATAATGATGGGCGTACCGATATCCGAATTATTGGCTTTGAAGCGGCCTATAGCCATGAGTTTGGCGATTATGCCAGGTTTAGAAAGGATGTTACCGGCGATCCCAACTTTTATACCGATACCCGTACCGAATTATTTACCGGCGGCTTAACCAGCGAGGTGGTTTTTCATGGCCGCAAGCCCAATACCCAAATGGGTTTCAGGTTGTTTGTTGGCGAAACCTTTGGTAACGACAATATTTACAACAACAATAAAAACGATTACGTAACTTATAAAACACCCACCTACGTTGCCTTTTCCTATTTTATACAACTGAAGCAGTACTTTGCGATAGTTGAGGGCGGTACTTACGTACAGTTCAGGGTAGGTGTAAAGTTTTAAGAAGTCCTAAGTCAGAAGTCTTGAGTCTGAAGTTCGAAGTCGAAAGTCAAAAGAAACAAAGTCTAACTCGGACTTAAGACTTTCTACTTTACCCCAACTATTCCGAATAAATGCTGCCAACCCTATCACGTAGGTTATAACCGGAAGCCATCACCTCGCCGTAGGCGCCAGCTGTGCGTACTGCAATCAGGTCGCCCCTGAACGATTCGGGCAGGTCAACATCCTTCTGAAAACAATCCGTGCTTTCGCATATCGGGCCTACCACATCATAGTGAGTGGTGAGTGGTGAGTGGTTAGCGGTGAGTTCGCTTGTTTTTTCTTCGTCTTGATTCTTGACTCTTGATTCTTGATTCTGCCTACTTATATTCTCTATCTGGTGATAAGCCTGGTAAAGCATTGGGCGTATCAGTTCGGTCATGCCGGCATCCAGTACCAGGAAGTTTTTCTTTTTACCATTTTTTACATACAGCACCCTCGATATCAGCGATGCGCTTTGGGCTACCAGCGCGCGGCCAAGCTCAAAATGTACTTCCTGTCCCGGTTTTACGTTCAGGAAGTTTTTAAATACCTGGAAATAGTTTTCAAAATCGGCAATGTTGGTATCGGGGCTGTAATAATCAACACCCAAACCGCCACCGGTGTTTAATAGTTTAACCGGGAAGCCATGGTCTTCAAACCAGTCCTGCATTTCGTTAATGCGAGTACAAAGGCTTTTATAAACCTCCAGGTCGGTAATTTGCGAACCTATATGGAAGTGAATGCCTAAAAACTGCAGGCTGGCACATTTGCGCAAAGCAGTGGCCACATCGGGCAGCTGCCATATATTGATGCCAAATTTATTCTCATCCAACCCTGTGGTAATAAAATGATGTGTATGCGCATCAACGTTCGGATTAATACGGATAGCCACATTGGCCTTTTTGCCTTTGGCGGCGGCCAACTCATTAATCACCTCCAGTTCCTGTACCGACTCTACGTTGAAGCAAAAAATATCGGCATCAAGGGCATAGTTTATTTCACGATCTGATTTTCCTACGCCTGCAAAAACTACCTTGCCTTTATCAAAACCATGTTCAATAGCAGCCCTAACTTCGTTACCACTCACACAATCGGCACCAAAACCAAAGGATTGGATCATATCCAATACTTTAGGATTAAAATTGGCCTTCATGGCATAATGTACGTGAAAGCCATGTTTTACCGAGGCATCACGGCAGGCATCCAAAGTTTGGCGCAGCACACCCAAATCGTAATAATAAAATGGGGTATCCAATTGGTTAAAGGTATTTATGGTATCGGTTGTAAACATTTTGTTAAAGTCAAAATTCAAAAGTCAAAATTCAAAAAAAGGGGTGGAGTAGGATAAGGAGCTCAAATAAATCCGAAATCCAAATTCCCAATTCCGAAATCAAAATAGCCTGTTATGCAAACTCCTCAGTGTTTCCACCTTATCATCGGTTTTAACCAGTAATGACAGGTTATGGTCGCTGCCGCCGTATGATATCATTCTTAATGGGATGTGTTTTACGGCTTCCAGCACCCTTGCCGCATAACCATGTTTTTCGGCGCCAAAATCGCCTACCACGCAAATGATAGTATGGTTTACGTCCAGCTCAACCGAGCCAAATATGTTAAGTTCGCTGGTAATTTCGCCAAGGTAAGTGGTATCATCTATGGTTAACGATACGGCCACCTCCGAGGTGGTAATCATATCTATTGATGTTTTATATCGTTCAAAAACCTCAAATACTTTTCTCAAAAAGCCATGTGCCAGCAACATCCGGCTGCTTTGAATTTTAATGGCGGTAATACCATCTTTAGCGGCAATAGATTTTATCTTATCCTTCTCGCTTGTATTGGTAATCAGCGTACCTTTGGCCTGCGGGTCCATAGTGTTGAGCAGGCGTACCGGGATCTTGTATTTTTGTGCCGGGAATACGCTCTGCGGGTGCAATATCTTCGCCCCAAAATAGGCCAGCTCGGCAGCCTCATCAAATGATAGCTGGGCTATAGGCTGCGTGCCTTTTACAATCCGCGGATCGTTATTGTGCATCCCGTCAATATCCGTCCAAATTTGTACCTCCTCGCTGCGGATGCCGGCGCCTATCAGCGAGGCTGTATAATCGCTGCCGCCGCGGCGCAGGTTATCAATTTCGCCAAAAGCATTGCGGCAAATAAAGCCCTGCGTTATAAATAGGTTAACCTCTGGCTGTTTGTCAAGTAACGGAATTATTTTTTCGGTGATATAGTCAACTATCGGCTCGTTGTCTTCATCAATCTTCATAAAGCTTAAAGCAGGCAGGAGCGCCGATGGCACGCCTATCTGTTTTAAATAAACATGGTATAAAGTGGTGGATAACAACTCACCCTGGGCCAAAACTACTTTCTCTTCTACGGTAGTAAAATTATCATTGGCCAGGTTATTAAGTAAAGCAAAGTGATAGTCAATTACTTCCTTGCCTTGCGTTAAATATTCAGCATCGGTAAAAAGTTCCTTTATAAACAGCTCGTACTTGTCTTTTAACGCGCTTATAAGGATAATGGCCTTCCTTTTATCCCCGGTTAGGTAAGCCTGTCCAATTTCAACCAGGTTGTTTGTTGTGCCCGATACTGCCGAAAGTACAACGATCTGTCTTTCTGTGGGGTCAATAATGTCAAGCAGTGCTTTCATGCGGGCCGGACTGCCCACAGATGTACCACCAAATTTTAAAACTTTCATTGCTGTTTGGTTAACCTAAAATAACGGGCGGGTAGGTGCCCTTATTTGCGGCGCTAAAAATAGGGTTTTAAAATTCTTATAGCTAATAAAATTTAGCAGGTTTTCAGAAACATCTATTTTTATCAGATTGGCGAAATTTGCCGGTTTATTTTACACGTAACAATTAGTTACAGAAACAAGGTCATCTGAAGCTAAACACATCGCTTCCCGGTGCAGGGCTCGCCGGTTTTTTGAATTTAGGGCGTAAGCCAGCATGTCATTTTTATAAAGCCCACCCGTAAACCGCTATTGCTACCAGCAGGAACGGTAATTTTAACGCAGTTGTGGTGTTATCTGGGCAATTACCAACTGCCAAATGCCATAAATTTTTTACTGCAAATTTTGCAGTGATAAATTTTTAAGGGTAACCAAAATAACAGCCATTTTACTAACAATGGCCGTTGTTTTCTTTGTCCGCCATTACTTTTGCACCTTGGGCACATGTGTAATTTGCGTTTTTTCTTTGGCGTATTTTTGTCAATGTCTACAATGCGCATGTTACAAACACAATTTTATTATATGCTTAGATAAGTGATAATTAGTTATCATGTTAACCGGCAACGTCAATCAGGCTAAGATAGCAATTATTATGTTTTAATCATTCAGCACGCTGGCTATAAGCCGGGCTGTTAGTTGATATTTTATAAAAGCATGCCGCCTAACGCCGATATTGCTACCAGGTAATATTGATGGACAAATGTATAAAAGCTCATTATATTAAAAAACGGCCGGGTATTTAAGGCTGACCGGGCGGCGTAGTGCTTTTTCGGGAAATAACAGGGTTTATAAATCAGTAAGCACCTGCGCGGTAACAAGCGGCTTTAAAATGCTCTTTTGGGATGATTTTTGAACAACGGGGAGGGCATAGCAAAAAGATGCGCCTTTGCCTTTGTTGTTTTCCACCCAAATCCGGCCATTCATTTTGTCAATGAAATCGCTGCATATCATGAGGGCTACACCGGCGCCTTTTTCTTTTTCGTTGCTGTATTTCAGGTCTGTTTTGAAATTGAAAATCCCCGGCAGTTTTTCCGGCGAAATGCCTTTGCCTTCATCCTGTACGCAAACCGACGTTTCATCGGGACCGCTAAAACCAACTATGGTAATATTTGAATCCCTGGGCGAAAATTTAATAGCATTATGTATAAAATTACGATGGATAAATTGTACCAGTTCTTTATCTGCATACAGGTTAATGCTGCTATCTACATTGTTTATTAAGGTAATCCCGCACTCTTCGGCCAAAATAGCAAATGGTTGCAGGGCTTCATCTATAAGTTCCCGCAGGGGCATTGCAACCGGGCTGTAACTAAAGCCCGATAGTTGTTGTTTTATCCATTGTAAAATATTTTCAAAAATCTCCAATGATATATCTGCCGAACGTTCCATGGTTTCTACCAGCATCATCAATTCTTCGTGGGTAAATGAATCTGCATCCTTTAAAACCGTGGCCAGGGTTTTTAATGAGCCCAGGGGCTGCCGGAAATCATGCGCCAGGATAGATACCAGCCGGTTATTAAATTCGTGGTCAACCTCCAGTTTTTGGTTGCGTAGCTGTACCGATCGGTTCAATTCTTCCAGGGTTTCGCTGTGCCGGCGTTTAAGCCTGTATAAACGATAAAATATGGCTACCGAAAGCCCTGTAAGCAAAAGCAGGAAACCAAAAACCAATATCAATGTATTGCGGCTTTCGGCCCTTATGGTTAGCGCCTCTATTTTCTGGTCTTTTATGGCGTAGTCAATATAATCAAGCCCCGATGTATTGGTAAACATTTCATCGGCCTCGTACAGTTGCATTAGTTTACCGCTGTAGCGTTGCGCTTCGCGCAGGTTGTTTTGGTTAATATAGATGTTGTACAGGCTTTTGCCAAAAAGTTTGCCGTAAAAATGGTAACCTTTTAACTCCGATATTGCCAGTCCCTGTTTATAGTATTGGATAGATTTTGCGGTATCGGAAGGTATAAAAAGATCGCCAAGGCTTTTTAATATATCAAGGGTTACGTAATTTACATCCAGGGCAATGCCTTGGGCAGCGGCCTTTTGCAATTCTGCTATTGCTTTGTCGCGCTGGCCATTTTTAAGGTAAATGTTTGCCTGTACCTGGTCTGTTACCAGCAATAGCCGTTCATCTTTATACCTGGTGGCTATGCGGCGTGCCCGGTCGAGATATTCTTTGGTTAAATCCTTGTCGATTGAATCTGGATACAGCAACAGGTAGTTACAGTATAATAAAGACATGATCGAGTCTTTTTTAAGGCCTGCCCCCTGTGCCAACGCTTGCCTTAAAGTTTCTATAGCTTTTTTGTTCTCTTTACGCTCGTTAAAAACAAGCGCGATATTCATTAAAGCCTGAACAATATTGGCCGAGTCGCGTAAGGCCGAATAGCGGTTGTAGGCTTCGTTATAATACTTAAGCGATAGCTGAAGATTGCCGCGCAGGTCATAAACTATTCCTATTACGTTAAGGGCGTCGGCCTCGCCTTGTTTATATTTTAGCCTGGTAGAGATTGTTCGGGCCAGTTTGGCGTAATAGAATGAGTTATCGATACTTTTTTCATACATCAGCATCCCCAGGCGATTAAGGGCATTAACGTATTTTATACTATCGGTTATTAAAGGAAGTTGTTTTTGGATATTATCAATATCTTTTAATTGGCAATGGCCGGTGTTACCCGCAAATGTCAGCAAAAATAAAAGGCTTAAAAACTTCTTCATTTTACAAATCAAGCTGTTGCAGGGCTATAAAATCGACAGGATGAATATATGTAAAATTTTTATTACCAAACAATACCCAGGTATATAAAATACTTGCCAGTATTGTCTTTTTTTACAATAAAAAGGCTGTTTATTGATAAGTTTCCCTATTTTTTGTTTTTTGATTTAGGGTATTTCAAATATTTTTTTGCCGCTAAATTCGCCTAATAATACATGGCCAGTTTTTGTGCAGATAACAGCCGGCAACAGCGGTAGCTGTGTTTTTTAACGATTTATGGTTGAAGTAGCTGAGGCTAAGTGATTTGTTGGCGCATTTGCACAAGAAAACGCAACCGGATTAAACACTTGCCTTACCAGGAATAGCTTAACACGGTTAATTGTAAAATTGGTTGAACGCCGGTTGAGGGTTAGCCACAAACTTACCCTTATAAGCTATCCGGGTTCGGGATAAAATTCATGAACGCCTGGAATTTGGCATAGTAATTTTGCATGTTTAACTGGTAATAATAGGCACCCCGTTTGGAGCCGGCTTTATCTTTATCAGCCAATTTAATAAGCAGGCCTGTAGCCAGTACCCTTTTACTAAAATTACGCTTATCAATAGTGGTATTAAAAACACTCTCGTATAGGATCTGTAACTGTGGTATGGTGAATTTGGTAGGCAGCAGCTCAAATAGAATGGGGTGCATGGCCGCTTTGTAGCGAATGCGCTTGCGGGCCTGTTCAACCATTTCCTGCTGATCGAATATCAATTTTGGCACCCGTTTAAGCTGGAACCACTCGGCATGGTAATCGGCGCTTATCTGGGTTTCATATTTATGAATGTCAATTAAAGCAAAATAAGCTACCGAAACGGTGCGCTCCAGTGGGTCGCGGTTTGGATCGCCAAAAGTGTATAATTGTTCAAGGTACACGCCTTCAAGGCCTGTAAGTTGTTTCAGGATACGGTTGGCGGCCTGGTCAAGACTTTCATCGTTCTGCACAAAACCACCCATTAAGCTCCAATTCCCTTTTTCGGGCTGAAAACCTCTCTTGATCAGCAATATTTTTAAAACTTCCCCGTCAAAGCCAAAAATTATACAATCTACAGCTAATAATAACCTGGTTTGTTTCGAATACTTCTGCATTTTATCGTTAAGGTTTGTAACAAAAACAAATATATAATAACATTTGGGATATGTGAAGCCTCATCCAAATCCTTGCCGGGGAACTAAGCTTTAATTAGTGTATTTACGACGGTAATTTGACAAAAAACAAGGAATATTTGTATTGGAATTTTTTCAGCAACCACTAAATACTCCCATACAAATCAAAAGCCCTCTCCTTTGGAGAAGGTTGTAATACTATTGAGTAAGACCGATTTAATATCGAACACCGAATATCCAATTTCGAATAATGAAGGAAAAACTTCGGTGTTGGATATTCGAAATTCAGTGTTCGATATTGTTTTTCAATCTGCTTCTCTTAACTTAATAGCATCGGAGACGGTTGAGTGAGGCCTCTATTCCCCCCAGGCGGTTATCACCAAATCGCGGCTGCCACCGTAATTCCGGTGTTCGCATAAATAAATGCCTTGCCAGGTGCCAAATGCTGGCCTGCCGTTATGGATAGGCACCATGACCGAACTGCCCAGCATTGCTGCTTTCAGATGGGCGGGCATATCGTCCGACCCTTCATCATCATGGCGATAGTCGGGATCATTTTCGGGCACAGCTTTGTTAAAATACATCTCAAAATCCACGCGCACAGTTGGATCTGCATTTTCATTAATGGTGAGCGACGCCGACGTATGCTGGATAAAAACCTGCAGCATGCCCGTTCGGATAGTGGCTATCTGCGGTAGTGCCTGCAACACTTCGGCGGTTATTAAATGGAAACCGCGTTTTCGTTCGCGTAATCGGATGGCTTGCTGATGTATCTGCATTGTAAAAACTGTAGTTAATTAACAAATTTAGGGAGTATTAGTTTAAGAATGTATTATTCTGAATAGCAATAATATTGTTTCGCCAAAACAAATTAATCTTTAGGTTTATTTTAATTATTACTTTAAATTTCGCAAAACGCAAAGTAAATTGCGTCTTATAACCTATCTATGTCAGCAAATATTGGTCCGTCTGCCCAAACGCTTAAAGCATTGGAAACCGTTCCGGTTTCTATGGCTATCTTATCGCCGCAATTGCTGATACTAACCGCCAGTGATCAATACTTAAGGGAAACAGAAACCATCCGCGAAAACATTGCCGGGCGCAATATATTTGATGTTTTTCCGGATAACCCGGATACGCCGGAGGCCATGGGGGTATTTAACTTAAATGCCTCGCTACAGTCGGTTTTGCGCAACAAGCAGCCCCATAGAATGGCTGTACAGCGCTACGATGTGCCACACCCGGTAATAGCCGGTCAGTTTATAACACGCTACTGGGAGCCTTTAAATACGCCTGTTTTTGACGATGATCATCATATACTGTACATTATTCATATGGTTACCAATGTAACCGATAAAGTACTGGCCGATGTGCATCTTGCGCTGTCAAAAGAAGAGCTTATATCGCTTAATCATAAATTGAACGAGGCCAATCATGAGATACAAGCCACGGTAGAAGAGCTGGAGGCCAGTAACGAAGAGCTATCGGCAATACGGGAACAGTTGCAGCACACCAACATATTATTAGAAGAGCGGGTAACCAAGCGCACCAAACAACTATTTGAAAGCGAATTGAGTTTACGCACCCTGATAGCTACGGCACGCAACCCGCTGGCCATATTAAAGGGGCGCAACTGGGTGGTTGAAATTGCAAACCAGGCAATTGCCGATATCTGGGGCAAAGTTACAGAAGATATTACCGGGAAGCAGCTGATGAAAATATTGCCCGAACTGGAAGGCCAGCCTTTCGCGGCTTTATTAACCCAGGTTTATGATACCGGCATTAGCTACGGAGAGGATGAAGAAATATTTTACCTGGATACGCCGGGCGGTACAGTGGTTAAATATATAAGCTTTTACTACGATCCTTTGTTTGATGCCGATGGCTATGTAACGGGCATAGTAGTTGCCGCTAACGACATAACCGGGCTTGTTGAAGCCCGGCAGCAATTGGAAAAAAGCTACGATGAGCAAAAAGTGCTTAACGAAGAGATAGGTGCATCAAACGAAGAATTGGCTGCGGCGAATGAAGAACTGTTGGCCACCAACGAAGAACTGATACAAGCAAAGGAGAATTTAAGCGCTAACATTATTGAACTGGCCGAGCGTGAGGCTAAGCTAAGTTATATGCTGGCCGATGCTCCTGTTGCAATTGCCGTATTAAAAGGCCGCAATTTTATTGTTGAATCGGCCAATAAAAAAGTTTTAGAAGTATGGGGAAAAACTGACAATATTATTGGCAAACCCCTGCAAGAGGCAATACCGGAGTGGATTGGGCGAAAGTACCTGGATTTGCTTGGCAATGTATATGCCAGCGGCAAACCTTACTACGGTAACGAAGTTAAAACCTTATTGGAGCAGGAAGGGAAAATTGAGGAGGTATACTCCAATTTTGTTTATCAGCCATTAAAAGACCAGGCAGGTAATACTACCAGTATTATGCTGCTGGCCCACGTAGTAACCGAGCAGGTAAAAGCCAGAAAAGCCATTGAACGGGCCGAAGAGAAGCAGCGTATTGCTGTAGAGGCTGCTGATATGGGTACATGGTACATTAATACAGCTACAAGGGAATTAGTTACCAATAGCCGGCTCAGGCAGTTGTTTGGTTTTAGTGCCGACGAGGAAATGCCGTACGACGCTGCAGCCCAGCAAATACCCGAGCCATACCGCGAAAGGGTGCTCAACTCTATCGAGCACTCTATAGCAACAGGCGCGCTGCATCAAATTGAACATCCTATTATTGGCTATCATGATAAGCAAACAAGATGGGTAAAAGCCACCGGTAAACTGTACGATGCGGAGCCGGGCAAGCCTTCACATTTTTCGGGCGTAATGTTTGACATAACCGACCGCCGCGAACAGGAACAACGTAAAGACGACTTTATAAGTATTGCCAGCCACGAGCTTAAAACACCTATTACCGCCCTCAAAGCGTCGTTACAACTGCTGGAGTTGATGAAGGATAATCCATCGTCGCAGATGCTGCCTAAGCTGATAGAACAATCGAGCAGGAGTATGAATAAAATAAGCGCTTTGGTTGAAGACCTGCTGAACGTGAGCCGGATGAACGAAACCAAACTGCAGCTGAATAAAGCCCCGTTTAATATTGCCCAAATGCTGAACGTTTGCTGTAACCATGTACGTATTGCAGGCAAGCACGAACTGGTTGTTATAGGCGACGAACAATTAGTAGTAAACGCCGATGAACACCAGGTAGACCAGGCTGTAGTAAACCTGGTAAACAATTCCGTAAAATATGCGCCCGAATCAAAAAAGATTTACTTCGTTATTGAAAAACTGGATGGCTTTGCCAAAATATCTGTAAAAGATACCGGCCCCGGTATGTCAAAAGAAAAAATAGGTCATCTTTTTGACCGCTACTACCGGGCCGAGCCTGCCAGTTACCAAAACGCCGGCCTCGGCCTTGGGCTGTACATCAGCTCGGAAATCGTAAAACGCCATGGTGGCGAAATTGGGGTGGAGAGCGAATTAGGACAGGGGAGTACATTTTGGTTTACATTGCCCCTGGAGTAGCGGGATTAATGCCATTAAGTTGAGAAAAGCCGAAGTGAAAAATAATATCGAACACTGAATTTCGAATATCCAACACCGAAGTTTTTCCTTCATTATTCGATATTGGACATTCAGTGTTCGATATTTAAATTGTTTGCAATTGCATGGCGGCCATTGACTCACCCCGGCCACGCTACGCTGGCCGAATCTCTCTCCGGCTGAAGCCGCAAAGAGGGTAACCCCAATTTTTTCTCTTTTCGTCCCTCCATGCGACGCAGTCGGAGGGGCAGACGTCCGTTAGCTAACGGATCGTCGGGGTGAGTCGACTCGACTCGCCTTGCGTTCAAAATGGTGTTTTTAACCTTTCGCCTTTTGCCTTTAACCTTTTACCTTTCCCCTTTCCCAAAAAAAGTTTAAATTTCCTGTAACCAATTAAAATTACGGCGGTCTCCAATATATAACTAACGCAACCAGGCCTTTTTGAACGCATTAAGTGATAACACGATCATGCTCCGGGTAAAAGCCGGAGATCTGGATAGGATGGGGCTGCTGTTCCAAAGGCATTACCGTGCCTTATACGGTTTCCTGTTTCACATGACCTATCAGCGCGAGGCCAGCGAGGATATGGTACAAACCGTGTTTTACAAAATGCTGCGGTACCGCGGAAGTTTTACGGGCGAAGGCGAGTTTGTGGCCTGGATGTACCAGATAGCCCGCAACGTATTAAAAGATAATGCCAAAAAAGGCAACAAACAAGGAATGCACGAGGATGTAGGCGAATTGGCCGACAGGCTGCCGGGAGGCACCAGCCCCGATGAACACCTTGAAAAAAAGCAGGCCAATGCCGGTTTATACAAAGCCATGGAAAAGCTAAGCGACGATAACCGGGAAATACTAACGCTTAGCCGTTTCCAGGAGCTGAAATACCAGGAGATTGGGCAAATTTTAAACATTACCGAGGGCGCCGCCAAGGTACGTGCCTTTAGGGCTATGCAGGAGTTAAAAGATATTTATGCCAAAATGGAACGTTAAACAGATGAAGATGAATTGTGCGCAATACGAAGAAAAATTTAGCGGCTATATGAGTAACCAGTTAACCGCTGCCGAACGTGCAGAGTTTGAAAAACACGTATCCGGCTGCCAGGACTGCCTGCAGGAGCTTGCCGGAATGCAGCAGGTATGGGGTTTACTGGGCGACATACAGGTACCTGAACCCGGAGCCTACATGGAGTTGAAATTTAAAGCGATGCTTGACACCTACAAGGAGTCGGTTGAGGAGAAGAAAGCGGCCTTTAGCATTAAAGAACAAATTGCCCGCTTGTGGCAATGGCAGCCGCGCTGGCCGCTGGCCTATAGCCTGGTTATTGTACTGGTAAGTTTCGCCGCGGGGTACCTGGCTTTTAAAGGAAGCGCTGCTGGCAAACAGGACGAGCAATTGCAAGCCCTGAGTTCGCAGGTGCATGAACTAAAACAAACCATGATGCTGGCCATGCTGGAGAATCCATCGGCGTCTGAACGGATCAAAGCGGTAAGCTATACCAGCGAGATTAAACATGCCGATAAAGAGGTGATTGATGCCTTATTTGCTACATTGAATAACGACCCTAACGTGAATGTACGCTTAAGCACGCTGGATGCTTTAACCCAACTGGCCGCGCACCCGGAAGTGAGGCAGGGGCTGATAGCATCCATCGTTCAGCAGGATTCGCCGCTGCTGCAATCGGCCATTGCCGATGTGATGCTGAAGCTGCAGGAAAAAAAGTCGGTTAACTCGTTTAAAGAATTATTGAAACAAAAGGGTCTTAATCCTGGTGTAAAAGACAAAATCAAACAAACCATAACACAACTCATTTAAAAATAACAATTATGAAACCAATTTTAATTGCCGCTTTTTCGGCACTCGGGCTATGCCTTGCTCAAAACGCCGCACAGGCACAGGAGTATAAAGAACACATTACCAAACAATTCCAGGCAAATAAGGGTACAGTTGCCGTTTATAATATATGGGGAAGTATTAAAGTAGAAGGCTATAATGGCGATAAAGTGCTGATAGAAATTGATGAAACCATTAAAGGGGATACCAAAGAAGATGTAGATCAGGGCAAAAAGGAATTTAAACTGGGCTTTGATCAAAAAGCTGACAGCGTGATAGCCTACACTGCCGAACCCTATGATACCCGTCCGCGCAACAGGTGGGATAACGACGACCGCCATCACCGGGTTCATTACATTGTAAAACTGGATTATACCCTTAAAGTTCCGTTTAATATGAACCTTGCCGTATCTACGGTAAACGACGGGCAGATCACCGTTAAAGATGTGTACGGATCATTAAAGGTGAATAATGTAAACGGCTCATTAGAGATTATTAACGCCAAAGGTACCACAACTGCCCGTACCGTAAATGGCCCGGTAACAGTAAATTACCTGGCGGTGCCTCCCGGCGAATCATCGTACCATACCATCAACGGGCAAATGAACATTACTTATCCCGCAAATCTATCTGCCGACCTTACCTTTAAAAGTATGAACGGCCAGTTTTTTACCGATTTCCCGGATGCCCAGGTAATGCCCAGCAAAGTGGTAAAAACCGAATCAAAAAGCGGGGCGGGCACCACCTATAAGCTCAGCTCAAACTCCGATGTGCGTATTGGCTCGGGCGGTAAATTATTCAAATTCGAAACCCTTAACGGGAATATTTATATCAAAAAACAACAATAATAAACGATACGATGAAAGCGATAAAATTTTTGACTGTATTTGCAGCAGCCCTTCTGATAACAGCCCGATTGTGGGCACAGGAGCAATTAACTGTTCCGCTAAGCGATCCCGCTAAACCGTTTAAACTAAACGTAGGTTTGATAGATGGATCGATAACTGTGACAGGCTACGATGGCAAAAGCATCGTAATTGAAGGACAGCTGGACGAAAGACGTAAGGAACGGGATAAAGAAAAAGAAAAGGCCGCAGGCATGCACCGATTGAACAGTAACGCAATGGATATAAACGCCCGCGAAAATAATAACGAGGTAACAGTGCACAGCAGTGTGGGCAAGCATGTTAACCTGGTTATAAAAGTACCTAAAACCGCCGCCTCTTTTAAAATATCAACCGTAAATGGTGGCGATATTACAGGCAGCAACCTGGATGGGGAACTGGAGGTAAGCAACGTGAACGGCAGTATCAAGCTAACAGATATTTCGGGCTCGGTAGTAGCCACAACGGTAAACGGCCCGGTAATAGTTACCTTCAAGTCTATCGACCCTAAAGCAGCTATGGCATTTTCCACCTTAAATGGTAAGATAGATGTAACCTTCCCGGCCAGCTTTAAAGCTAATGTTAAACTTAAAGCGGATAAGGGCGATATTTTTACCGATTTTGATGTGGCAACAGATCAGCAGAAACCAAGCGTTACCCGCACAAATAAAAATGGCATGTACGGCCTCAAAGTTGACGAATGGGTATACGGAAAAATAGCCGGAGGCGGCCCCGAAGTAATGATGAAAACAACCTTCGGCGCGGTGTATATCAGGAAAGCGAAGTGATTTTAGACGAGTGGTTGATTAGGTGAGTGGTTGATTAAGTTGATTGGGTTGGATTAAGTTGATTATGTTAAAATGAATTCACTAATTAACGCCATGTTCTTATTAACGCATCTCTGTCCTCTCCAACCTAATCAACTTACTCTAACTTAATCAACCATTCACCCAATCCAATCAACATCCATTTTTGAAAACTACATAAAAATGGCCTGGCGTATTTTGCTTAAGAATAAATTTGGACTTTAGACTTCGGACTTTGAACTAAAGACTTTAAATCATTACTGTTTTAAATCCGGATGGTTCTGCTGCAAACCACCTGTTAATCCAGCCTAAAAGAACATCAAGTAACCCCTGTTTTTTAACTGGTTCAGGAGTAGTTTTTCCGATAGGCAAATGGTTATCAGGTGGTGTATCTATCTCCTGCATTTCAACCAGGATACTCTCACGAATGGCGGGGTCACGGTTTACAATATCATCGAGTTCGGTAAGCTCATTAAAGGTAGCTGTACCGTTTTTTTGCCTTTTAATTAATATGTCGAACCGGTCTTGTAAAAATGTGCGCCGTTCCAGTTGTTTATGGTGCTTCATGGTGCTTACCCTTAGTATTATTTGCTAAGCAAACTAAATGCCATGCTTTTAACTGATTGGTTATCAGTGATATATGCTGTTGTTGCGCAAGCCTTCGTTCACTTTTGATACAGCCCATGTACGCTTTTGGGGCAGTGTTTACCCATTTCCATTTTACGCCAACACTGTTACCGCTAATTTACGCCCCGTGCAACGCCCGCCTTATAAAAACTTGGTGTTGTACCCGCAATTTTGCGGAACGCCCTGCTAAAATAGTGCTGGTTATTAAACCCGGCTTTAAAGCAGGCATCGGCAATGCTGCAATAAGGATTATGCAATAGCTGTTTGGCAAACTGTATCCGCTCTTTAATAATATAATCAACCGGCGAAATCCCCATTTCGTGCTTAAACGCCCTGAAAAAACTGGCCTTGCTCATATAAGCCATCTGGCTAAGGGCATCAATATTAAGCTTTTCGGTAAGGTGGTTTTTAATGTATTGTAAAATATAAGCAAAACGGTTCCCGGTCGATAATTGCTCTATATTATCCTGTACCTGGTGCAGGTTTTGCATTTGCATTATACGTATCAAAAGTTCTTTTAGCGTTAAATTGGCCAGTACATCTTTGGTTAACACATCGCCCGTGCTTATACTGATGAGTTTATTAATTAGCTGGGCCAGTTCATGGTTATTAAAAAAGTGAAACTGCTGGTAGTTCAGCTTCCATTGATCGTCGTCGGCACGGGGATAATTCTCATTTAAAAAATCAAGCGTGCTTTTTATTTCATGGTGATTAATGGCCAGGGCGGTGCATTGCGAGGGATTAAGCTCGGATGCCTCCGGGAAATCGATAGTCATGGTAACATTTGGCGGCACTATCACGGTTTCGCCGGGCAGGTAATCAAAGCCGGGCTTATCAAACAGGTGCATTACTTTTTTGCCACGCAGCATGCTGGTAATTACCAGGTCATCAAAAGTAAGCGGAACAAGTTCGCTGCGCTGATAGGTTTCGTAAATATTTAACTCGCAGTGGTTTAATGTATATGCACGGCGATTTTCTACCAGCGTTTGCAGCTCGCGCTTACCACAAAGGGCAAACGGAGATACCAGGTTTCTCTCGTTCATAATTGGTTTATTATTAAATAAAATTAGGCATAGTAATCGGTAGTTTATAATTCATTTTAAAATTGAAATTATTGTGCACCCAATTGAGAGTATAGTGCAAATGCCCGATGAGGCGGGCCGCTAACTTAGCCTAACCAATTAAAAAATAAAACCATCATGAGTTTAACCCAAAGACCATCCTTTAAGGATAAATACGACAATTTTATTGGCGGCAAATTTGTTCCGCCCGTCAAAGGCGAATATTTTGACAACATATCGCCGATAGATGGCAAGGTTTTTACAAAAGCCGCGCGATCAACCAAAGAAGATATTGAGGCAGCCGTTGATGCCGCTACAGAAGCTTTTAAAACCTGGAGTAAAACTGCGGCCACTACCCGAAGCAACTTATTGCTTAAAATAGCGCAGATAATTGAAGATAACCTAAGCTACCTTGCTACGGTAGAAACCATCGATAACGGGAAAGCCATCCGCGAAACCATGGCTGCCGATTTGCCGCTGTGTGTTGACCACTTTCGTTATTTTGCGGGCGCTATCCGCGCCGAGGAAAGCAGCATATCTGAACATGACGAGTTTACCGTAAGTATTAACCTGCAGGAGCCCCTTGGCGTAGTGGGCCAGATTATTCCCTGGAATTTTCCATTACTAATGGCCACATGGAAAATAGCACCTGCTTTGGCCGCCGGCTGTTGTGTGGTTGTAAAGCCCGCCGAGCAAACCCCAACCAGTATTATGGTGCTAATGGAACTCATTGGCGATGTTTTGCCCCCGGGCGTATTAAACATTGTTACCGGTTTTGGCCCCGAAGCCGGTAAGCCGCTGGCTACCAACCCACGCATAAGCAAAGTTGCCTTTACCGGCGAAACCACAACCGGCAGGTTAATTATGCAATATGCCTCCGAGAATTTAATTCCCGTCACTATGGAGTTGGGGGGTAAATCGCCAAATATCTTTTTTGAGTCTGTAGGCGATGCCGATGATGAGTTTTTTGACAAAGCTGTAGAAGGCGCAGTACTTTTTGCCTTAAACCAGGGTGAAGTTTGTACCTGCCCTTCGCGTATGCTGGTGCATGAGAATATTTATGATAAATTTATAGAGCGTGTTATTGAACGTACAAAAGCTATAAAAATGGGCAGCCCGCTTGATTCTGAAACGATGATGGGCGCGCAGGCCTCTAATGATCAATACGAGAAAATTCTGAGCTACCTGGATATTGGCAAAAAAGAAGGTGCAGAAGTATTGGCCGGCGGCGACGCCCAAAAACTACCTGATGAATTGGGCGGCGGTTACTACATACAGCCAACCATCTTTAAAGGCCACAATAAGATGCGCATTTTCCAGGAAGAGATCTTCGGCCCGGTAGTATCGGTTACTACCTTTAAAACTACCGAAGAAGCCATTGAAATTGCCAATGACACCTTATATGGCCTTGGCGCCGGTGTGTGGACACGCGATGCCCACGAAATTTACCAGGTGCCCCGCGCCATACAGGCAGGCCGGGTTTGGGTCAATAATTATCATGCTTACCCCGCGCACGCGCCTTTTGGTGGTTACAAGAAGTCGGGTTTTGGCCGCGAGAATCATAAAATGATGCTGAACTACTACAGGCAAACCAAAAATATGCTGATCTCCTATAATAAGAACAAACTGGGTTTCTTTTAACCCTGTAATGTTAAAGGCAGCCGCGAAATATTTGGGGTTTTGCGGCGCCTTTTATTTTGTAAATACATTGCTTTACAGATTAGTAAGAGCAGAGGGTGCGTGTGATTCCTTCCCTGGGGAAGGGGAGGTAGGGGTTAGATCAGGCGGTTAACCTCTGGATAGCTTATCGCTCGTAGAAACCCCTCCCTGCCTTTGCGCTCGTGTCCAACCGCACCCCTCCCCTTGGAGGGAACTTTTAAAAATAACCCCACCATGACCAAAAGAGTAGCCGTTACACCCGAAGCCGAAAAAGTAATAGCCGAATTAAAATCCCGGTTTGGCGAGCTGATGTTTCACCAAAGCGGCGGCTGCTGCGATGGCTCATCGCCCATGTGTTTTGAAAAGGGGGACTTTAAAATTGGCAGCAGCGACGTAAAAATAGGCGAAGTTGCTGGCTGCGAATTTTTTATGAGCATTGATCAGTTTGAGTACTGGAAGCATACCCACCTTACACTGGATGTTACACCTGGCCGCGGCAGCAGTTTTTCTATCGAAATCCCTATGGGTATCAGGTTCATTATCCGATCCCGGCTGTTTACCGATGAAGAACTGGGCGATTTGGAGCCGGTTGAATATTTTGAATCCTGATCCGGCGTTTTTACCCCGCACTCTGCGTATAGAGTTGTCGCTTGTTTTTAATTAATAAGCGGTACCGGTGCTTTTACCAGTTTAGCATACTTGTCGTCAAGTGCGCTTACCGGCACAGTGATGCTTAGTGCATTAATGGCGAAGTAATTTACTGATACATAGTCGTACCCTTTAAACGGTCCGTAATGATCGCCTCCGGAATCTTTCAGGATAAAAAACAATTTGCCAGCTTTGCTTTTGGCAATACCTACAATATGGATCAGGTGATCGTCCTGCGTTACCAGGGTTTCAAATAACTGTTGCCTTAGCGGAACGCTATACGCCATCTCTGCTGTATCGGCGTTGCCCACCCGGTAAAAGCGTTTATCTTCAAACAGGGCATAGCCTGCTTTACCGCAGTTCCAGCCGTTGTTGCTTACATCCATATCAACCACCAGCGACTGACCTTTTTCAATCGTTGATTTGGCAATAGCTATCAACTCCTCCAGCGGTACGTTCAGATAGTTTTCGCGCAGCAAAAAGTTGTCGGGAATTTCCAGCGGAAAGTTTTCATAGAAAGGGTGATGCGTAAACGAGGTTATGGTAGCATATTGCTGCCTATTGAATTTTAAAACCTCTTTTGCAAAACTAACCGGGGTGTATTCCTTACCCTCCCAGGTAAATTTGGCCGGCGGTGTACCTACAATATCGTCATGCTTTTTAATAAAGCCGGTAAGCCAATTGGCATCAATGGGTTTTGTTTTAAGTACCGAATCCAGGTAGGCTTTCAGGATCTCGTCGGTTTGTTTGTTGCTTTTGTCTGAGAATTCGACCCCTTTTTTACGTGCATAAAACTCGTTGGGGATAGCTCCGTATTTTTCTATCCCGTACATGGCGTCATGCGCCAGGCCGCCGGCCTCAAACAAGCTTGTACCGTTTGACAGGATGTAACGCTTTGCCTTTTCAATGAACAGGTTACGCGATGTATACAACTCCGAAATATCGATATCTTTTTTGGTGTTCGCTATCTCGGCCGATTCAACCAGCGATGTGGTTGAAAACGACCAGCAGGTATTGGTGCCGCCCTGGTATTTTACGGTGCCCGCGGCAATTTTTTTAATGGTTACGGGTTGCTGCGCATAAGCACAACCAAAAGCAGCTGCAAATAACAGGGACAGGCAATGTTTTCTCATTTTAAATAATGGGGTAAACCACTAAAATAGAAATAAATTTTGATTGGTCGATTGGTTGAGATAATGTCAACAGGGAAATCGCTGTTAAAAGTTGATCCTGAAGAAAGGTAGCTCCTAAGGAGCAAAAAGGGTTGAACTATTCGTTTTCTACAAACAGGTTGCCTCTACGAGGCAGCTTAAAAGTGTATTATCTTGTAAAGGTTATCCGTTTGTTGCTGAAAAGTTTAAAAGCGATTGCTATGTATAATGTCAACTCACGGGCATCTTTTTTAAATACCTGTTTAATAAATACCTGTTCAATCGGTATGTGATAGGGGAATTATTTTAACCAACAGCAGGCGCCGGCAGGGTAAAATAAAAGCAAGTGCCGTTTGCCGATTCGTCATCATCTACACCAATGAGGCCACCATGCCTGATGATAATCTCGGCGCTTAAAAATAAGCCGATGCCAAATCCCGGTATGTTTTGTGGCGTTGATGTTGCCCGGTAAAATTTTTGAAACACCTTGTGATGCTCGCTTTTGGGCAGACCTATGCCAAAATCTTTAACCTGTACTTTAACCTCTTTGTCGTTTGCCCCGATGTAAACCACGATATTGGTACAATACGGCGAGTATTTAACGGCGTTATTAACCAAATTGGTTAGTACCTGGGCAATACGGTACCTATCGGCAAATACCAGGTTTTTATCATTTGTGGCAGCCACCCGAATATTGTATTCGGGATTTATCAGCATAGCGTTGGCAGCAATTTCTTCGCCAAGGGCATTTAAATCAAATGAGTCTTTAGCTAACCTGATCTGGTTGGATAAGTTGGCCGGATCGGCCATTTCATTCAGCAACCTGGTAATCCTTTCTACCGAGCCAAGAGCCCGTTTGGCAACCTGGGTAATTTTTTCATCGCCTATGCCGGCAATAAACCTATCTAATAATTGTAAATAGCCTTTAACTGCCGATAAGGGTGTTTTAAGTTCGTGCGTGGTTACATTAAAAAGCTCATCCCTTAAAAGCTCCAGGTCTTTCTTCTCCGTAATATCAACCATGGTGCCTATAATGTGGGAGGGGGCAGCTGCATCAAATAGTACCGTTCCCTTTGCATCAATCCAATGAATGGTATTATCAGCATGCCTTACCCGGTATTGCAGGCTATAAACCCCCGCAGCAGATTGAATAGCTTCAATAATGGCTTCGGGCATTAGCGGCCTGTCATCGGGCAGGATACAGTTTAACAGCTTATCATAATCCAATGTTTCGTTTTCGCCGATGCCAATGTTGGTTTTACATTTGGAGGTGCAGTTAAGGGCGTAATTGCCAAGGTTAAGCTCCCAAAAACCTAATTGAACCTGGTCGAGCGCTATCTTCAGATGTTCCTGGGTTACCTTGATAGACGGCTCTTTATAGGCTAGCATTGACGACATAATTGTTGCTTTGATAATTGGATAAGGCTAACAAGTTAAGCAATAGCTTTTGTATTTAATGTAATTTGTTTAAGCGCCGGCATTTAAGGGCAGGCTGAAGCAAAAGCGACTTCCTTTACCAGGCTCACTTTCGATAGTGAAGGTACCGTTATGTTTTTTAATGATCTCGGCGGCAATATAAAGGCCCAAACCTACGCCCTGGTAAAGCATTGCTGTTTTGCTTACCCGGTAAAATCGCTGAAACAACTGGTCTATATCTTCTTTGGCTATTCCAATTCCAAAATCTTCCACAATGACCACTACCCAGCCCGCTGCTATTTCGGCTTTAACTAATATTTTATCAGCCTTGGGCGAATATTTGATTGCATTATTCAGCAGGTTCACTATTACCTGCTCTATCCTGAACTGGTCGCCCAGGTATTTTATGTTGATGGAGTTGTCCAGTAAAATCCTGTGCCTGTTCGCTGTTAGCTGTACATTGCCAATACTATGGGTAAGGGCATCGGTAAAATTAAATTCGGCGATGTTTAAATCTATCAATCCTGCATTTATCCGGGTAACATCAAGCAAATCTTCAATCAGCCGCTCCAGGCGCTTAATGCTATGGTTGGCATTTAAAATGAAAGCATAGGTTTTGCCGGCCTTATCGGCTGTTTTTTCAAGTAATTGGTTAATGGCCTTAATATTGGTTAGCGGAGTTTTAAATTCATGGCTTACCATATTAAAAAACTCATCTTTTTTGGCTTCGGCGGCGGCTCGTCGTTCTTTTTCCTGCTTTTGTACCAGTATTTCCCTGTTGGCTATAATCAGTTCGGCGGCACGTTTGCCTTTTTCTTCATCCTGGAAGTCGAGTTCTTTAAGCGCGGCCACCAGTTCGGCGGCACGTTTTTCCTTTTCTTCGTCCTGTAAATCAAGTTCAGTATTGGCAATTATCAGTTCGGCGGCACGCTTGCCTTTTTCTTTGTTTTGATAAACAAGCTCTTTGTTGGCTATAATTAGTTCATTTGCCCGTTTTTCTTTTTCCAGGTTCTGATAAATCAGCTCTTTATTGGCTATAATTAGTTCGTTGGCCCGTTTTTCTTTTTCCAGGTTTTGATAAATCAGTTCGGTATTGGCTATAATTAATTCAGCGGCCCGCTTCTCTTTTTCCTGATTTTGAAAAAGCAGTTCAGTATTGGCCAGTATCAACTCTGCAGCCCGTTTCTCTTTTTCCTCATTCTGAAAACTGAGCCGGGCATAGGCAATTACCAGTTCGGCGGCACGTTTTTCTTTTTCTTCGTTCTGTAAATCAAGCTCTTTGTTAACTATAAGCAACTCCTCGGCGCGCTTCCTTTTTTCAATATTCTGAAAATCAAGTTCTATGTTGGCAATGATCAGTTCGGCAGCCCGTTTTCCTTTGTCCTGATTTTGCAATTCAAGTTCAATGAGGGCCTGGTTTAAATCTGCGGCGAGTTTTTCGTTTTCCTGGTGTTGGATTAACAGTTCCTGGTTGACAACAATTAATTGTTCCGATAGCTTCCTTATTTCCATATCACGGGCCGATAGTGCCATTGTTTGAATGAGATACCATCGCCGTCCGGACAGGTAGATATTTGTAAAATATAGTAAGCTGATTTTGAGTTGCTAAGCCTAAAAAAACCGGATTAATACAATACTACGGATAAAAGCCCGGATTGTTTGTAGAAAAGGCAATATGGCGGGTTAAATTTATGGAGGGGGGGGGATAGCTCCGTTATCTAACGGATAGATGTCTTGCAGGTGTATAAACATACAGCGTGGGTCGCAGGCAACCCAAAGAAATAGCACAACATTAAAATCTAAGCGGGTTTTAGTGGTTTACCGCAAAAATGTAACAATTACCCGGTTGGTATTTTTATCAATAATTCGAAATACAATACCGGCCTGGTGATATTCCAATACGCGTTTTACAATGCCTAAACCAATGCCACTGCCTGGTGTATGCCCAACGTTGCTGCCACGGTAAAAAGCATTGAACAAAGTGCTGGTATCATCTATTTCGGGGGCCTGGCCGGTATTTGTAATAACCAGGTAAACCTGATTTTCGTCTTGTTGGATAACGCACTCAGGGAAGTGGTTATCCGAGTATAGGTAAGCGTTTTTAAAAAGGTTTAACAGCGCAATTTTAAGCAGTGTCTCGTCACCTGATATTTCCGGTTCGGCATTGTTTGCAGTATTGTTTTCAATTTCAAACTTCAATTTAAAGTCGGGATACGCTTTTGTTAGCTGCGTTACCGTATTAAATACCAGTTCATCCAGCCTTAATTTTACAAATGAAAAATTATGCTCGCTGCTATTAATATCGGCAAGTGCCACCAGCGAGCTTATGATTTCTGAAAGCTGGAAAGTATCATCAAAAATACGCGAGACGTTTAATTTAACATCCGCATTCAAATCGTCCCGGTGAAGTAAATTTTCTAACTGTGCGGCTATGCGGGCAACCGGCGTACGCAGCTCATGCGAGGCATTGCCGGTAAATTCTTTTTGGCGGTTATAGGCATTATCAATACGATCCATCATTTGGTTAAATGAATTGGCCAGCGCATTTACTTCGTCCTGGCGTTTATCCTGGGCCAGCCTTATCTTTAAATTGCTATCAGTTATCTCCTGTATCTTTTTCCTGAAATCGTCCAATGGTTTCAAGGCTCGTTTACTTAAACTAAAGGATAGTATCCAAACAATAGCGGTTCCTATAGTAAATGCGCCCAGCAGCAGGTATTTTAAATAATTTAGCTTGTTATCGTAAGTGTCTTCGGCCGATACCAATACGTAATAGCCTTTATTATCAAACGTATAGTATAAGCCCAATACATCATAGTCGCCTATTTTCTTAAATACCTGGTGTTTTGTTTTTATCTGCCCCAGATCTTCTTTTGCCCAATTGATTGAAAGCGTGTCGTTACTTTTGTAAATGAGCTTTTTATTTTCGTTGTAAATCTGTGTGTTTTCATTATAAAGATTATTGATGCTATTGCTATCAATAATCCTTTGCATTTTATAGTCTATCTCTTTTACCTCAATAAGCAGCTTTGCTGTAGTTTGGGCTTTTTCGGCCAACAGGGCGGCAAACTCTTCCTGCCTGAAATGTGCAAACAACAAATAAACGGTAATGGTAACGGTAGCCAGGAGCACCGAGAAAAGGCAGCTGAAAATAAATGAAAAACGTTGTTTTAAATTCATTTGAGGTAATAACCAAACCCGGCCCGGGTATGTACTAAAGGCCTTTTGTAGCCCTTATCTATTTTGTTACGCAGGTAATTTATATAAACCTCGATGGTATTGGTTCCGGTTTCAAAATTAATATCCCATACTTTGGCTGCAATAGTTTGTTTAGATACCGGTTTTCCATCTTCTAAAGCAAGCAATTCAATTAGCTTGTACTCTTTAGGTGTAAGGGCAATTTCTTTGCCTGCCCTGGTTACTTTCATTTCGCCGGTAAAAATAACCAGGTCATCAATAGTAATTACCTGCTTGTTATCTTCCGCCGCCTGGTAGCTTCTTCGTAAAAGGGCGTTGATACGTGCCAATAATTCTTCCAGGTGAAATGGTTTTACCAGGTAATCATCGGCCCCCGATTCAAAGGCGATGAGTTTATTCTCCACATCACTATAGGCCGTCAGCATCAAAATGGGCTTCGATTTATCTGTAAGCCTTATTTTTTTACAAACTTCAATACCGTTAAGCATAGGTACGTTAACATCTAATATATATAATTCGTAGCTTTCAATTTGAAGGTTTTTAAAAAACAGTGCGCCATCATATACAATATCGCAAAAAAGGGCACGCCCATTCAAAAAAATCTTTATCTCGTTAGCCATTTTATAATCGTCTTCCAACAACAGAATTTTGTACATCATGTATAACGAAGAGAAATGTGTAAAATATAATTTCTAATTAGATACCTGCAAAAAAACCAATATACAAATAAAGCTTCGGTTGATTATTCCGAAGCTTTAAGTTGTATCATTTTATTTCCCTAAATAAAAGACCCAAAACAAGACATATATCGAGATATAGCTTATCCTAATTCCAGGCTTAGCTTGCCTTCTGCTGTAGATGCGGCTTTTTTTGTTTCCTCAGCGTGTTCAAAGTTCATATTAACGCTGATGATTAAAAAGTAAGCCATGCTTAATACCAGCGAAAGTAAAACGCTTACCAAAATAGCCACCTTGGCTATATCCTGGAAGGCCTCTGTTTTAAACGCAAGCATAGTAGTGAATATAGACATGGTGAAACCGATGCCTGCCAATGTGCCCATGCCAAAAACCTGTTTCCATTTTACGTGGTTTGGCAAACTGGCAACCTTACAGGCAACCAGTACACGGCTGAATAGGAAAATGCCGATAGGCTTGCCTATAACCAAGCCGAATATAATGCCCAGGCCTACTGTAGTGCCCATTGAGCTAACAATATGGTCTGGCAGCAATATGGCGGTATTGGCCAATGCAAACAAAGGAATAATAAGGAAGTTGACCCAACGGTGAATGGCTTTTTCAATTTGCGGCAATATGTGTACCGGCGTAGCAAAAGCTACCAAAACACCTACAATGCTCGACTCGACCCCCGAGTTAAAAAAGGCGTACCACAGGCCAAGTGACAATAGTATTTGCACGGCGCCAAATTTTACCTTGAAATAGTTTACAGCAAAAAGGGCGGCATAAAGCACAGCGCCAATGCCCAGGAAAAGCCAATTGATATGGCCGCCGTAAAAAAGTGCAATAACTACAATAGCGCCCAGGTCGTCAATAATGGCAAGGGCCATTAATAGTATTTTTAAACCAACAGGGATGCGTTTGCCCAGTAAAGAGGCTATACCAACGGAAAAAGCTATGTCGGTAGCTGTTGGTATTCCCCAGCCGTGCATATAGCTGGTGTGTAAATTAAAGGCAACAAATATTAAAGCAGGCACTGTCATACCGCCCAGGGCCGCGCCAAACGGAAGCACCGCTTTTTTAAACGATGATAATTCGCCGCTTACCAGTTCGCGCTTAATTTCCATACCGGCCATTAAAAAGAAAAAAGCCATCAGGAAATTATTAATCCAACTTAAAAAAGTTTCGGGTAATGGGATTGATGAAATAGGCGTAAGCTGACCATTCCAAAACTGTTTATAGCTATGGGCGAAGCCTGAATTTGCCAGCACCATAGATATTAAAGTACATGCAATTAACATTAAGCCGGTAAAACGGCTGTCGTTAATGAGTATCCTTAACGGATTAATGGCTTTTAACAATACCCTTTTCATATTCTTTTCCCTTTCCTTTTTTAAATAAGAAATTACCTGCCTCTCGCAGGCAGGTAATTCAACTTTCAAACTAAATTAATCGACGTAGCCCAAAACGCCCATTTCTGGTACATCCAATCCGGCAACTTCGTCTTCCGCTTTAACCCTTATCGGGGTTATTTTATTTGATATCTTAAAGAAGGTGTACATCACAACAAAAGTGAATACAAAACATACAAGCACACCTAAGCACTGTGCAACCAACTGGCTGCCATCACCATAAAATAAACCTTTTACAGCGCCGGGTACACCATTCCAGCCATCGCCGTATGAGCCATCGGCAAACAGGCCTAATGCGATTACGCCCCATGCGCCGTTTACACCGTGTACCGCAAATGCGCCAACCGGATCGTCAATCCTGAATTTATTATCCATTAAATAGATGGTTAAAATAACCAGGCCGCCTGCAATAGCACCTATTATTACTGATGATATGGAGTTTACAAACGCGCATGGAGCGGTTATGGCAACCAAACCCGCCAGCAGACCGTTAGCCAGCATGCCCGGATCTGGTTTCTTTTTTTGCATATAAAGAATTAACAGCGCAGATAAAGTACCTGCGGTACCAGCCATCATGGTATTTACAGCAACTATCGCAATACGGAAATCGCCGCCTGCCAAGGTTGAGCCGGGGTTAAAACCAAACCAGCCTAAAGCAAGGATAAAAGTACCTAACAAAGCCATAGGGATATTGTGGCCCGGAATAGTATTGGCTGTGCCATCGGCATTAAATTTGCCAATACGCGGGCCTATAATAATGGCGCCTGCAAGTGCAGCCACACCGCCTACAAGGTGAACAACGGATGAGCCGGCAAAATCAACCACACCATGACCTAAGCCAAAATTGGCGCCTAACTGCGACAGCCAGCCGCCGCCCCAAACCCAGTTGCCATATATTGGGTATACAAACATGGAGATGAATAAACCGAAGATAAGGAACGATTTAAACGACCATCTTTCGGCCATGGAGCCGGTTGGGATGGTTGCCGTAGTATCCATAAACACCATCTGGAACAAAAACAGGGTGAAAACCCCCACGTCATACACCTTACTGTTCAGGAAAAAACCAACAGAACCGGCAATGCCAAAATCATGGCCGAACATGTGTACAACAACCTCGTGGCTAACGACACCGGGTGCGCCGCCTAAGGTTGCCGCGTTTAAAGCGCCACCAAACATAAATGCAAAACCGCATACCCAGAAACCGAACATACCAAGCGCATAAACTAAAAAGTTCATACCCATGGTGTGGGCCACGTTTTTCTTTTGGGTAAAACCGGTTTCAACCAAAGCAAAACCAGCCTGCATAAACATTACCAGGAAACCTGCAATAAGCGTCCACATAATATTGATTGCAATTTTGTTGTGACCAACAGCATCGCCTACTTCGGTGGCGGTTGGCGCACCGGCCTTGGCAGCGGTAACATCGCTGATGGTGCCGGTTTTGGCACCGGTAGCATCCTGTGCAAAAGAGCGAACAGGCTCAATTAAAACAAAAGCAATAAGTAAAATTATACCTAAAACCAGGTACGCGGGGATTTTTTTGTGTAGAATTTTAATTTTCATTGTTAATAGGGTTTATTTGGATTAAAGTATGTTGTGTTTTAAGCTTTTTTTAATTTTTAATTGAGTTAAGCTAAAATTACACAATCAAATCACAAGAAAACCGCAAGTAAACCTTAGAAAAACCTTAGAATTTCATTAAATACAAATTTTGGGCGCTGTTATGGATAGATTTATAGTGGAAACGGTGTTTTTTTTAGACTATTTAATATATTTTATCAAAAAAGATTATCCTAAATAAAAAAGTGTAAAAAAATATATACAAATGTCGATCAAGTTAATATTTATTCAAAGAAATTAATGATAAATGCATTTATATGTTGATAGTTATATTGAAAATTACGGTGTTTATGTGTTTTTTGGTGTTGCCGCTTGTTTCATTTAAAAAGAAAGGCAATAAAAAATATTCAAAACCCTCGGCCGAAGCCCGCTCCAGTTACGCAGTTACCGAGGATGGTGGCCTGGAATTGATCAATTATGAAAAGAAAGAATTATAATAAACCTGTTTTCAAAAATTCATGTAGCCGATAAAAATTTCAACACAATTTGCCAGCGGTAAATTATACACAACACTTTATCCAGGTTACTAGCGCTTTTGAGCATTGCCAGTACCAGGGTTAAAAAACGTACTTCTGCCGCTGCCCTCTAACAATATCATAACAATTTAATAAAACGGGATACACAGGGCTACCCGCTTAGCCGGCCTATATTTGGCGTTTAATTTAATCGCTGCATTGTTTTATAAAAGGTCTGTACGCTGCCTGGTTTATACCGGTTTCGTAATAATCAGATGCAAAAGCAATTCCTGCAACCATTTATGCATCAACTTAAGTATCCAAATCGCGTGCAAAAAATAGTTTCGCATCCCGCATGGGCGCTGGTGTGTTATTGCAGAGGGGTAGGCATAAAAGTGGCATCTAAAATAAAACCACATTGGGGGAATTGGAATTTTAATGTCTTTTGCATGAGGCAGTGGAAGCCGTTACCTTTGCCTGCGACAGTAAATCGGCCGGGAATTTCGCCCTTGTCCGGTCGATAGTTATCTTACATGTGGAAAATAGAATTAAAGAGAAAGTAAAATTACTAAAAGATAAAAATAGAATAACATGATAAAAATGGTTGTTTTTGATATGGCCGGTACCACCGTTGATGAGGACAACGTGGTATATAAAACGCTGCGGACAGCTATAAACGAGGCTGGCTATAACTTTAGCCTTGATGAGGTATTAGCGCAGGGCGCAGGTAAAGAAAAACGGCAGGCAATAAAAAGCATATTACAGGTTTATGCAGGCATTGATGACGATACCCTTGCCGATAGCATCTACGCCAACTTTATTGTACAACTGGCCGATGCTTATGCCACGCTGAAAGTATTGCCGCAACCCAACGCAACAGATTTATTTGGCGCTTTAGCCGAAAGGGATATTATTGTAGTTTTAAATACAGGTTACAACCGTGAAACTGCCGAATCATTGGTTAATAAATTAGGCTGGGAAGAAGGTGTAGAATTTGACCTCCTGGTTACCGCTACCGATGTAGATAAAAATCGCCCTAACCCGGATATGATCCTGTTTGCCATGAAGCATTTTGGCATAACTGATGGTGCAGAAGTAGCAAAAGTCGGCGATTCGATCATTGATATTGAAGAAGGCCGTAATGCTGGCTGCTTATTGAATGTTGGTATTACTACGGGTGCGCATACTTTGGAGCAACTGCAATCGGCCAACCCCGAGGGGATTATTGATGATTTATTGGAATTGTTGCCATTGGTGGATGCGGTTGAATAAAAACTTTGTTTCTTGAAAACGGAGGCTATCCCGAATTTCCTGAAGCGTCGGCTAATGCAAAAAGAGGAGAAAATCTTGAACGTCTTGCATGTTTAAAACATCGTTTTTACGCAGGATGTTCGGGATTTCTTTTTTCCAATACCGTCAGATACTTGCACCTCTCAACAAAGTATTTTGACCTTTTCAGCAAAGCCCCGCCTCCATGTTCTCCCGATATTTGTATCAACAAACAAATAAAAAGAGACATGGAAAAAATATGGTTTATAACAGGCAGCTCCCGCGGATTGGGACGCAGCCTTACAGCAGCAGTATTGGCCAAGGGCGATAAAGTAGCAGCAACAGCCCGAAACCCGCAGCAGTTGAAAGATCTTGTTGAAGAATATCCCGATCAAATTTTACCCCTTCAACTTGATGTGACCAGCCAGGAACAAATTAACAGGGCTATTGAAAATGCGATACAGCATTTTGGCCGTATAGATGTATTGGTAAATAACGCCGGTTTCGGCATCACCGGCGCCGCCGAAGTTTATACGGATGAGCAGGTACGTAATCAGTTAGATACGAACCTGTGGGCGCCGATTGCCATTACACGAGCAGCGTTACCTTATATGCGTAAACAAGGCTCGGGGCATATTTTGCAAATCAGCTCAATTGGCGGCAGGGTAGGCAGCGGCGGCATCACCATTTACCAGGCAGCAAAGTTTGGCCTGAGTGGCTTTAGCGAAGGCCTGGCACAGGAGCTGGCGCCGCTGGGTATTAAAGTGACAGTGATTGAACCGGGCGGTTTCCGTACAGATTGGGCCGGCGATTCTATGACCTATGCAAAATCGATCGAAGGATACGAGGCCACTGTTGGCAAACGGGAAAACTTTTTCAAAAGCGGCGATTTTAAACCTGTTGGCGATCCTGATAAGGCAGCCAAAGTAATGATTGATATAGTTGATCATCCGCAGCCGCCACTGCATTTGATATTGGGCAGCGAAGGCCTTGCCATTGTAAAAGCATCAGAAATAGCTAAAATGGGCGAGTTGGAAAAATGGACGCCGGTAAGTATATCTACCGATCATGACGATGCCCCTGATTTTTTTGAAACAGAACAGGGCAAAGCATACCTGAAGCTAAAGAAATAATAATTGAGGATAATAGCGGGGCGGGCTTGTTTTGCCTGCCCGCTATTAATTGTAAATTTGACTGCCATGCTTAAACAGGATAAAGAACCCATTTTACAGCAAATAAAGCATTCGTGCTATATTACCAGGAGCAGGGAAGGCGAACAGTTTGTGCCCGAACATGTTTTTAGCTACCAGATTGCCGGTTCTATCCAGATAAATGATGGTGTTAAAACTTATTACGTTAACGAGGGCGATTTCAGGCTGAGCAAACGAAATCATCTCATTAAATTTATAAAGTCGCCGCCGCCCAACGGTGAATATAAAGCCTTATCTATTTATCTTGACCAGCAAACACTACGGAATTTTAGTATGGAGTACGGGCTGAAATCGGAACGACATGATACAGCAGGTCCCTTTATTGCTTTGAAGCCAAATGCCTTATATAAAAGCTTTATGGATTCGTTGATACCCTATCAGCAAAGCGGGCATGCCATTAGCAATGAGTTACAGCGTTTAAAACTGCGCGAAGCTATTTTGATATTACTACAGGCCAATCCCGGGCTTAAGGATGTGCTGTTTGATTTCAGCGAGCCGGGTAAAATAGACCTGGAGAGCTTTATGAATAAAAACTACCAGTTTAATGTGGAGCTAAAGCGCTTTGCCTACCTCACCGGCCGTAGTTTGGCCACCTTTAAACGCGATTTTGAAAAAATATTTCATACTACCCCCGGCAGGTGGTTACAGCAACGCAGGTTAAAGCAGGCGCATTACCTGATTAAACAAAAGAAGCAGGCCCCATCCGAAGTATACCTTGAGCTGGGTTTTGAAGACCTTTCGCATTTTTCATTCGCCTTTAAAAAGGCTTTTGGGGTAGCACCTTCAAAAATTTAAAACAGGCCCTGGGTGGTTAAAGCTCCGGTTGTTATAATCAATTTGCATTGAGTTGTTTAAATAAATAAAAAAAACTCTTTTTTTTCGAAACTATTACGTTTTACCTCACGTACAAAAAGGTGTAAAGGTTAGTTATTTATTGGTTTGAATTTTTGTTTAGAAACTCCCGGAATTGCGAGCCGGGAGTTTTTTTATGACCTGCGTATAAGGAAATTACTATTAAACGTTCATGCCGCCCGATACCTCGATGCGTTGCGCGTTAACCCAGCGTGCGTCTTCTGTACATAAAAATGCTACTACGCCGCCAATATCATCGGGCACGCCAACGCGGCCGAGGGCAGTTACACCGGCTATCATTTTGTTTACCTGCTCATTGTCACGTACCACGCCGCCGCCAAAATCAGTTTCTATGGCGCCGGGAGCTACAGTATTTACAGTAATACCACGCGCGCCAAATTCTTTGGCCTGGTAACGGGTTAATACTTCAATAGCGCCTTTCATGGCCGCATAAGCAGCGTAACCCGGGTTGCTAAAACGGGCCAATCCGCTTGATAGGTTAATGATACGGCCACCATCGTTAATTAATGGCAACGCTTTTTGTGTTAAAAAGAAAACCCCTTTAAGGTGAATGTTAACCAGCAAATCAAAATCTTCTTCTTTGGTATCGGCAAAGGGCGCATGTACGCCAATTCCGGCATTGTTAATTAAAAAATCAAATTTATTTGTGCCAAAGGTGTCGTTCAAAATTGTTTTTAGCTGTTCAAAAAAGCCATCGAAGCTTTTAACTTCGCCAGTATCCAATTTTAAGGCTGCTGCTTTAAGGCCGGCCTTTTCAATTTCGGCTACTACTGCTTGTGCTTCATCCTGTTTGCTATGATAAGTAAGTACCACGTTGATGCCTTTTTTGGCAAGGGCAAGGGCCATGTTTTTCCCCAGGCCACGGCTGCCGCCGGTAACAAGGGCTATTTTATTTGTTGGTTCCATTTGTGTGTTTTAATTTAATAGCACAAAGGTAACATGCCAAATCGCCGGCGGTTTGCGCAAATCAATCCAAAGTTTACCAAAATCAAATCTAAGTTGTTCATTGGTTCGTTAGTTCACTGGTTCATTGGCGTTTGGCGGCTAATTAGCGTGTTTGAAACAGGTAGTAGGGTGTTTCATTTATCGGCAAATTATATTCAGTTATTCCGGTAATCAACCATGCACCCAATGAACTAATGAACCAGTGAACCAATGAACGAATTTTGGTTTATTGGTTCACTGGTTCTTTGGTGTTTAGCGGCTAATTAGCGTGTTTGAAACAGGTAGTGAGGTGTTTTATTTATGGGCTATTTATATTCAGTTATTCTGGTAACCAACTATGCAACCAATGAACTAATGAACCAGTGAACCAATGAACGTTCTGGCAAATGAACCAGTGAACCAATGAACATTTTTTTCTACCTTTGCCCATCCAAATAATATGAAGTTTATTTATCAAACCTGGTGGAAGGTAATAACCGTAATTGTGATTGTTTACACACTTATTGCGGGTTTATTGCTTGGCGTGCCAACCATGCCCATCCTGCACGAAACTATCCGTAATACTTATTTCCACGTTCCTATGTGGATGGCTATGTTTACAGTATTTACCATATCGGTTTACTACAGCATCAAGTACCTGCAAACAGGTAAAGAGGAGTACGACCTGATAGCCGTGGAAAGCGCCAATACAGGGCTATTCTTTTTTGTTATCGGGCTGGTAACCGGCATGCTTTGGGCCAGGTACACCTGGGGCGCTTTCTGGAGTAACGATCCTAAACAAAACAGCGCGGCCATTGCGTTCCTGTTGTACTGTGCATACTCAGTATTGCGTAACTCTATTGATGAGGAGCAAAAGCGGGCCAAAATTTCGGCCATTTATAACATCTTCGCCTTCCCTATCATGATCGTCTTGATTATGGTGCTGCCCAGGATGACCGATTCATTACATCCGGGCAATGGCGGTAACCCCGCTTTTGGCAAGCTGGATATGGATAACCGTATGCGTATTGTGCTGTACCCGGCGTTTATCGCCTGGAGCGCTATGGGTATTTGGATAGCATCGGTACGTTACCGCATCCGTTTAATTGAATATAAAAAGAACCAAATAAATTAATGAAAAAGTTAACATTAATGTTAATGTTGTTGCTGAGCTTTGCTACTGCTTTTGCACAACAAAATGGTCCGGTTGAAATGGCCGATGTTTTGCGAAGTTCGGGGAAAATATACGTTGTAGTGGCTACTATCGTGATCGTTTTTTTAGGCCTGGCCATTTATCTGTTTTCTATCGACCGCAGGCTGAAAAAAATTGAAAAAAATCAATAATAAAAAAGATAGTCCTATTCCGTTTAAACACTGATTTTGCTATGCATGCATAGGGTGTACCTGAAACACTAACTATAATATATTTGCAATATTGATAAAAATTGTACCAAATTTGCACACTTTTTTAAGAGTTTAATATTTATACAATAATTATGGATACCAATATTTTAGTTGCCGACCAGGAGACACACTTTTTTGGCGACGTATGTAAAAACTTTGATTACGCGGCACAGTTTACCAAACATGACGCTGGTTTGCTCGATCAGATTAAGTCGTGTAACAGTGTTTACCGTTTCCGTTTCCCTATCCGCAGGGGCAACGGTTTCGAGGTAATTGACGCTTGGCGCGTTGAGCACTCGCACCACCAATCGCCAACCAAAGGCGGTATCCGCTACAGCGAAATGGTGAACGAGGATGAGGTAATGGCCCTTGCCGCCCTCATGACCTATAAGTGCGCTATCGTAAACGTACCCTTCGGCGGCGCAAAAGGCGGTATCAAAATAAACCCTAAAAACTACACAGTAAGCGAGCTGGAAAACATTACCCGCCGCTATACTGTCGAACTGATCAAGAAAAACTTTATTGGCCCCAGCATTGACGTACCCGCACCCGATTACGGCAGCGGCGAACGCGAAATGAGCTGGATTGCAGATACCTATGCCACCATGAACCCCGGCCAGCTGGATGCTATGGGCGCTGTTACCGGCAAGCCAATTGCTTTGCACGGTATTGCAGGCAGGAGGGAAGCAACCGGTCGTGGTGTGGCTATAGCCGTTCGCGAGTGTGTTAGCTTTGGCGATGATATGCAAAAAATTGGCCTGCTGCCTGGCTTATCGGGCAAAAGGATAATTGTGCAGGGTTTAGGTAACGTGGGTTACTACTCTGCCAAATTCCTGGCCGAGTTTGGTGCCATCATTGTAGGGCTTTGCGAATTTGAAGGCGCTATCTATAACGAAAATGGTTTGGATGTTGAAGCAGTTTTCCAGCACCGTAAAGCAAGCGGATCTATTTTAGGTTACGCAGGCGCATCGCAGGAATTTAAAAACACCATGGAAGGCCTGGAGCAGCCATGCGATATCCTGGTACCGGCCGCTCTGGAAAACCAGATAACCGAAAGCAACATCCGCAACATACAGGCAAAAATTATTGCCGAAGGTGCAAACGGCCCAACATCGCCCGAGGCTGAAGCTATATTTTACGCCAACGGTGGTATCATCATCCCGGATATGTATGCCAATGCCGGCGGTGTAACGGTATCTTACTTTGAGTGGTTAAAAAACCTGAGTCACGTAGCTTTTGGTCGTATGAACCGCAGGTTCGAGGAAAATTCAAACCTTAACCTGGTAAACATGGTAGAGGGAATTACCGGTACATCATTAACCGCGATGCAAAGGTCAACCATTATTAAAGGCGCGTCTGAATTAGAATTGGTAAACTCCGGTTTAGAAGATACCATGATCCGTTCATACCACGAGATCAGGGAGATTTACAAAAACAATCCGGCAATAGGTACCTTACGTAGCGCTGCCATGGTAGGTGCTATTAATAAAATAGCGGTGAGTTACCAAAATCTGGGTATCTGGCCGTAAGTTTAGTCATTGGTCATTCGCTGCGCTGTCATTTGCTTCGCAGTCATTGATCAGTCGCTGCGCTGTCATTGGTCATTGGGGTAAAGTTCTAATAACCAAGTCATTGCGAGGAACGAAGCAATCGCGAACTGTGTAAGGTTCGATGTTATATTACTAAAGAGGTAGGTTTAACAACTTGCCTCTTTTTATTTCTACAACCTTGCCCCGTTTAGGGGCTACCTGTTTGTAGAAAATAAACAACACAAATATTTTGCGCCGTAGGTGCTACCCCGAACCTGGTATGGTCAACACCATGCAGTCGAAATGGGTAGCCTCTACGAGGCAAAAAGGGTCGGTGAATGTTTTCTACAAACAGGTAGCGCCTACGGCGCAATATGAAATGATTGTAAGAGCAACTTGCCTCTTTTTGTTTAATAAATTATTCCGACACTTTTACCAAACAGCGATATGCATAGTCAAATTATCATGGCATTGCCTGCGGCCCGCGCTATCCGCTTATACGCGCACAAGGCATTAGGCGCTTGGCCGGTATCCGCTACTATAGCTAATGCGGGCTGTTCGCTCTTGCCTAACTGACATCAACATAATTTGTAAACATTTCCCGCATTTTTATATCTTGTCCTATCAAATCAACATCAATGCAAACCCGAACCTTAATACTATTGCTCCTGTTGTGCAGCGGCAGGCTTTTTGCACAAACCACCGAAAAATTCACTCCGGCTTTGATGGAAACAAAATCAGGCGCCAAAGTGGTTTATACAGGTGATAATCATTCTGTTACATTAGATATTGTTTCAAAAAACATCAAGCCAACTAAAAACCCTAATTTGCTTATTGTTGATGGTAAAACATTTCAGTTTATGCTGATACCTAACGATGCGTTAAGTACTACCGACACCACTCTGGCTAGGCAAAAGGCTGAATTGCTTGGCTATGCTGAATATGAAATTGACTATGCCAAAAAAGAATTGAAAATAGAGATATCCGGTATTACCCAAAAGTGGGCAACTATTAACAATAACCTGTTCTTGCTGTGGTATTACAATATGCCACCTTCGGCCGATAAGAGATCAACTTTGCAGCAACTAAACCTCAGCACCCTTTGCTTTGCCCATGTGCTAAACTTAAATAATGCCGTTACTGAGGGCGAAACCTTGGAAACCAATAGCGGTCTTTTATTAAATGCCGCCAAGACCTTAAGCCTTAATAATTTCAAAATAGATTTGGACACGTTGTATAAGCAACTTCAAGACGAAATGAAACAATAACGTACTGTGAATAAACATGAACAAAGAATCTCCGAACGAAAGAAGCGGCAGCGCGTTGCCCGCATAAAGGGCTGGTGGTTACTATTACTTTATGGAGTTGGTGTTTACGCTTTTTTTAAAAGCTTTTGCCTATATCAAGATACCTTTATTGGATACCAGTTACCGCTTGGCGGCGGGTTGATATTCGGACTTGTAGTGTCCTTTATCTTTAATAAAGACTACCGTTATTACTTCGCCCCGGTTATACCACTGATGGGCATCTTTACCACAATAGTACTCTCGGTCAATAGCTTCTTTGCCGACAAAAAGGATGTTATGCTCAAGGAAATTATTATAGAAAAACGTCATCAATACCGGCGTAGTGGGCCGCATGCTATAATAAAATTTCGTGATTTTGAACGCAGTATATCTGCGTCAACCGATGCCGAAGTAGATAGCATGTCGTACGGAGTGCTCACAGTAAACAAAGGTTTGTTTGGTTATTATGTGATAAGAGATAAGAAGTTGGTGAAAGAGTAAGGTATATTCTGTGTCTATCCCGCGATCTGTGTCCTCACAGATCGCAATTCTTTATGCGATAGATCCCCGTGCCGCAAACCGATGGCTTATCTGGAAGACGCCTGCGAGGGTATAGTCATCTGGGAGGTTTTTCGATCCCTATGTCCGTGTACAACCTGCGCAGGAATGGTCCGCCCTCTTAGCCAGCCCTTTTGTTCGAATATCAGTGTTTAATCCACTGCCTGGTGTGTATTTAGTGTTTTATAAGAATGTCAATAAAAACGCCTAAAAGCTTCGCCGAAATGAAAAATGTAAGCATTCCTAATATATATGAAGCAAGTGCTTTAAGATAATTTTTCACTTTGTTTTGATTGAAAAATTGTCCAATTGCCCAGGTGCAATATGATAGACCTATCACCCCTGAAACTTCCATCAGGCTTAGTTTTGTTAATCCTTCAAAGAGCGCAAAAACAGAAAATATCAGCATTCCCATTCCCATCACGAAGCATAGCAAAATTAATATTTCAAAAAAATTGTAATCATACTTTCTGTAAAAAACCTTGATCCAAAAGGCAATAAATACCCCCATTATAATATTCGCATAACCATAATGATTTTCAACCCAATGGAAAATTACATTTGTTGCAGACTGTTTTGTGTCATGAAAATTAACATAACCTTCTTCAATGTGAAATAAATTATTTATTACTGTATATATTAATGAAGTTACTATGACAAATATTAGCGGTTTTACAAGCCTGCTTCTGTCCTCAGTGATAAATTTCCGTACATTTTGCCCGGGTCTGATCAGCAATTCTTTTATGGTATAAAAGATGCCCTTTTCAAAATGTAAAACATGCCATATTTCGTGTAAGAAATAATGTTTGTCAACTCTTTTAATTTGTACAGCCTGGCCACAATTGCCACAAAAATTGTTGTCGACTGTATTATTGCAGTTTCTGCAATTAATGAGATTGGTAAGCATAAAGGTTATAGATTATCAGGATACGAGGTTTTATTTACTATTACCGGTTTTAATGAAAATCAAACAAAAATTGTTTCCTCTAAAAGTGAGTACAAAAAATTTAAAAAAAACTACACTATAGTGTAAATTTACTCCCAGTGTCGCGCAAATGAAAAATTACAATAATTCGAGCCTGCTTACCAAGAATAACTTAGGTACAATACCGGAAGAGGACCGTTTCGAACAAAACGATTACTTGGAAGCAGTAAAATCCTTTGCAAGATTAACGTACGAAAGCGTGTACATAATTAACTATGAAAATATGTCTTTTGAGTACGTTTCAGAAAATCCATTATTTCTGTGTGGGTATTCACCTTGGGAAGTGCTGAATTTAGGTTATGAGTTTTATTTTAAAAATGTTCCTGAAAGTGATTTGGAAATGTTGAACCTGATAAATGAAGCAGGATTTGATTTTTTTAAAAAGCTGCCAGGTGATGAGAAAAAGAAGTATAGCATAAGTTATGATTTCCATTTGGTGAATAAAGATGGTAAGCATATTCTTATTAATCATAAACTTACTCCGCTGTTTCTGACAAGCGAGAAAAAGATGTGGAAAGCAATGTGTATCGTTTCTATTTCGCATCATAAAAATGCCGGCAATGTTTTTATATACAAACAAGGCGCTGATGAAATGTGGAAACTGGATCTAAAAAACAATGTTTGGCGTAAATCAGATAAACCGAAACTCACGGAAAGGGAAATAGAAATACTGCAGCTGTATGCACAAGGGCTAACGATTAACCAGATTGCAGAAAAAATATTTGTTGCTCCTGATACAGTTAAGTACCACAGGCGGCGAATTTTTGAGCGTTTGAATGTAACTAATGTAATAGAGGCGCTTTCTTATGCTGTAAACAGCAAGATTATTTAATCACATCGGCGTCCTCACAGATCGCAATTCTTTATGCGGTACGTCACTATACGACAAACCGATGGCTTATCGGGAAGATGCCTATGAGGACACAGCCATCGGGGAAGATCGCCATTCTTTATGCGATAGCTCCCTGCACGACAAATCGATGGCCTATCGGGAAGATGCCTGTGAGGACACAGTTATCGGAGACTTGTAGCTTACTTACTATTATAATGTCCCATGGCTGAGATCACAAAGATGGTGACAACATCTTCTTCTACTTTGTATATTAACCGGTCTTTTTGATTAATCTTTCTCGACCAAAATCCAGAAAGCTCGTATTTTAAAGCCTCGGGGTTTCCAATATCATTATACGGTGTTTCTGTAAGCTCGATAAGTATTTTTTCGATCTTCTTAATACTTGCTTTGTCTCCGGATTTTAAGTGCCGCCTAATGTGCGATTCAGCTAATTCCTCTATTTGGAGTTTAAACTGCCCCATATATCAGCAACATCAATAGTTTTATAATTACCTCGTTTTTCAGCGTCTTTTACCATCGCCACAAAATCAGGATTGTAAGGGCTTTTCTGGGTTTCAACAGCAATCTTCAAGGCTTTCGCAATAGCTTTTAAAGCCAATAGCTGTTCCTTATTCTTCGGGTGCATGATTAGCGTTTCCATAAACAAATTTATTAATTTATGAGCGAAATAAAGAGGTTACAAATCAATCCGCTAAAAATATATTATAAGTCGTTAACCCTTCCAAAGTCTTGACTCTTGATTCTTCTTAAGAATAATTCTAAATAACACAAAGAACCCTTAATAAACTTTATTAGCTGTAGGTTTTGTATTTTTGCAAAACGATTTTATATTTTATAAACCGCAGATGAAAAAAAGTTCAATTTTTGGTCTTGTTGTTATAGCTATTGCTATAGCGGTTATCATTAGTGTATATTCTAATACAAGTACTTACGGTTCTTTTGGCGATGCCACAAAAACCAGTAGCGAACTGCATGTAGTTGGGCACCTTAATAAATCAAAAGAATTGTTTTACGATGCCACGAAGGATGCCAACTACTTTTCTTTTTACGCGAAGGACAATAACGGCGAGGAGTGCAAGGTAATATTGAAAGGCCCAAAACCTGAAGACTTTGAGCGCAGCGAGCAATTGGTGCTTACCGGTAAAATGGTTGGCAGCGAATTCCATGCATCAAGTATCCTGATGAAATGTCCATCCAAATACACGCAGGATAAGTTAGAAACTAAAGAAGTTAAGGCCCAGTCGGCCAGCATATAAACCCATTTTAATGGATATTCAATTTAAAGGTGAACACCTTTTACCAGGCCAGATAGGCCAGTTCTTTATCGTCCTTTCGTTCGGTGCAGCCCTTTTATCATTTATAAGTTACTATTTTGCCACTACCGACGACGCCGGCAAGCCAAACAGCCTTTGGCAAAAATTGGGCCGCGCGGGCTTCCTGGTGAACTTAGCGTCTATCATCGGAATAGGCGTATGCCTGTTTTTACTCATTTATAAGCATTATTTCGAATATCATTACGCCTGGGCATATACCTCACGCTCGTTGCCTATTTACTATATCCTTTCGGCCTTTTGGAACGGACAGGAGGGAGGCTTTTTGCTTTGGCTGTTCTGGCAGGCTGTTTTAGGTACATTCCTTATCTTCCGCGCCAAATCATGGGAACGCCCGGTGATGACGGTAGTGGCTATGTCGCAGGTGGTATTGGCAGCTATGGTGTTGGGCGTCGAAATCTTCGGACAACGCGTCGGCAGCTCACCTTTTTTGCTGCTGAGGCAATCCATGGAAGCACCTATATTTTCCAACCCAAACTACCTGGAGTTTATTAAAGATGGGCAAGGCATGGTGCCATCCCTGCAAAATTACTGGATGATCATTCACCCGCCAACCTTATTTCTGGGTTTTGCATCAATGGTAGTGCCCTTTGCCTACGCGGTAGCAGGCCTTTGGCAAAAAAAATACAAAGAGTGGGTAGCCCCTGCAATTCCTTACGCCTTGTTTGCCTGCATGATACTGGGCACCGGCGTTGTAATGGGTGCGTTTTGGGCGTATGAGTCGCTCAATTTTGGTGGCTTTTGGGCCTGGGACCCGGTAGAGAATGCCTCTATCTTTCCCTGGATTGTACTGGTAGCAGGATTGCACGTAATGATCGTATTTAAAAATACCGGTCATTCTTATTTTACTGCTACGTTTTTGGTGCTGTTAAGCAATGTGCTTACCTGGTATTCATCGTTCCTGAACAGGAGCGGTATTCTGGGCGATACATCGGTACACTCCTTTACCGATCTGGGGATGTTTTGGCAATTGGTGATCAGTATTTTTATATTCCTGGCAATAACCGTATGGTTACTGGTATCCCGCTGGAAAGAGCTGCCAATCACCAAAAAAGACGAAGAGACTTATAGCCGCGAGTTCTGGATGTTTGTAGGGGCTGTGTTTATGGGACTGTCGTGCTTCCATTTATTGGCGGTTACCTCTGTACCGGTTTGGAATGCTATATTCCATACTAAAATGGCGCCGCCAACTATCAAACATTACAACGTTATCCAATCGTCGTTTGTATTTGTTATTGTTTTGGTAACGGGTTTTAGCCAGTTTTTAAAATACAAAAAAACAGATGTTAGTAAATTCTTTATCACCACCGGCTCGTACCTGCTTATTGGCGCGGCGTTAACGGCGCTTATCGCTTATACATCTGGTGTCTACAAGCTTAGTTTTGTGTTTGTACTGGCTATGTGGGGTTCAATTTATTCGGTATTGGTTAATGGTAAAGTTTTAGCCGATGCTTTTAAAGGCAAGTTTAAGCTGGCCGGATCGGCAGTTGCGCATATTGGTTTTGGTTTGCTGATGATTGGCGCACTTATTTCGGCCGGTACCAGCAAAGTAATATCGATAAACAACACAGGGGAAGCATATAACGCCGAATTTGCCAAAGAGGAAAACCCGCGCGAAAACGTTACTGTGTATCGCAACCAGCCAACAAAGTTAGGCGATTATACAGTTACCTATGTGGGCGATTCGATTTCATCGCCAAATCACTGGTTTAAAATCAACTATAAAAAGATAGATGCAAGTGGCAAGGTTACAGAGGAGTTTACGCTGAAACCAAAGGTACAGGTAAGCAAAGGTACCATGTCGGCCTCGCCGGATACACGCCATTACCTGTTTAGCGATATTTATACCCACATTACGCTAACCAACGCGATAACACCTACCGAAGCAGGTACCGAAAGCGCCGAGGCTGCCCACGATGCTGATAACGATGATAAAAATTACGATGCGCCGGTAACCCACGAGGTAAAAACCGGCGACACAATCAGGTACCGCGATGGTTATATTGTATTAACAGGGTTAAACAAGGAGGCCAAAGTACAAAACATCCCGTTAAGCGATAGTGACGTAGCTATAGGTGCACACCTGGAAATAGTATCAAACGGTAACAAATACAGCGCTACCCCGGTTTACATGATTAAAAACGGTAACGTATTTGATTTTGCCCGCAAGGTTGACGACGCCGGTTTAAAACTGCGTTTCAGCAAGGTAATCCCCGAACATAAAACTGTCGAGATTGTGGTATACCAGCAGCCCGAAAGCAAAAAGAAATTTATAGTAATGAAAGCCATCCAGTTTCCTTTTATTAATTTTTTCTGGGCGGGCACTATCATTATGGTAATCGGTTTCTTTATGTCGATACTGCGCCGAAAAAAGGAATTGAAAACAGTTTAGTTTGAGTGGGCGAGTTAACCGGACAGCAACAGGATATATTAAAGGATGGTTTTGCCATTGTAAATAATATATACAACCAGGCAGAGGTTAAGAACATTATAACTGCGATTGAAGCGGCCGATCAATCAAACCCCGCCTTCCGTAAAACTGACGATCTGTTTGCCATCAGGCAATTTTTAAAGGAACTGCCGCAGGTGGTTCCTTTAATTTTTAACCCAAAGCTAAAGGAACTCATCAGGGCATTATTTGGCGAAGGATACTTTGTTACCAAATCCATTTACTTTGATAAGCCTGAACTAAGCAATTGGTTTGTAGCCTGGCACCAGGATTTAACCATTGTGGTTGATAGGAGGACCGATGCGCCCGGCTACGGCCCCTGGACGGTAAAACAAAACCAGTTTGGCGTACAGCCGCCCTTAAACATCCTACAAAATAACTTCACCATCCGCATTCATCTCGACGATACCAACGGCGATAACGGCGCGCTGAAGGTTGTAACCGGATCGCATCAAAAAGGCGTGTACCGCCCCGAAACCATCAACTGGGACCTGGAAACAGAAACCACCTGCAACGTAAACGCAGGCGGCGCAATGATCATGCGCCCCTTACTGCTCCATGCTTCAAACCGTACTATCAATAATAAAAAAAGGAGAGTGGTGCATATTGAATTTAGCAGGGAAGAATTGGATGGTGGATTAGGTTGGGGCGAGAAGATGGAATTTAATAAATAACCCCTAAACTGTCGCGAGCTGAACCAAGATTTCGGGAGATGCCTGTCTAAATAATATAGTCATCAGGATCCACGCCACTTTCTATTCTTGAAATAATTTTGGTAGTTAACTGATAAAAATCTTCATAGCTATTTTTTACTGCGCCCAGGTGTGCGCCTATTGCGCCATCAGAGGGTTTTAATAAAAATATTGGCTTTCTTGCCTCCATAGCCATGGGAATTAAACTGTGATAATGTTTTAACAAGGCTAAACACCATATGTCGTCATTTACGCTTGTGGTTATCTCTTCATCGTTACCAAGTACAAACTGTCTAAAAACGTTTGGAATTCTATTAGCCCACTTTAAATATGATTTTACAGGTCTGCTTTCTTTAATTCCGTGTTGCATAACTACATAGCCAAGTGGGGTAATGGATCCCGTCGGCAGGCTCAGAGATGGTTCTGGATTTCTATTTGACCGGTCAATCCACTCAGTTTGCCATGTACCAAGCCGGCTTCCTAAATTTTTAAGGCCCTGGAGTGAAAAAAGATCAGCCGCCATTGGAACCACTACATAGTCAGCAGCTATCAAAGTAGCCCGATTGATCGCGCCAAAATTTGGCCCAATATCAATTATGTTAAAATCGGCTCGAATTACTTCGCTTGCTTCTTTTATTATTCTGTAGAAAGATGTTACAATCCTAAATGCGGCTTCATCTCTATTTAAGCAATTTCCCCAGCTACTACTTAATTTGTCCTCAAAAAGGGAAAGCTCAAGATCGCCAGCGATCAAGCCTATTTTATCACTGATAATTTCGATGTGTGCCGGTTGAATATCACCAATACCACGATTAAGTGGCCGAATACTCTCCAATATTGTTGGTCTGCTTAAATCGTTATCGTATATTTCTTGGAGACGCTCGTCGCTCAAAAACATTGAGGTAAGATTAGTCTGGGGATCTAAATCTACCGCCAAACAGGTATATCCAAGTTCGGCAAGCATATAAGTAAAATGATAAACTAAAGTTGTTTTACCAACGCCCCCCTTATTATTAAAAAACGCAATCGTTTTCATTATATTTTTTTGTAAATAATCACCCCAAAACTGGTTAGTTGGTCAAGAATAAATGTTGGCTCTGGCGATCCGTTTTTTTGGAGAGCGGCCATAGCTCGCTTCACCCCAACATTAAAACTGTTGATAAACCCAAGATTTTTAGCTGCTTCCGCTAATGTAGGGTTTCTGTAATCGTTTTTATTCGGGAAATTTTCGGGACGAGCATCTCCATATAATCCACCAGGATTAGTAATTTCAATTCGGTCACTGAATTCATAAAATTTTATAGGGGCATTAGATTGATAATCCCTGTGAATTATGGCATTATACAATAATTCTTGTACTGCAGATGCCGGATATGCTGATTCATATTCTTCGCCAAGTTTTAGTTGCACTCTTTTTACAATCTGGGCTTTTATAAAATCATCAATAACTCTCATTTGGGTGGTTAAATCTCCTTCAAAGCGATATTCATAATCAAAATCACTGACTTCATCAGCCCCGGTAAATCTAACATATTGAATGTAAGCACCATTTAAATAAAAACGAGGGTTTTTGCCAAATAACAAGATGCCCGCATATGTAGGAACATCAGCCTTTAAATCATAAAATTTCAAAGAGGAAAGTTGTTGTTTTAATTCCCTGCCATTTGCAATTAAGGTTTCCTGGTCAATCGCTGTAGGCAAATAAGTGATTTTGAAAATGTCCAGACTAATATCATCCAAAGAGCTCTCGTAGGCGGGCCGGGTGTCGAATGACCTTGCAAAGGTTGATCGTTTTTCACTTAATATTCTTTCTTCTGCCTCATTAGCAGTCCCTTTCCTTGGGCCAATTCTGATGCAAACTTTACCTTTGTACCTTACAGGAGGCACAAATGAAGGTTTTACTTCTACTACAGCAATATCGCCAGCCGGATAAGAGAATTTAGCAACAACCATTGCTGGCGGAGGTACTATTCGCCCGTCTGTTCTGTAACTTAACAGTGTTTGAAGTAATTGTTCGTCTACCTTTAGCCTCGCAATAGTTCCATCGTCATTTGCCCCGATAATCAAATATCCAGGTAGTTTGTGATCTGGCATATCATTACAAAAAGAACAAATAGCCTCGCCAAATTTGTCAGCGTCATTTTTAGAAATCGTTTTTTCAATGCGATCTGCTTCTAAGGCTGGGAGGAGTTTGGTAAGTTCTTCTTGAGAAATCATTAGTAAAACTGTTGAGATGCAAAAATAGGATTAAAAACCTTTGTATTAACCGATTTTGTTTGGGGTAATGTCAATAAAATCCAATAGTTGCCAATCTAAAAGATTAAACATACTGGCATTTAAGATGAACTTGATTGAAATAATTAAGCAAATGCGACTGTTTTAAAAATTGATACGATTTAATCAACTATTGATACGTTGATACTCAATAGTTTCCGGTAAATAGAGTTATTTGCTTGCTTATTAAGCAAGCCATTAAAGGCGCTTATAAACACCAATTAATAAACAATATAACTATTGCTTAAGATCTGCTATCGCGGGCTTTGCAACGCCAAACCTGTTGCACACACACTCAACAATCCTTACCCCTGTTTTAAAAACGATACAATTTTGGGGTTTACCAAATCGGGTTTTTCTAAGAAAGGCAAATGCGCGGCATCGGTAACGGGAAAAAAGTTCACTTTCAAAACACTACGTATCGAGTCGCTGAAACCGAAGGGTACGGTTTTATCATCTTTACCCCAAATTAACAATACCGGTTTACTGGCATCGTTTAGGCAGGTGTAGCTTTGGCGGCCATACTGTCCGTAATCATAAAGGGTTGATACCAGCGCGTTTCTGAAGCCTTTGTATTGCATTTGCGGCAAATACAGTTTCTCCCATCCGGGATGCTGTTTAGGATATTTAAAATCAGTAACCTGTCCGCTTGCCCGCGCGTTGGAATTTACCGCTTCGTTATACATAGCTATATATTTGGGAGCTTTTGGCTTCTGTTGTTCGTATACCGGGTCAATAAGTATAACTTTGCTTACCATATCAGGATGCAGGCAGGTAAAGTCGGTTACAATTTTACCACCGAAGGATACACCGGCAAGGTTCACCTTGCCGGCTTGCAATTTTAGCTGGCTTATCAGTTCCAGCAGCTGATTGGTATATAGTTCTTTATTGTAAGCAATGTCGGGCCTGTCGGAGTAGCCCCGGCCGTAGGTGTCATATCGTAATACTTTATAGCCTTTTTTAATAAGATATTCATAAGTTCCATCCCATATATAATATGGTACGCTGAAGCCATGTACAAGTACAATAACTTCGCCGTTTTCGGGGCCTTTTAGTTCGTAATGCGTAACGCCATGGCTTAATTTGATAAAACTGCCGGCAATATTTTTACGGTCGGCATCGGTTAGTATTTTTTTTTCTTTATTATTATATTTATAAAAACCAAATAGTATTAAAGTAGCCGCGCCGACCAGGAATATTACAATTATTATGCTTGCTTTGAGTATTTTCATGAGGTATTAGGATGATGATTACTAAAATACACAAATATTTAATTGGTAGTTAACCTATTTTTATATTAAATGTAAAATTTATATGCGCTTAACATTTATAGGATCGGGCAACGTAGCAACCCACATGGCAGCGGCATTTAAAAATGCCGGGCACCGCATTGTGCAGGTTTACAGCCCTAATATGCACAACGCAGCTTTGCTGGCATACCACGTTGGCGCCGCAGCTACAAATCAGCTCAGCGAGATCAGCGCCGAAACCGATATTTTTGTTATTTCGGTTAAGGATGATGCCATTTCCCAAATTGCCGGTGCACTGGCCGAACATCAAAAAACAATAGTGCATACATCGGGCTCAACCAGCCTTGATGTTTTATTGAATTATACCGATAAAGCCGGTGTTCTTTATCCCCTGCAAACCTTTAGCAAAACCCGCGAAGTTGATTTTGCAACCGTTCCCTTGTGTATTGAAGCTGCAAATGATAGTATATATACTGATATTGAGCAACTTGCGGCTACCGTTAGCAATGGTATTTATAGCATTAACTCGGCCGGGCGCAAAATATTGCACCTGGCAGCGGTATTTGCCTGTAATTTTCCGAATTATTTATACGGGGTGGCACAACAACTGCTTGCAGGCCATGAAATGGACTTTAATTTATTGAGACCCTTGATTTTAGAGACTGCTCAAAAGGTGCAACAACAACTCCCCGCACATGTACAAACCGGCCCGGCAGTACGTAACGATCAAAGTACCATGGCCGCGCACCTGCAAATGCTTGAGGGGCAGCCACAATTGCAGGAAATGTATAGTTTATTAAGTCAGGGTATTATCAAAAACAACAATGGTGGGCATGGGGATAAGTAATTTTGTTACTTTTGCCTAAATGAACATTTTTAAAGTAAAGATAAACTTCGAGGAGAAGGGGCACGAAACGGTTGAGCTGCCAATAGCCGAGGGAGAATCTGTTTTGGACGTATGCCTGGAGAATGGCATTGAACTACAGCACAATTGCGGCGGCGTTTGCGGATGCAGCACCTGCCATGTTTACGTAAACAAAGGGATGGATAACATCCAGGAAATATCTGACAAGGAAGAGGATTTTATAGACAGGGCTGTAAACCCGCGTATAACATCGCGCCTGGGCTGTCAGTGTGTGATCATTGATGGCGATATAGAAGTTACCATTCCTGATCAATCGGCATTTATGGGGCACTAATGACCTTTAAAGTTTGTGAGGTTTTACGTGGGACGTTTTACGTTGTACGTGATTAACGCACACTGATAATACAATCAAATAAAAAACGTACAACGTACAACATATAAAAGATGAGCGATAATAAATTTGCCTTACCCATTCACTGGAACGATTACGAAGATATTGCCATGGAACTTTACGAAAAGTTTGGCGATGATTTTGGCKAATCGAAAATATACCGCATCCGCTTTACCGAACTGTTGGAATGGGTTTTAAGCCTGCCTAACTTTGCGGGTAAACGGGAAGAATCAAACGAAGGCCACCTGGAGCAAATTCAATCTGCCTGGGTATATGAGTGGCGGGATAACCAATAGTCAGTTTGCAGTTAACAGTGGGTAGTTTGCAGTTTGCATTTTTTGGCGATGCAATCAATCTTAAACCCGATGTGATCGCTATGTCTAATGAGTGTAATCACCAATATAATCGGTGAAATCATAAAAACAATATGGAGTCGTTTCTGAATAAATTAAAAGATATAACCACGTTTATTTTTGATGTGGATGGTGTGCTCACTGATGGGTCTGTTTTTGTGACGGAAAGCGGCGAGCAAAGCCGCGCCTTTAATATTAAAGATGGTTATGCTTTACAGCTTGCCGTAAAATGTGGTTATAATGTTTGCGCTATATCGGGCAGCCGCTCCAAAAGCGCTATTTACCGCTTAAACAGTTTGGGCATCCATGATGTTTATATGGGTACGCATACCAAATCGCAGCGGTTTAAAATTTACCTGGAAGAGAAGGCCATTATTGCTACCAACGTGCTATACATGGGCGATGATATTCCCGACCTGGAGGTAATGAAGCTTGCAGGTTTGCCTGTTTGCCCTGCTGATGCTGTTGAAGAGATCAAAGCATTAAGCGCCTATGTTTCGCCATATGGCGGCGGCAAAGGCTGCGCCCGCGATATTATCGAAAAAGTACTTAAAGTACAGGATAGGTGGATGAGCGAAGAGGCGTATAGCTGGTAGTTTAAGTCAAAAGTCAAAATTAAAAAGTCAAAAGTCTTTTATCCTGTGTCTGAAAATTCTTCATCCAAAATGAATATTCCAAAAATCATTCTTGCATCAAAATCGCCGCGGAGGCAAGAGCTTTTGCGTTTGATGGATATGGAGTTTGAGGTGGTGCTGAAGGATGTGGATGAATCATACCCCGCGGGTTTAACACCACAGGAAGTTGCCGTTTATATAGCCCGAAAAAAAGCTGAAGCTTTTGACGAAACCATAGGAGACGAGGTAGTACTGACCGCAGATACCATTGTTTGTGTTGATGGATTGATATTAGGCAAGCCCGAAACGCCCGGGCATGCTGTGGAGATGCTGCAAATGTTATCAGGTAAAGTGCATCAGGTGGTTACCGGGGTTTGCCTGTTATACAAGCATCAATACAATGTTTTTTTTGATGTATCTGAAGTGTTTTTCCGCAAGCTCACGTTGGATGAGATAAGTAGTTATGTTGCTCAATATAACCCGTTGGATAAGGCCGGCTCATATGGTATCCAGGAACGGATAGGCCTTATCGGCATCGAAAAAATAAGCGGATCTTACACCAACGTGGTTGGTTTACCTACCGAGAAACTGTACGCCCAGTTAGTTAATTTAAATAAATAATATTTAAATTAAACCTTTCGTTTCTGCATTGTCTAACGGTAAATATATAAGGGAGCATTTTGTCATGAAAACAATTATTAATACAGGGTTGGTACTGTTGCTGGTATCCGCCTTGTCTGCTTGCAGCAGCTACAATTATTACACCGCAGCAAAAAACAAAACTAATCTTACAGCCTATCGTACCTTTGCCTGGTTACCGCCCGATGCGCAGCCCAACAAAGCAGGTAGCGTTGTAAAAAAGGAAATTGCCGACGAGAAGGTTAAAGAAACTACCATCGAGGCATTGACAGCCAAGGGCCTTAAACTACAGGAAACCAACCCCGATTTGCTGGTAAGCTACTCAACCGTTACCGGCCGTGGCGTAAAAAATGAATTTTACCCTGCTTATTATGGTACATTGTACTCAGGTTGGGGCTGGGGTGGTTATGGCTGGGGATATCGTCCGTTTTACGGTTACGGCGGCTTTGGCTATGGCTGGGGATACCCTTACTATGGTGGCGGCGTTATGGCCCGCGTGCCTTACAAAGAGGGTACCTTGATTATTGATATTATTGACCGTAACACCAGGCAACTGGTATGGCGTGGTTTTGGCGTTGGCGAATTACACAACCCAAAAACAACATTGAAAGAATTGCCGAAGGTGGTTAACGGCATATTACAACAACTTAACCTCAATTACACCGGTAACACACAGGTTACTTTGGATACTAAAAAAGCTTAATACAAAATTTATTTCCCCTGCAAGCAATAAATTTAAAAATCCCTTCGTGCCTCAGGCCCGGAGGGATTTTTGTTTACGGTGCAAATGGATAGCAGTGAATAACCCGGCTGCTGCTACCAACACAATTACCCAGGTATCCAACGGGCAGGCTATATCAAATGGATCAGCGTCATTACATGGTAAATCGCCCTGGGCATTGCTAACAAAGGGTATCATCCATAATAAGAATAGTGCTGTTAACACTTTAGCATTTAATCTGTACACACAAATCTTCATCTGTTTTAGTTGTATTATTTTTTTATAAATTTTGTTTCCCCCAGTGAAATGCCACCATTATCCTTTAACTCAACTATGTAAATGCCAGGTTTAAATTGCGAAACGTTTTGGCTAAAGGAGTTGCTGTCAGCTGTTTTTTGCATTACTAATGAACCCGTTGCATCGTAAATATTTAACTTGTAGCCAGGAGACATAGCATCCGATTTTCCGCTGGTAACATTAACGTTCAATGTTTCGGCTATAGGGTTGGGATAAACGCTAAACATATTGGCATCGCCGCTTTTATCGTAGTAAATACTAACAAGGGCCGAGTATGTGATGTTGCCAAACAGATCTACCTGTTTTAGTCGGTAAACATTATTGCCTGTATTTGGTGTTTTATCGGTATACTTATAAATTGTGCCACCATTGCTTTGTATTTGATATAAAGAGGCATAATCGGTGCCATTTGCCTGTTGTTTTTCGAGCGTATAAAAATAATTATCTCCCTCGTTGTAAGCGCGCCAGGTAACCAGCACTCCGTCTGTAGCCTTTTGGGCCGTAAAACTTGCCAATTGATACCTGGCAGCCGGCAATTGCTGAATAGATAATTCAAACCGGTTGGCGCCAAAAGTGTTGGTGTCGCTTTTTAAGATATTGAAAGCGTAAGATTTATAGCGCCCTATGTCTAACGAGTCTTTTTTAAAGTGGTCAAGCAGGGTTATTTTGTAGTTATTGGTATCAATGTTACGTATACCTTCAATTTTTAAATTATATAAACCATCTGTTTTGCCATATGCATAAAGCTTAACATTAACTCCTTTTTTATAATCGCGGAAGTGCTTTACAGCTGTATGCATCCCATCGGATGAAAGGCTTGACAATAATACACTTGAGCTGCTCACATCAAGGTCTAAGGCATCTAAGCTTTCGTCAAACTTGCCCTGCCAGTCGCTTCTAAAATAAACACCGCAATAATCATATGCCAGGCTATCTTTTTCTATTTTTAAATATAACCCGGTAAGTGGGTTGCCCTGGGCATCTGATTCTTTTACCGAGGTGGTTTGAGGCAAAAATGCCGCGGCGCTTTTAAAAGAAGTACCCGTGCCGTTAAGCGTTAATATTTGGGCTTTTGGCGCCGACATAAGCAGGTTTGATCCGGTAAGCTGTTGGGTGGCAACTTTATCAGATTCTTTAAATGTTAATGAGTTGCCCCCGCTTGTTGTACGTACCAGGAAACCCTCGCCACTCAGGGCGTAACCGATGCCAGGCGCGGATGTACCATTGGCCGTATATGCATAATAAGCTTGTCCGGGGCTATTGGTTTTATTTAGCAAATAAGCGGTACTTATATTAGAGTTATGGCCCAGTACCGTGGCTATATTGATGGTGCTGGGATAAGGGTTGCCAACCATGTTATAACCGGTGCCCCCCGTTAGCGTAGATAGCGAATAAGATAGTTTGCCCGTAGTTGAATTTGATGCGCCGTTTTTAGGGGTATACCATAGCGCTACTGTAACATCGCCCTGGTTAACGTAGCCCACATTGGTAATATAACAATCCAGGGGATTACCGGTAACACCATCAGTGCGGCTATTGGGCCCAACATAATAAAGTAAATAGCCATTGCCCACCGGCATACTTACCGCCCCTACACCACTTAAGGTAACTGTGCTGGCGCCGATAGATGTAACCCCTATGTGTTTGCCCGAACTGAAGCTGGTATTGCTTACGGCCTTTGTTTCGTCATAAAAATAAATAATGGAGTTACCATTAGGATTAATATAGCTAAACCCCGTGCCTCCTGACGGGCCTGCGGTAAAGGCGCCGGAATAGCTGTTATTAGCAGTTAAACTACTATAAACAGTATAGCTGTTTTTTAATGTATTTAAAGTGATGTAATTGTTATAAGTAGTGCTGGAAGAGTAAGGGTTTGTAATATTAGTAGGCGAAGATAATATTCTGTATCCGCGGTTGGTTGCAAGGCTTCCACCGCTTACAAAACGTTGAATATTATAGGTGCCTGCAATTGCCACAGTACTTGAACCATAGCCGGTGGATGATATCTGATCAAAAGCCGCAGAACCCGAAGCATCGGACATTAAAGTGAAAAACGAATATGCGTTGCTGGTGTTGGTTACAACAGGTTGATAACCAGTCGAAAGATCGATGATAGAGGTTGAACCAAGATTGAAATAGGCGGATTGTGAAGAACTGCCGGTATTGGTGATAAAACAAGCCTGCGCGCTTAATGTAATTACACAGGACGAGCCCGATGTGCCGGCATTGAAAACCCCTGTATTGGTTAGCCCTGATTGGTATGTGCCCAGGTTGATATATGATGTAGAATCGGCCGTAAAAGTGCCACTGTTGGTCATTGACATGGTACTGTTGGTTCCGTTAAAAGTTGCCCCCCTGGCAACTACTACAGCGCTTGAACCCGTGTTTTGAAAGCTGGAACCATATCCCGACAGGTTGTAAGTAGACCCATGATCATAATAATTGGCTGTGTTAAGAATATATGCACTGCTTGTTGATACATTGAATACGCAACCGGTTTGCGTGGTGAATGTACCCGAGCTTTTTATATAATTACCGTTGTTAAAATTAAATGTACAGGCAGTTGCTTTAAAAGTTGCCGAGTTATCAGTATAAGCGCTTGCTCCGGACAAGTTGATTATGCTGCTGCTTGCGGAAAATACTCCCGAACCGGAGTTTTGTAAGTATTCGGAGCTATTACCGAACGTAAGCGTGCATGAGGATATAGTAAAAACATTTGTGTTTTTGAGATATCCGCTGGTACCGCCCGATGTAAAATTGATGCTGCCGCCGGTACTGGTAAAGGATCCCGAATTATTAATGAAGTTGTTGGAGCCCTGTAATGTAAAAGTAGTACTTGTTGCTGTTACCGTGCCCGAATTGGTAAAGGAACAATTGTTATTAAACGTTACCGTAGCGCTTGAATTAAACTTTAAAATTGCGCTATTGGTTAATGTTGCGAGTTGACTAAAACTGGAAGCTCCGCTGATAGATGTGGTACCCGAGCCCGAAAGCGTGAGTGTTGTGGTACTAAAAGAACCCACAGTTAAACCTCCTGTCATGGTGAGGGTATAACCAGAGCCTGTGTTTATTATTGAAGCATAACCATTACTTATAGATGAAGCGCCGGTAATGTTTACGTTTACGTTATCGGTAAGTGTGCCGGTAAACCCCACAATAAATGTGGCTCCTTTTAAAGTTGCAGACCCGGTTATTGTAACCGGACCGGAAACGTTAATAGATCCGGATACGGTTAAATTATTATTTATGGTTAGCACTACAGCAGCGCTGTTTGATAAATATAAATTAGCACAGGTAATTGCAGTATTAACATTGGGCTGCTGCGATCCGGAGAAAAAGTTAACGCCTAATATCGAAACACCAATGTAAGCATCATCACTGGTGGACGGGGAGCCTGAACCGAAGCTAAGACTTGAAAGATTGTACCAATTAGCAGAATTGTTCCAGTTGGTGTTTCCGCCGGCGCCTGTCCAATAGTATGAAGCTGCTGTTGCCGGTTTACTAAATAATACAAAGAACAGTAGTAAAACTCCTAAAAGTATGCGTGTTTTCAAATAGTTTAATTAAAGGGCGTTAGGGAAATTTAATCGCATAAAACTATTGAAAATTTCAATAATTACACTATTTAAATAAAAAATCGATAAAAAAACGCCTTTTTTTTAAAAAAGTTTTAAAAAGCGTTGCCGTAAGGCTGATGTTATTTTCATCTAAGGAAAAGAATATTTCCTTGTGCAGAAAGTGGCATTGGAAATTGTGTCTTATAAGAAAGGAAAATCGCCCTAGTTACTAAATTAACCTATAAGTTAATTATTAAAATTGTTGAAAATTAATGAGTTTGATTTCCAAATCAAGGATAAAATAGAATGAAAAATATGGCAAATGGAAGCGATAATGCTTATGTCTGTCTTAAATTTAATGGTAAATGGAAATCTCGCCCCTTAGATAAGTAATCGCATTACCGGTCATTAACACACGGTCGCCTTTGAGTTCACACCAGAGTTCGCCGCGGCGGGCCGAGATCTGGTAGGCGTGCAATGTGTTTTTACCTAATTTTTTTGCCCAGTAGGGGATCAGGTTGCAATGTGCCGATCCGGTAACCGGGTCTTCGGCTATACCTGCGCCGGGGGCGAAGAAGCGCGATACAAAATCGCTGTTATCGCCGGGCGCTGTAACTATCACTCCTACAGTATCCATTTTGGATAATGCAAAAAAATCGGGCGTAATATCTTTGATATCCTGTTCGTTTTCGTAAACCAGGAAGTAATCCCTTGACCGGAAGAAGGCCAGCGGCTGTTTTTCGCCTAAAGCTTCGGCCAGTCCGTTTGGTGGTTCTATAGGTATAGGGGGCCTTGATGGGAAGTCCATGGTATATTTGTCGCCGTCGCGTTTAATATGCAAAGTACCCGCTTTTATGGTCTCAAAGTGTATTTCGTCGCCCTCGAAGCCCAGCTCTGTAAATAATATATGGGCTGCCGCGAGGGTGGCGTGGCCGCAAAGATCAATCTCATATTCGGGGGTAAACCAGCGCAGTTTGTAGCCGCCATCTGTTTTTACAAAAAAGGCTGTTTCGGCCAAATTATTTTCAACGGCTATCTTTTGCATGATGGCATCAGGCAGCCATTCGGCAAGCGGACAAATAGCCGCCGGGTTGCCGCCAAACAATTTATCGGTAAAGGCATCAGCCTGGTATATAGGGATAGTCATACAAATGTTCTGGAGTAGCTAATATAGCGATGAGAATCCAAGAATAAGAATCAAGTTGTAAGAATCAGAGTCAAGAGTCAAGAATCAAGAACCAAGACGGGAAAAGTACCGCTAAGAAACCTGCCAGGCATAACCTTTTTTGTGCTCTTAGGCTTCGCAAAGGCTCAACTATTTTAATATGGCAGCAATAAGAGTTACGTGCCGAAGCTCGTAATACAAAATAAACTAATTAATGTGGCTCACATAGCCATACGTAACCAATTCATCCTTATTGCGGATTGGCCTGGTGTAGCCATCGGTTATCAGGATGATCCTGTCGCTTACATCCAGGATATTGTAGTATTGGTGATCTGTTACAATGATGCCTTTAACTTTGGCGCATTTCCTGATGATCTCTTTAAAGGCTTCGGCTTGTACGGGGGAGATGTGTGTGAAAGGCTCGTCGAGCAAAATGAAATCTGCTTTACTGTAAATAACCATCAGCGTTTCGAGTTGACGGAGTTCGCCGCCTGATAAGTCGGCTATAGTTTTTTCATGGTAATTTATATAGATGGGATGGGTCGAAAAATCGTCCCAAAAACGGGGATCGATAATAGCTGCGGCCAGTTTTTTTATTTTGATGCCTTTGGGCAGGTAATTGTGCTGAGGCAGGTAGGCCACGCGCATATTTTTATAGCCTTTTTTAAGATATTCGCCATTGATGCTTACGTGCTTGTAGGCAGGGGTAAGGGTGCCGAATATAATCCTTAATAAAGATGACTTACCGCACCCGTTGCGGCCCAGGATACCCAATACCTCGCCTTGCCTGCATTCCAGGTAAACATCCTGCAGTATTTTGCGTCCGCCGAACTCCAGTTGTACGCTGTCGGTTTTTAAGATGAGTGGCTCCAAATTTAGCGGATGGTTGAAAGTGACAAAAGGACGATGAAAGCTATAAAATCGCAGGCAAATACCGATAAGTAAAGCAAGCTGATGTTGTAGCCTGCATTGCGAAAATAGAAATAGGTTTGCACGGCTTTAAAATTCAGGTACTGCAGGCCAAGTATGGCAGCATAACTAACCAGTTTGCATAATATGGCAAACGGAATGTTCAATTGGCGCGAAAGCAGGTAATATAAACATGCCAGCGATGCCAGTATGCACCATACCATTACCGGTTTATAAAAGTACCACCCTATTTTTATTGATTTTACCATTGAGCTAACTATGACAGGTTAGCTAAGTAACGGCAATTTGCGCATTAAATTTTATGGAGACTAAATTGTTGCAGGTTTGTAATTATGGGGTGCGATTGCGGAGTGATGTGTGTTCTATCTCTCCCAAAAAAAACCAGGATTTGAGTAGTTTGCTCAATCCCGGCTTTATATATCTTAATTCTTGACTCTTATCTCTTGACTCTGCTCAATTATCCCAAATACGACTTCAAAATTTTGCTCCTCGACGTATGACGCAAACGTTGCAGGGCTTTGTCCTTTATCTGGCGAACGCGTTCGCGGGTAAGGTTAAATTTCTCGCCAATTTCTTCTAATGAAAGCGGATGATTGGTGCCTAAACCAAAAAACAGTACGATGATTTCACGCTCACGCTCGGTTAAGGTTGACAGGGAGCGTTTAATCTCTTCGGATAACGACTCGTTGATCAGGATCGAATCGGTATTGGGTTCCTGGTTTTCAAGTACATCCAAGAGGGTATTCTCTTCGCCCTGTACAAATGGGGCATCCATAGATACATGGCGGCCTGAATTGCTTAAGGTGTCGGAAATTTTATCAACGGTGGTTTCCAAAATATCGGCAAGTTCTTCGGGCGATGGCTCGCGCTCATATTCCTGCTCCAGTTTGGAAAAAGCTTTACTTATTTTACTTAACGAGCCTACCTGGTTTAATGGCAAACGTACAATACGCGATTGCTCGGCAATAGCTTGTAATATGGATTGACGGATCCACCATACGGCGTAGGATATGAATTTGAAACCCTTGGTTTCATCAAAACGTTTGGCAGCTTTAATTAAACCAAGATTACCCTCGTTAATTAAATCGCCCAGTGTAAGGCCTTGGTTTTGGTATTGTTTGGCAACAGATACAACAAAGCGCAGGTTGGTTTTGGTTAAACGCTCCAATGCCGCCTGGTCGCCCTCACGGATTTTTTGGGCTAATATTACTTCTTCTTCGGCTGTTATCAGATCAACTTTACCAATCTCGTGGAGATACTTGTCAAGCGATTGCGACTCGCGATTGGTTATGGATTGCGTTATTTTGAGTTGTCTCATCTATTTATAAACCTCTCTGTACTTTTTATTTACTACAGAACGACCAAAGTTATAAAATTGTTGTAAAAAATTACAATTGTACGGTCTATTTTCAAAAAAAATAAGCTATAGGAATATTTTTCAATCTGTTGATTTTCAATTAATTAAAAAAATAGTATCAAGCATATATTCAATATTTGTATAAAAAATGCAGAAACAGGCAAGCGGTATGGTTTTTGTGGTGTTCGTAAAACACTATCCGGATTTGGCAGGAATAGATTAGTATCAAGTAGCAGGTATCAAGTATCAAGACTGCTACGTTAGGGGCGCTGATTAGCGTTGATAGCTACGTCAAAAAACCTTGATACTTAGTTAGTAGCTAGTATCAAGGTTAGTATCAAGTAGCCAGTATCAAGTATCAAGATTTTTTGATTGGTTAGCTTGAATTGTCAGCAGGACAATATCTAAAAAAAGACGCATAATAGTATCGAGTAGCTAGTATCAAGGTTTTTTGATTGGTTAGCTTGAATTGCCGGCAAATACAATATATAAAAAAAGACACATCATGTTACGCCTAACAGGTTGTAGCTGTCTTGATACTTGATACTTACTACTTGATACTATATCTACAACTCGTTCAATTTAAACGTATCCTTCGCTCTGATGCCTTTTTCTGTTTGTTGCAGGGTGCAGCACTCGTTTACCGGGTCGTGTTCAAAGTAAAGTATGTAATCCTGCTCCAGGGCCTCTGTAAGGAATAGTTTTTTCTCTTTAAGGGTAGTGAGCGGAAACATGTCATAAGCCATTACATAGGGCAGGGGAAGGTGGCCTACCGATGGTAGCAGATCGGCCATGTAAAGTATTTTTTTGCTTTTGTAGTTTATAAGCGGCAACATCATAGCCTCGGTATGGCCGGATACAAAACGGATATCAAAACCTTCGGCAAAGTTGATCCCTTCCTGTGCATCTATAAATTGCAGCTGCCCGCTTTCTTGTATGGGTAGTATGTTTTCTTTCAAAAAGGAAGCTTTTTCACGGTCGTTAGGGTTTGTGGCCCAGTCCCAGTGTTTGGGGTTGCTCCAGTACCTGGCATTTTTAAATGCGGGAAGTAACCTCTCGCCATTGCGTACTACTGCCCCGCCCACATGGTCAAAATGCAGGTGGGTTAAAAATACATCGGTAATATCATCGCGGTGAAAACCGAGGGCGGCAAGTGAGCTGTCAAGCGTGGCATCGCCATGTAAATAATAGTGATTTAAAAACTTTTGGTCCTGCTTATCGCCAATGCCGGTGTCTATCAATATTAAACGATCGCCGTCTTCAACCAGCAGGCAACGCATGGCCCAGGTGCACAGGTTGTTGTTATCGGCAGGGTTGGTTTTGTTCCAGATGGTTTTTGGCACCACCCCAAACATGGCGCCGCCATCTAATTTAAAAAAGCCGGTATCGATAGTGTGTAGCTTCATAGTTTAATTCAAAATTCAAAATTCAAAAGTCAAAATTCAAAAAAGCCTTTCTGATGTAATATTAAAGAAAAAAATAAAAGGCCGATAGCTTGCGACTATCGACCTTTTATTTTTTATGCGCTATACCCTAAGGACAAGCACTTTTGAATTTTGAATTTTTACTTTTGACTTATAAATGAATTACTTCATCATAAGCGGCGGCGGCAGCTTCCATTACAGCTTCGCTCATGGTTGGGTGCGGGTGTACCGATTTAATGATCTCATGACCGGTGGCTTCCAGCTTGCGGGCTGTAACTACTTCGGCAATCATTTCGGTAACGTTGTAGCCCAGCATGTGCGCGCCCAGGAATTCGCCGTATTTGGCATCAAATATCAGTTTTACAAAACCATCTTTAGCGCCGGCAGCACTTGCCTTGCCCGATGCCGAGAATGGGAATTTACCAACTTTAATTTCGTAGCCGGCTTCTTTAGCTGCTTTTTCGGTATAACCTACAGAGGCAACTTCGGGCGAGCAATAGGTACAGCCCGGAATGTTGTTATAATCTAAAGGATGCGGGTTTTGACCGGCAATTTTTTCAACGCAGATAATGCCTTCGGCAGATGCTACGTGGGCAAGGGCCTGGCCTTTTACAATATCGCCAATAGCGTAAACACCATCGATATTTGTTTTGTAATAATCATCAACCAATACTTTGCCACGTTCGGTTTTTACACCAACTTCTTCCAGGCCGATGCCTTCAATGTTGGTAGAGATACCTACGGCAGATAAAACGATCTCGGCCTCGATAACTTCCATACCTGTGGCGGTTTTTACGTTTACCTTGCAAAGCTCGTCGGTGCTGTCAACCGACTCCACGTTGGCGCCTGTAAGTATGTTGATGCCTTGTTTTTTAAGGATGCGCTGTAAGTTTCTTGAAATTTCTTCATCTTCAAGCGGCACAATATTATCTAAGTACTCAACAACGGTAACTTTGGTGCCAATTGAGTTATAAAAATAAGCAAACTCGATACCGATAGCGCCCGAACCTACCACAACCATTGATTTTGGTTGTTTTGGCAATATCATGGCCTGGCGGTAACCGATAACTTTAACGCCATCCTGTTTTATATTTGGAAGTTCGCGGCTGCGGCCACCTGTTGCAAGAATGATGCTTGTAGCGGTGATTTGTTTAGTGCTGCCATCGTTTAATTTTACTTCAACAACACCCTTTGATTTTAATTTACCAAAACCGTTAATAACTTCGATCTTGTTTTTTTTCATTAAAAATTGTACGCCTTTGCTCATGCCATCGGCTACACCGCGGCTGCGTTTTATAACGGCGCCAAAATCAACTTCGCCTGTGCCGTTTATTTTAATACCGTAATCCTGCGAGTGGTTAAGGTATTCAAAAACCTGGGCGCTTTTTAATAAGGCTTTGGTTGGGATACAGCCCCAGTTAAGGCAAATGCCACCTAATGACTCTTTTTCGATAATGGCAGTTTTTAAACCGAGCTGTGAAGCGCGGATAGCTGCTACGTAGCCACCCGGGCCCGACCCTATAACAATTAAATCGTAGTCCATATTTTTAATGATATACTTTGATAACTAAATTTTTGTTTTGAACGGATTTATAGCCGGATGTGTGATAAACGCAGGGGGCTACATTTTAAAGGCGCAAAGCTAAGTAAAAAGGGGCGAAATGAGAAAAGTGTACATTTCATAGCCGCGATAAAAAAATATTTTTACCGGCCTGTGTTTGGTGGCGGATTAAGTAACAGGTTAATTACAAATATTACATTAAATCTACCTGTTTACTATGATTTATTTGTGTTTTTATGACAAAATGTTGAAAAATACTCAATGATTGTTAACATAAACTTAACATTGGCAATCAAGGGATTACTTATCTTTGTCGACAATTAACTCAAAGTATAATTAAAAAAGCAATTTATGAGGAAGCATTACCTTCTTTTATTCATTTTTTCCCTTTTAACCTTCAGCTTTGCTTCTGCGCAAAATGTTACCACCAGTAGCATGTCCGGAACAGTAGTTGACGAAAAGGGATTACCATTACCGGGTGTAACCATCACCGCGATACATACGCCAACCGGTACAAACTATGCTACTGTAAGTCGTGGCGATGGCAGGTTCAACTTGCCAAACATCCGCGTTGGTGGCCCTTACACCATTAGTTTCAGGTTCATCGGGTATAATCCTTATGTTCAGAACAACATTACGCTTTCTTTGGGTGAGGATTTTAAAGTAAATGCCAAAATAGCTCCTAACAATACAGAACTTAAGGAGGTTGTAATATCTGGCACCCAAAACAAAGTAATTAATAACTCACGTACCGGTTCGCAGGAAGTGGTTACCAGGGCACAAATTGACCGTTTACCTACTATTACCAGGTCGATATCAGATTATACCAAATTAACACCTACCGCTGCTGGTAATGGTTCATTTGGCGGTCGTAACGGTAACGGTAACAATTTAACTGTTGACGGTGCTTTGTTTAATAATTCATTTGGTTTAGCTAACTCATTAGGAGGTCAGGCCAACTCGCAACCAATTTCGTTAGATGCAATTGAGCAGATCCAGGTTTCTGTATCTCCGTTTGACGTTACCCAGGGCCGTTTTGCAGGTACTGGTATCAATACTGTAACCAAATCTGGTACAAACGAATTTAAAGGAAGCGTTTACTATTACAAACGTTCTGCTGGGTTGGTGGGTTTAGATGCGGGAACTGCTACTGTTTTAAAACCAACGATTAATTATAGCCAACGTGGTATTAGCTTAGGGGGCCCTATCATCAAAAATAAATTGTTCTTCTTCGTATCGGGTGAGCAGGAAAGAATAAAAGATCCGGCTACTTCCCTTACTGCGGCTCGTGACGGGCAGACAGGTGGTGTTGGAAGCATTTCAAGAGCAACTTATAATGACCTAAATACGCTTAAGGAATTTTTGAAAACCAAATATGGTTACGATGCCGGTGCTTTTGAAAATTACCAACTGCGCACCCAATCCGATAAAATAGCCGCCAAATTAGATTGGAACATCGATAAAAATAATACATTATCAGTTAAATATTTTTATTTGAAATCTTTTCGTGATGTGCCGCCGAGTGGCTCTGGTTCACCTTCACCTGGCCGTAGCGCAAGTTCAGAAGGTCTGCCTTTCTTCTCTTCATACTACACCATCAACAATAACTTTAACATAGGTATTGCCGAATTGAATACCCGTATCGGTTCAAAGTTCGCTAACAAATTAACTGTTGGTTACCAGGCCCTGCGTGATTTCCGTGCTTCACCAGGGGGTGGTAGTTTCCCATTGGTTGATATTCAGAACCCCTCAGGAACTACCATGACCTCTTTTGGTTATGAGCCATTTACAGCTAATAACGTATTAAATACCAATACTTTCCAGCTGTCTGATAACTTTACTATTTATGCAGGTAAGCACGAATTTAACTTAGGAGTGGCTTACGAATCAAACAAGTTCAAAAACGGTTTTGCGCCTAACTATTATGGAGGATACCGTTTTAAAAGCTTGCAGGATTTTTATGATTCTGCCAACAATGGCGCTACTACCGCAACCCGTTACGATTTCCGTTACTCGGCTTTGCCAGATGGATCGTTCCCATTTGCAATTGTTAAATCATATACAGCCAGTGTTTACGCACAGGATAAATGGAATGTTAATGACAATTTTAAGTTAACATATGGTGTGCGCGTTGATATGCCGGTTTATAATACTGATAGCCAGTTTAACAGCAATGCTGCCAATTTAACGCTGTTCAGAGATGGTTACCAGATCAATACTGCTCAATTTCCCAAAACCAGGATACAATTATCACCAAGGGTTGGTTTTAACTGGGATGTTACCGGCGAATCTACCACACAGTTACGTGGTGGTGTAGGTGTATTTGCAGGCCCGGTTCCTTATGTATATATATCAAACCAGGCAAGTAATAATGGTGTGCAGTTTGGTTCGTACAGTATCTCGCCGGGTTCGGGCGGTGTATTAGCAACCGATCCACGTTTGGCTTTTAACCCCAATGTTAATGCTAACAGGCCAACAGGCGCTGCGGCAAACACATCATACAACCTGGTTGTTACTGATAAAAACTTTAAGTTGCCATCAAACTTCAGAGCTAACTTAGCGGTTGATCAAAAACTACCATTCGGTATTATTGGTACAATTGAAGGTATCTACTCAAAAGATATCAACTCGGTATACTTTGTTAACTTAGCATTGCCGACTGCTGGTACAGCATTTAACGGACCGGATAATCGTATCCGTTACAGCGGAACTACTGTTTATCCATCTATTCCTGCCGCGCAGGGTGGCAACACCGCCGCTAACCCTAATATTACCGATGCGATATTGCTTAAAAACAGTAGCAAAGGTTATACTTACAGCGTTACCGGCCAGTTACAACGCACCTGGAAAGAACTTTACTTCAACATTGCCTATACCCACTCTGATGCACGTACTGTGAATGACGGTGGTTCTATCGCGCAATCAACCTGGAGAGATCGTTCTGTATCAGGCGATCCGAATGATAACGTAACTTCTTACGCTAACTTCTATCAGCCTAACCGTGTTATTGCTTCGTTCTCGTACCGTAAAGATTATATCAAACACTTAACTACCTCTATCGGTTTAACCTACGAGGCCGCTAATAATGGTGTTGCATCATACGTTTACAATGGTGATATGAATGGTGATGGTCAAACAACTAACGACTTGATTTACATTCCTAAATCTTCTGCTGATATCGTTTTGATAGCTGATAATGCTGCGGATTTACGTACCGGTACAAAAACCCTGTTAAACCCTAACGGTTCTGAGACTGGTGGTGCGCTCTATGCACAGTTAAGTAACTACATTAACCAGGATCCATACCTGAGCAAACACAAAGGCCAATACTCAAAACGTAATGGACTGACGCTTCCTTACTTCCACCTGGTTAACTTCAACTTTACACAGGATTTGTATGCAACAACCGGCAAAGTTAAAAATACACTGCAGTTTGAATTTAACATCATCAACCTTGGTAACTTCCTGAACAGTGCATGGGGTAACTTTAAATTTGTTAACCGTACAACTCTTCTTTCATACAAAGGTATTTACAAAAATGCTGCTGATGCAAGCGATCCAAATAACGGAAAACCATTATTCTCTTTCCCTTACCTGGATAACTCAAACCAAATACCGCTTACCTCAACATTTGGTAACGGTGTTTCGCAAGTTTCACGCTGGCAGGCCCAGTTAGGCTTACGTTATATATTTAACTAAATACACCTAAGTATAAAACACAAAACCCGGCCAATTAGGCCGGGTTTTGTGTTTTATACAGTTTTAAATTTAAGTTCTTTTGTAAAACAAGTAAGGCCGTATTTTTGATGACGTAGCCTTTCTTGTTTTATGGAAAAACGTATTTATCTCCCGTAAAATACTGCTTTTGCACGGTTTATGATCAGCGCGGTTAGTATCAACGGATTTAACTAATAATACTTGTGGTAAACAAAGTATCAAACCCTTATTGATCTTATTTTTTGTTTACATTAAATTTATAATGTTTTTATTTGTTATTTATAATATATAGTTAAATTGCTAATAATTATTAGTTACTTAAATCTTATCAAATGAAAACAAAAAAACATCTCTCCCTTTGGGTTTCTTTCGTATTGTTAATCTTCGTTTTAGGTTCATGTAAAAAAGATGGACTGAAAAAATCAGCTTTAAATGATGCTGCTGATAAAACAACCAAACAGGTAATTATTCCGCAGGCTTACCCGGCCGGTATTGGTGAGCGGATCACTTATTATATGAACGATGGCTCTACCGTGGTTTTACAAAAGGTAAATAATGAATATATTTTTGACGGGGATATTGTATTATCGGCAAACCAGTTAAAATATATCCGGGATCATAGTTCCTCAAAAAAATTATCAATCCAAAGTATTATTAAAAACCGTAGCACCTTTACGGCTAACTTTAATTTGTTATGGCCAGGTGGCAAAGTTTATTACATTGTAAATAACCCGATAAACCAGGCTACTATTAATCAGGCTATTTCTTACTGGAATTCGCATACGCAGATTCAGCTTATTCCGCGTACTAACCAGCCCAATTACGTAGTGTTTCAGGGAGTGCCGTCACAGGGCGCAGGCTCTTCGCAAATAGGTATGATTGGTGGACCTCAAGAAATCAGGCTAATAAATAATGTTGATTTTGGCGGCGTACTTCATGAAATTGGCCATACTGTTGGCCTGATGCACGAGCAAACCCGGGCTGATAGAGACCTTTATATTAACGTAAATTATAATAATATAAACTCTGATTGGGCGCCACAATACCAGGTTTACGCATGGGGCACCGGTTATCAGACAGGTACTTTTGATTTTAATTCTATTATGTTGTATCCATCTGATGTGCCCGAGGCCAGAATAAATAACAATCCAGCCCTTCAAATGACCAGGCTTGATGGAAGCGAGTTTTATCAACAGCGGTATCAACTTTCGGCTGGCGATATAGCCGGCGTTAACTATATGTATTTCAGTGGGCTGTATGCAAGAGTGAGGCGCGTAATAACAGATTCGGAATACTCACAATTCAGAACATATCAGCAGGAAGATATTTATGTGGATTTCTTTTCGGATGCGGCATGTACCATACCCAAGGTTTTAGATAGAAGTGTGCGGTTTTATATGTATGATACCAGGCAGACATATTATGATGGCAATCAAGGCCCTTCAAGTACGGCTACAGCTGTATTTTATGATGTAGGCCCTGGACAGAATTCATATATGGTTGCAGGTAGTTTTGTTGAGGCGGATATGTACTTCACTTATGATGGACTTACATTATCCGGATCGTACAATGAATTTTTAACAGGGATAGCCGGGATTGGTTATGTGCTAAAATACTAATTGGTAACTGCATAAAAAAACGGCCCTATATATAGGGCCGTTTTTTGTATCGTGAGGTTTTGTACGTTTTAACAATCCCAGCCAAAAACACATCCATAAACTTAACGGTGAGAATGTAGAAAGAATCCTTAACATAAGCCTGGCTCCCGATTATTCATACTCAAACACCCCAAACTCCGATGTTACGGTCACTTTTTTGGTGTCGGCTTTTTCTACCCGGCCAATGATCTGTGCATCCACACCAAAACTTTTGGAGATAGCAATCAAATCATCTGCTATCGCGGCAGGCACATAAAGCTCCATCCGGTGCCCCATGTTGAATACTTTATACATCTCCTGCCAGCTGGTTTTTGATTCCTGCTGAATAAGCCTGAACAGGGGAGGGACAGGGAACAGGTTATCTTTTACGATATGCAGCTCATCAATAAAGTGCAGCACCTTGGTTTGCGCTCCGCCGCTGCAATGTACCATGCCATTAATCTGGCTGCGGTATTTATCAAGCATGGCTTTGATGATAGGTGCGTAGGTGCGTGTAGCGCTTAATACCAGTTTGCCTGCGGTAATGGTTTGGTCGTTGCCAATATTAACCAGGTCGGTAAGGTTTTTACTGCCGCTGAAGATAAGATCATATGGGATAGCGGCGTCATAACTTTCGGGATATTTATCGGCTATGGTTTTGTTAAACACATCATGACGGGCAGATGTAAGTCCGTTTGAGCCCATACCGCCGTTATATTCTTTTTCGTAATTGGCTTGTCCGTATGATGCAAGCCCAACAATAACGTCGCCCGGCTGAATGCGGTGGTTGGATATTACATCTTCGCGCTTCATGCGGCAGGTTACGGTGGAGTCTACAATAATAGTGCGTACCAGGTCGCCTACATCAGCGGTTTCGCCGCCGGTAGAGTAAATGCCTATACCCGCATCGCGCAGTTCGCTTAAAATTTCTTCGGTGCCGTTTATAATGGCTGCAATAACCTCGCCGGGTATCAGGTTTTTATTGCGGCCGATGGTTGATGATAGCAGGATGTTATCCGTAGCGCCTACGCAAAGCAAATCATCAAGGTTCATGATAATGGCATCCTGTGCAATGCCGCGCCATACCGATATATCGCCGGTTTCTTTCCAGTAAGTATAAGCCAACGACGATTTTGTGCCTGCGCCATCGGCATGCATTATATTGCAATAGGTATCGTCGCCGGTTAGTATATCGGGTATTATTTTGCAGAAAGCTTTTGGGAAAATGCCCTTATCAATGTTTTTAATGGCATTATGTACATCATCTTTAGAGGCAGATACACCCCTTTGATCGTATCTTTGCGAAGAAATCATGGGCAAATATACACACGAATTGCACGAATTTTATACACGAATTGCACGAATTGAATCGAATAGACACGAATTAATGAAGTGCGAATCTTATAAATAGCTTGAATTTTAACGAATGACTATCAAATTTTATAACTTGCAGTGTGTGGTGGAATTGGTGTTAATTCGACCTAATTCGTGAAATTCGTGTTAAAAGCAATCTCCTATAAAATAAACCGATGGCGACTCAGGCGTAATAGCCAACGGAACTTTTTAATTTATTGCAGTGTGTTTGTTGGCTTTTTCGGCGGCCTGGCTGCAATAGCCTTAAAATTCCTGGTGCACTTTATGGAGGATATAAGCCGCAATATCTCATCGCACCTTTATTATCACATAGCCTATGTTTTTTTGCCAGCACTGGGTATCTTTTTAGCTGTAACCTGGCAGCACTTAGGCAACCGCGACAAAATTCAAAAGGGGATAGGCAGTATCCTGGCCAATATTAAAAAGAACCGGTCGAACATCCGGCTCAATAACATTTACTCGCATATTGTAACCAGCTCGTTAACTGTAGGCTTTGGCGGTTCGGCCGGGTTAGAGGCCCCTATTGTAGCCACAGGCGCGGCCATAGGATCAAACGTTGGCAAGTTTTTTAAGCTTACCCCTTATGAAAAAACGGTATTACTGGCTGCCGGGGCATCGGCAGGGATAGCGGCTGTATTTAACAGCCCTATTGCCGGGGTGCTGTTTTCTTTAGAGATTTTGATAGGCGAGATTACCATTCCCACGTTTATTCCTTTACTCATAGCATCGGCAACGGGGGTGGTAGTTTCAAAGTTATTATACTCGGGGCAACTGTTTCACCTGGTTACCGAAGGCTGGGTGGTTACTGCCATTCCTTTTTATATTGTGCTTGGCTTGCTTAGCGGCTGGATAGCCATATACATTAATAAAGTAGGGGGTAAGCTGGAGGGCGGCATACTGAAAAAGCAAAACAGGTATGTGCGGGCGCTTTTAGGAGGGCTGTTTTTGGGCCTTATTATTATGGTGTTTCCCCAATTATTTGGCGAAGGCTACCATTACCTGCAGGCTATTTTAAATGGCAATATTGATGCACTTAAAAACGAATCGCTATTTGCCGGCTGGCTGTCAAATCAATGGTTAATGCTGGTGTTTATAGTGGCGCTTGTTTTTATGAAAATTATAGCAAGTGGTATCACCCTTGGCGCCGGCGGTAATGGCGGCTCGTTTGCGCCTACCATGTTTACCGGCGCGTTTTTAGGGTTGGCCGTGGCTTATGGGGTTAATCTTACGGGCCTGGTACATTTAAATACCGTTAATTTTATAGCCGTAGGAATGGCCGGTGCTTTAAGCGGCGTAATGCATGCCCCGCTTACCGCTATATTTTTGATTGCCGAAATTACAGGCGGTTATGTTTTGTTTATCCCGCTCATGATTGTGTCATCCATATCCTACATTATCTCACGACTGTCGTCGCCGCATAATATTTACTGGCACCACCTTATTCATGATAAAAACATCCATCCGGGGCAGGATTATAGCATGTTAAATGCTATCGAGATGGATAGTATAATCAACAAAAAATATACAGCTGTTGATAGGCAAACAACGGTTAATGATTTTTATAAAATATTAGCTGTAACCGATGCCAATATATTCCCCGTACTTAAAGAGGATGGGAAACTGGAAGGAGTGGTTTTGGTTGACGACATACGCCGCCGCCTGTTTAACCAGGAAATAGCTGATAATATTATCGCCGATATTATGATAGTGCCACCAACTATAATTGATTACGAACAACCCGCCAGCAGCGTAATGGAAACTTTTGATGCCATTGATGTATGGCAGCTTCCGGTAGCAAAGGATGGCCTGTTTATCGGTTTTGTATCCAAATCGGCCTTGTTAGCCAAATACCGGGAGGTGATTATTGCGCAGCATAAGGCGAGTGATTTGTTTATCTGAAAAATACCGGCAGGTAAAAGTAATTGTTCCCGGCAAAATGAGCGTACCGGTAAAATATTCTTTGTTGCGGTATTAGGGCCTGGCGTTTTGCATCAGCGAACTGTTGAATTTAACAATAAGCCCAAACAGGTCTTTATATTTATTTAAGGGTAGCGTGGCGCTGATATCAAATACATCGTGATAAGCTCTTATGCCGCCCATGGTGTAGATAAAAAATGCCGGTACTCCTTTTTCGGTAAATAAATAATGATCGCTATTGGCAGCTTTGCCTCGTTTGGCTACTTTAACAAAATAGTGGTTATCGTTATTTATCTGTTGCATGGCAGCAAACTCCTGCGGATAAACGGTGGCGTTTACAACCGTTATTCCTTCAATACCAGTGCCATTTAAATCAAGGTTAATCAAAAAACGGACCTTCTTTAGATCTATCAGAGGGTTTTCGGTAAAATATTTTGAGCCCAGCAGGCCGGCTTCCTCACCCGAAAAAGCTATAAAGGCCATGGTATAGGGCTGTGGGTGTGCCGCGTAATATTTGGCCAGGCTCAGCATTTGCGTTAGCCCGCTGGCATTATCGTTGGCGCCGGGGAAATAGGTATCGCTGCCCATGCCGCCCAAATGATCATAATGAGCGGTAATCACGATCATCGAATCGGGCTTAACCGTTCCCTTTACTACTCCACAAATATTGGCTGTTTTAAAATCGGGGACGAGTTTATTTTCTATAGCTACCGTTAACGAAGAGGGTGCCTGTTTCAGCGCCTTTTTATCAACCTGAATCGCGGTAAAATCCAGCGCCTTACCTTCAACCGACCAGGTTAGTTTATCCTCTAAAGAAACAATGACCCGGTTTTGCCTGTCCACAAAGTGTGTGCTGTCTGTTTGTTCCAGTTTGCCGGTTGCCGTTACGCCACGGCTATCGGGGCTCACAATAAATTCCTTACCCGGAACAAGCCTGGTCCCGTTGATGGTCACATCCATTTTGCCGGCGAAAATATTAACCGGGTAACTAAACTCCTGCAGGTAATTTTTGCCTGCCATTGGTTTTACCCCATAGCTTTTAAACTGTGCCGATATAAATGCCGCCGCTTTGTGTACACCATCACGGGTATAACCACGACCCCAAAAGTAGGGCGAAGTAAGGGTATCTACCAGTTTACGCGCATACAGGCTGTCCTGTGCAAATGCGGCGCCGGATACAAAAAACAACAGCAGGGTTAGTTTAAATTTCATTTATTGTGATAAGGGTAATATATAGAAGCCAAAAGCAGAATGCACAAAGCTTAAAGCCAACTCAATGATTTTCTATTTGATAAAAGGATATACGTAAAATTAATAGACTCTATATAATTTGCGAGGTAGTAATTTATATAATAACAACGGAATGCTACATAAAACTATCCGCTTCCCTGTAAGCTTTTATTAAAGCCAGCTCGCCTTCTTTGCCCTGGCCGGCGGTGCCATGTTCCATGCCTAAAACACCACGATAGCCTTTGTTATAAATGTGTTTAAAAATATTTTTATAGTTTACTTCGCCGGTGCCGGGTTCTTTACGACCGGGGTTATCGCCAATTTGGTAGTAACCAATTTCGTCGTAAACCAAATCGAGGGTAGGGATAATGTTGCCCTGGTTGCGCTGTACATGGTACATATCATACAATATTTTGCATGATGGGCTGCCTACGGCCTTGCAAATAGCATAAGCCTGGTCGGGTGTACGCAGGAAAAGGTCGGGGTTGTCGCTTAATGGCTCCAGCACCATAATAACTCCGTGGGGTTCTAAAATGGCGGTGCCTTTTTTAATAGCTTCTATTACATTGCCGGTTTGTACGCCAATGGGCAGGTTGCGCGCAAAATCGCCGGGTACAACAGTTACCAGTTTGCTGTTGATGCGTTTGGCTATTTCAACTGCTTGTTTACACGATGCTATAAATTTCTCCACCTGGTCGGCCTTGCCCGATGCCAGCATGTTGCTGTCGTTACCCAAACCCGGCTGAACGAACACGCCCATAGCCATGCCCAGTTTAGCCAGCGTATCGCCAATTTTTTTCTGCTCATCTTCGGTACGGTGGCTCATGCCATTATCCTCAATAGAGCGGAAGCCTTTATCGTAGGCAAATTTTATCTGCTCCACAAAATTATCGCCGGCGTGATTTTTAAACATGCCATCGTGAATGCCATAATTAAGATTGAAAGGCTTATCGGCGGCGGCGGTTGCCACGCCTGCCGGATCGGCACAGCCGGTAAGCGTAGCAGCGTTTAATACGCCGGTACTCAATAATGATGCGCCTGCCAGCATCGAGCTTTGCACAAAGTTTCTGCGTTTCATAGGCCTGAATTGGTTTGAGGCAGCAAGATAGTTTTATTGAAGGCAAAATTCAACAATAAAAATTCAAAAATGGATGTATGGGCAACCAGGAAGACCAGCAGTTTAAAAAACCGGATACGTTTTACAAATTTTATGAAAAGATGTAAGTTGTAATCGACTAACATGATAAAAAATAAAAGAGGCTGCCCGGGATAGGACAGCCTCTTTTATTTTGATGCAGAAGTTGTTATTTGTTGGTTATAGCAACATTGAATTTACCATCGGTAATAGCTTTAACTTTACCGGAACCTGCGGTAACGTTACCTTTAAATGTCCCCTGTATATTAGTCGAGCTGATAGATGTTACAGTTACGGTTACTATTTTGGCGCTATTGCTATCGTCGTTTAAATAGTCGTCAGTGTCGTTGGGCGCATATAAAAGTGAGGCCCTGTCACTTATAGCAGTAGCTGTCGAGGTGTAAGTTTTACCAGCGGTTATAGTGCCGTTCATAGTTATAGATAACACCGCTTTACTTGATGATGTACCTTGTACGTTTGTGAATTTTGTGCCGCCTACAGTGCCGGTTAGGGCAAACGCGTTATTAAAAGTTGTAGCTGTTCCGTCGATGCTGGCCGTGATTGTTGTAGAAATAACAGCGTTATCTTTGTCTTTGGAGCAGGAGTTTAACGTAATTATGCCAACGGCAAGTGTTAATAAAAGAATGCTTTTGATTTTTCTCATCTTTTGCAGGTTTAAGTTTTTGTTTTTTAATATTTAACTATCCGGCGAAGATATTCAATAATAATTGAAATAAATTACTTTTTAAGTTAAATAATTGTTGTACAACTTTAAATAATGGTAATTGCGGTTGTCCTGGATCTCTGCAATCTGATTTACCAATACTCTTCAAGGCGTTAACGATATTTATATCAGGTAATTACTGTTAAGTCAATAGTAGTAAGTCTAAAGTTATTTTTTTCTTTTTTTGGCTTAGAACTTAAGGCTAAAGACTATCCGTCAATTTGTCGTTGACACGACACTACCCAGTTCATAAACTTTGAATGGCAGATAGTTTTGCCGTCGATTCTCTTTTTTTGTGCCGACTGGCGATAATAGCGCAGTAAACGCTAAATTTTATTCCCTCTTTCACCGGCTTTAATCCCTCGTTTACCGACAAAAAACCGGCCTACATCTAATTCACCCGAAATGGCTGTAACGTTTCAAAAATGAGGGAGTCTTATTGGTGTATTTAAAAATTACAATATACAATCACTTGACAATCAAAATATTAATATCATGAAAACTACATTAATCACCATCGCCGCTTCATTAGTTTTAGTAGCTGGTTTATCAAATTCAACCTTTGCATCTACAAAAAATACCCAAACTGTTGCCACCGTATTAACCGACGTAAGCAACATCAACAAAATCGAAATTCGTGGTAACGTTGAGCTTTACGTATCGGCCGGAGCAACCGACCAGGTGAAGGTTTACAATAAGTATTATGCCGAAAGCGCCCTGGTACAAAGCTCAAAAGGTGTATTGCGCATTACATCATACAGCAACGAAAAATTAGTGGTTTGGGTAACAGCAAATGATCTGGCGGCTATCAGCGCTTATGACAATGCCGAGGTTAAATCATTCGGTAACCTATCTGCCATCGAACTGGAAGTTAACCTGCATAACAACGCCACCGCCAATTTGAAACTGGATGTTTATACTGCTAACGTAAACACAAGCGATAAATCAAGAATTGAATTATCAGGCACTGCCGAAGTATATACTTTAAACCATAATACCCAATCGAGTGTAAACAATAACAAATTTGTAGCCCAGGCCTACACCGATAAAGTAACCAACAGCCCCGCCAAACAAAACAACGACTTAGTGGGCATCTAATCTCTCAAGACTTTTGCAAAAGTCCATCATATATTACTACAGGAAGCTATCATTTATATATGATGGCTTTTTTTGTTTTGGGGAGACTTAGAATAGTATCCAATAGCAAGTATCAAGTATCAAGTAGCAAGTATCAAGACCGCTGCAAAATAGTATCAAGTATCAAGACCGCTGCAAAATAGTATCAAGTATCAAGTCGCAAGTATCAAGACAGCTGCAAGCCCCGGTTGATCCGAAAGTCAAAAAATCTTGATACTTGATACTTACTACTTGATACTTACTACTTGATACTTACTACTTGATACTTGATACTTACTACTTGATACTATGCCCCCCATTCACCGATGATTTCACGGTGTTCGCCGATAAAAACCGGGTGTACATCTAATTCACCCAAAACGGCTGTAACGTTTTAAAAATGGTGGCGTCTTATTGGTGTATTTAAAAATAACACAATACAATTACTTGACAATCAAAATATTAATATCATGAAAACTACATTATTTACCATCGCCGCTTCATTAGTTTTAGTAGCTGGTTTATCAAACTCAACTTTTGCATCTACAAAAAATACTCAAAATGTTGCTACCGTATTAACCGATGTAAGCAACATCAACAAAATCGAAGTTCGCGGTAATGTTGAGCTTTATGTATCTGCCGGCACTGCCGATCAGGTTAAGGTTTACAACAAATATTATGCATCCGGTGCATTGGTACAAAGCTCAAAAGGGGTGCTGCGCATTGCATCATACAGCAACGAAAAATTAGTGGTTTGGGTTACTGCAAATGACCTGTGCGCCATCAGCGCTTATGATAACGCCGAAGTTAAATCATTCGGTAAACTATCTGCCATTGATCTGGATGTTAACCTGCACAACAATGCTACCGCTAAATTAGATTTGGATACTTATAATACCAATGTAAATGTAAGCAACAACGCTAAAATTGAGCTTGCCGGTACAACCGAGGTTTATACCCTTAACCACAATCTGCAATCAAGCGTTAATAACAACAACTTTACTGCCGCTACTTATACTGATAAATTAACCGGTATCACATCTGCCAAAAACGAAAACGAGTTAGCCGGTTTGTAATTATATAAGCATCAGTAACTTTTGCAAAAGTCCATCATATATTCTGAAAAGCTATCATTTAAAATATGGTAGCTTTTTTTAATTTTGATGTAACATCCGTATCGAAACCAACGTCATAAAAATCAAAACACTATGAAAAAATTTAACCTGAATATTGCGGCTCTAATTGCCATTATTGCATCTGTAAGTATATTTTCATCATGCCGCTTTCATTGCGTGCGTGGTTCTGGTAACATGACTACCGAAAACCGCCAGGCCGAAGAGTTTACCAGGCTGGATATTGCCGGTGCTTTTAAAGTAATTTTAAAACAGGACAGCTCGCTTAAAATAAGTATCACCGGCGATGATAACCTGCTTAAATATGTATCAACCTCGGTTGAAGGCGACGAGTTACGCATCAAATCAAAAAAATCTTTTTGTGATGATCATATCGAAATTACCATTGGTGTACGCAACCTGAAAGAAATAGGTGCATCCGGCGCGGTTGAAGTTTCGTCAGACGGGAAAATAAACGCCGGTGATTTTAAATTCGATTTATCGGGCGCTACCAAGGTTAACCTCGATCTTAATGCGGCCAATGTGAAAACCGAAAGTAGCGGCATGAGCGAATTAAACCTGAAAGGCCAGGCGGCATCACATCGCGTAGAATCAAGCGGCGCCACCAAAATAAATGGGTTTGATTTTGTTGTCGGCGATTACGACATTAATACTTCCGGTGTAAGCAACTGCAAAATCAATGTATTAAAAACGTTGAGCGTACATTCCAGTGGCGCCTCCGAAATCGAATATAAAGGTTCGCCCGCAACAGTTAAGAACGATAAATCCGGCGCATCAAGCATAAAAAAAGTTGATTGATGCCAATGTTAAATTGAAATACCTACCGCCATCTTATCATGAAAAAGTTTTTAAAGTATGCAGCTTACTTTGTAATAGCTGTAGTTTTAATTGTTATTGCAGGCGTATCGTATATTACGCTTGCACTGCCCAATGTTGGCAAACCCGAAGAAATTAAAGTAGAAGCCACGCCGCAACGCATTGAGCGCGGAAAGTACCTGGCCAATCATGTAACCCTATGTATGGATTGCCACTCTACCCGCGACTGGACAAAATTTGCCGGCCCCATGCTGGAGGGCACCGACGGTAAAGGCGGCGAAAAGTTTACCGCCGCTGTGGGTTTCCCGGGCAATGTAGATGTACCAAACATTACGCCATATAATTTGGGCGGATGGACAGATGGCGAGCTATTCCGTTCCATTACTACAGGTGTTAAAAAAGATGGCTCGGCTATATTTCCGCTGATGCCCTGGCCATATTATTCAAAAATGGATCGTGAAGATATTTACAGTATCATAGCCTATATCCGCTCGCTTAAACCAATAAAAGCAGATTACCCGAAAAGCACACTCGATTTTCCGCTGAATATATTGGTACATACCATGCCGCAAAAGGCAAGTTTAGGCACGCGCCCAAATGAAAAGGATACCCTTAAATATGGCGAATACCTGGTTACCTCGGCTGCGTGTATGGAATGCCACAGCAAGGTTGATAAAGGTAAAATTATACCAGGGCTGGAATACGCCGGCGGCCGCGAATTTGTGATACCAGGGTATGGCGCCGTAAAATCGTCAAATATTACATCTGATAAAGAAACCGGGCTGGGCAACTGGACAAAAGCGCAATTTGTAAACCGCTTTAAGGCTTATGCCGATAGTACCAAAGGTCCCATGGGTGTTAAACCACATGAATACCAGTCAATTATGCCCTGGTACAAATACGCCGGTTTAAAAACAAGCGATCTGGAGGCTATTTATGCCTATGTTAAAACCATTAAGCCGGTTAAGAACCGGTTTGTGAAATTTGTGGCGAAGTAATTGTAAATTATGAGAAGTAAAGTTGCGCAACGGATTCAGGCTGAAACACCTCCTTATGTTCGTGTTTTTGTTCGGCTGTATACTTATATGGTGGTTTGGCTGAATAAATTAATGTAAATGGAGAATCGTTTTTGAGGATCAAAAGCTTTGTGGGCAGGGGTTTTAATTAAAAATAAATTCATACTTTTGCGCCTCGAAATTTGTATAGTCCGCAATTTATTTTCGGTCTACATTTCAATGGATCAATTAAAATACCCGGTAAAAAGATGAATATTACACAGGAAAAAGTAGATGCCCTGAATGCAGTTGTTAAGATCAATATCGATCCTGCCGATTATCAGCCACGTGTTGATAAAGCGATAAAAGAAAACGCGAAAAAAGCAAAATTACCAGGTTTTCGCCCAGGCATGGTGCCAGCATCACATATCAAAAGAATGTACGGTAAAAGTATTTTGGTTGACGAGATCAATAACTTATTACAGGATACCTTAACTAAATATATTGAAGAGCAGGACCTGCGCGTATTAGGCCAGCCTTTGCCTAAAGTTGATAACGAAAAAGAATATAACTGGGATTTTGCCGATAATTTTGAGTTCAATTATGAACTGGGCTTAGCCCCTGAATTCAATATTGATTTTTCGTCAACAGATAAAGTTACCCAATACGTAATTAAGGTTGATGACGAAACATTAGCTTCACGTATCAAAAATATTCGCCGCAGCTATGGCAAAATGACAAATCCTGACGTATCGGCAGACGATGACGTTCTTTACAGCGAATTAGTCCAGCTTTCTCCGGATGGTAGTGTTTTTGAGGGTGGAATAAGCAATACAGCATCTGTACGTTTAGACCAAATTAAAGACGAAGCCATTAAAGCTTCCTTAATTGGTTTAAAAAAGGGCGATGTATTGACGTTTGATATTCAAAAAGCTTATGATAACGACGCAGCCAAGGTTGCCGGTTTATTAAAGATAGAAGAAGACGAAGCGGCCGATTTAAAATCAAACTTCCAATTAACAGTTAAAAACGTTAACCGGTTGGAAGAAGGTGATTTAAACCAGGAGTTCTTTGACAAATTATTTGGTGAAGGTGTAGTAACAACCGAAGCGGAATTTACAGCTAAAATTACCGAAGAGCTTGAAACAATGATGGTGCAGGATAGCGAACGCAAATTGCAGGACGATATCTACAAAGCCGCTATTGCTAAAGTTGACTTTAATTTACCTGACGAATTCCTGAAACGCTGGTTAAAAGCTACTAACGAAAAACTGACTGCAGAAGAGCTGGAAGGCGGTTATAATGATTTTGCTCAAAACCTTAAATGGACTTTGATCGAGAACAAAATAATTACCGATAACAAAATCGAAATTAAATACGATGAAGTTTTCGCGCTTGCAAAAGTAAGGTTAGATCAGCAGTTCAGAATGTACAGCCCGCAGGCTATCCCTGAAGAGCAATTGGCCCAGTACACCGTGCAATACCTGCAAAACAAAGAGAATGCTAACAAAATATTCGAAGAGGTAAAGGCATTAAAGGTGTTTGATTATATTAAAAGTGTAATCACTTTAGATAAACAAGACATCCTGTTTACTGATTTCAATAAATTGGTTTCTGAGAAATAGGCCCCCTCTAAATCTCCCTTGGAAGGGGAGACTTTAAGAAGATATATTATCACCAAAAGCAACTCACAAGGTTGCTTTTGGCGTATCTACCAACCATGTCATTGCGAGGTACAAAGCAATCGCAAGGAGGCAAAGCGGATATGCACAGTTCGCGATTGCCACGCTACGCTCGCAATGACATAGTCTACTTGTAATAGGTACAGCATTGACGGATAGAATAGGTGCACCTTCACTAAAAAAATAGCTTTTAAAAGTCCTCCCTTCCGGGGAGGGTTGGGCGGGGCTTTTTTTTTACTTTATACAAACTATCTTCCTAAAATTGTATTCAACTAAAAACTATATTTATCCGCAGGTAAAATGCCTGCATTCTAAAAATAAAACATACACAAACACCATGAGTAATAATATCGATAAAAACGAATTCAGAAAATACGCTGTTAAACACCACCGTATTAACAGCCTCTTTGTAGATAAATATCTTGGAAATTTTGATAGCCGCCGTATGCCGCAAGGCATTGCCACTACGGTACCAACCGGCATGACACCTTATATCATTGAAGAACGCCAGCTTAATGTTGCCCAGATGGACGTGTTCTCGCGTTTGATGATGGACCGCATTATTTTCCTTGGCGATGCGATTTATGAAAATATTGCAAACATTATCCAGGCTCAATTGCTGTTTCTACAATCGGCTGATGCTAAACGCGATATCCAGATCTATATCAATTCACCTGGTGGCTCGGTATATGCAGGTTTAGGTATTTATGATACCATGCAGTTTATTTCAAACGATGTGGCAACCATTTGTACAGGTATGGCCGCCTCAATGGGCGCTGTATTATTAGTAGCAGGTACCGAAGGAAAAAGGGCCGCATTGCCACATGCAAGGGTAATGATACACCAGCCATCGGGCGGCGCGCAAGGGCAGCAATCAGATATTGAGATTACTTACCATGAGATCACTAAACTGAAAAAAGAATTGTACCAGATAATTGCCGATCATAGCGGTGCCTCATTCGAAAAAGTTTGGGATGCATCAGACCGCGATTACTGGATGATTGCCGAAGAAGCCAAAGAATTTGGCATGGTAGACGAGATTTTAAGAGGAAATAAAGGAAAATAATTGTTTGGTGAATAGTGAGGGGTGAGTAGTGAATGGTTTTGTTTTAAAAGTTGATATATTGGCTTTCAACCACTCACCGCTCACTACTCACCACTCACCACTTTGAATTCTCGCTCCAATTAACTAATTTTGATTAAGTAAACGAATCAGATGAATAAAAGCAGTAAGGAAATCAGGTGCTCATTTTGTGGCGCCGGTAAACAGGATTCCCTGATGTTGATTGCAGGGCTCGACGCTCATATCTGTGATAAGTGCGTTAACCAGGCTAATGAAATATTAGCTGAGGAGTTAAAGGTGCGTAAAGTAAAGTCGTCGCCACTGGCGCCTGCCTTGCTTAAACCGTACGAAATCAAAACTCACCTCGATCAATATGTTATTGGTCAGGATGATGCAAAAAAGATATTATCAGTAGCCGTATATAACCATTACAAACGCCTTAACCAGCGTATTGATAAGGATGAAGTTGAGATTGAAAAATCAAACATCATTATGGTTGGCGAAACAGGTACAGGTAAAACCCTGCTTGCCAAAACCATGGCAAAAATATTAAACGTTCCGTTTTGTATTTGTGATGCTACCGTATTAACCGAAGCCGGTTATGTGGGCGAGGATGTGGAAAGCATCCTGACCCGTTTATTACAGGCTGCCGATTATGATGTAACCCTTGCCGAAAAAGGTATTGTATACATCGATGAGGTGGATAAAATTGCCCGCAAAAGCGACAACGCTTCCATAACCCGCGATGTATCCGGCGAAGGGGTACAACAGGCTTTGTTGAAGATCCTGGAAGGTACGATGGTTAACGTACCACCCCAGGGTGGCCGTAAACACCCCGATCAAAAAATGATTACGGTGAATACCAGCAACATCCTGTTTATTTGCGGTGGTGCGTTTGACGGCATAGACCGTAAGATAGCCAACCGCCTGCGCACCCAAACCGTTGGTTATAAATTAAAGCGCGATGATGGCGAGATAGATATGAAAAATCTGTACAAGTACATCACCCCGCAGGATTTGAAATCATTTGGTTTGATACCCGAGCTGATTGGCCGTTTGCCTATATTAACATATTTGAACCCGCTTGACAGGGCTGCCCTGCGCAATATATTAACCGAGCCTAAAAACTCGCTGTTGAAGCAGTACAAAAAACTGTTTGATTATGAAGGTGTAAAGCTGGATTTTGAAGACGAAGTGCTGGAGTTTATTGTCGATAAAGCAATGGAGTTTAAGTTAGGGGCAAGGGGCTTACGATCAATATGTGAGGCCATTATGATTGACGCCATGTTTGAGTTCCCATCAAAAAAAGATGTGAAACGCTTGCATATTACGCTGGATTACGCCCACGAGAAATTTGAAAAATCGGATCTGAAAAAATTAAAAGTAGCTTAACCTCCCGGTAAAACCCCGAAGCTATCTTTATTGAAATAACACAGACCCTGGTGAAACGCCGGGGTTTGTTGTATCTGACAGTTGGCAGTGGGCAGTTATCAGTTCACAGTAGGCAGTTTGCAGTTGACACTTAAGCATTGTGACTGCAAACTTCATAGTTTACTATAAACTGCGCATTACAAACTGATAACTGCAAACTGGCAACTGCAAACTGAAACCTGCAAACTGATAAGGCAGCCCCAACAGGCTGCCATTACTGGTTAAAACAAAAAATTATTTAATATGAACGAAGAATTAAATGCAAAGAAGAACCCTACCGATGCACCGGTAGTGAAGGAAGTGCAGTCGCCTGTAAAATCGGGGCTGAAGACAAAAGAGGCAATTGTGGCTAACTGGTTGCCGCGCTATACCGGCCGCCCGCTGGAGGCTTTTGGTGATTATATTATCCTTACCAACTTCTCAAAGTACATCCAACTATTTAGCCAATGGAACGATGACGCGCCGATAATGGGCCTCGAGAAACCCATGCAAAGCGTTACTGCTAATGGCATTACCATTATTAACTTTGGTATGGGCAGCTCTGTCGCGGCAACCGTAATGGATCTTTTAACTGCTATACACCCCAAAGCGGTGATATTTTTAGGAAAGTGCGGAGGTTTAAAAAAGAGGATAGCAGTAGGTGAGCTTATCCTGCCGATAGCGGCAATCAGGGGCGAGGGTACATCTAACGACTATATGCCTGCCGAAGTGCCTGCATTGCCATCATTTGCCCTGCAAAAAGCAATATCAACCACCATTCGTGATTTTAGCCGCGATTACTGGACTGGTACTTGCTACACCACCAACCGCCGCGTTTGGGAGCACGATAAAGTATTTAAAAAATACCTGAAAGATTTACGCGCCATGGCCGTAGATATGGAAACCGCCACCATTTTCACAACCGGCTTCGCCAACAAGATCCCTACAGGAGCACTGCTGCTGGTATCAGACCAACCAATGATCCCCGAAGGTGTAAAAACCGCCGAAAGTGATTCCGTTGTAAGTGAGCAATATGTTGAAACGCATCTGAAAATTGGTATCGAATCGTTAAAGCAGTTGATTAATAATGGTTTAACAGTAAAGCATCTAAAATTTTAAGGTGCTTATCTTGATGAGTTAAAGATGTTACAAACCATGTCATTGCGAGCGCAGCGCGGCAACCTCGTAGCTTTGCATATACGTTATGCATCGGCAACGAGATTGCTTCGTACCTCGCAATGACATGGCGGGAAACCGTGTCCCTGTGTCATCGTTCAACAATGACCTAATGACTCAATGACCCAATGACTACCTGTTTCATCCCTTCCCTTCCATAAAACACCGGGAAATACATCATTTCGGCTTTAGCCGGGTTTAGGGTGTATTTACCATCGTAGCGGGGGATAAGGTTTACGGTGAAAGTATATTTGTTTTGTTTGAGCTTGCGGCAGAATATGCTCACCTTCTCCTTAAAGTATTCCCTGTGAACTTCATTATTGCTCCAGGGCTGGTCCTTGTTTTCATAGGAGCAACCTGCCGGGATAGGGATTTCTATCATCACAAAATCGGCATCGCCCCTGGCGATTACCTCGGCTTGTAGTTGTACAACTTCCCCGCCTTTCAGGCTGGTAACTGTCTGCTCTTTCCGTTCGAACCAGGTATTTACTGTAAAGTCTTTACTTACTTTTTCCGGCCTGGTGTTCCAGAATTTTTGCGACCCGGTAATGTATACAGGCAGGCTCCCGGTTTTGCTAATGCTGATGTTTTCAGGTTTAAACGTGGCGGAGTAGGGGAACGTGCTTATTGTTTGGGTGGACGCTCCCTTAATGGTGATAGCTGATGGTTTAACCTGCTTATCGGCAACCAAAAGATCGGGCAGAATGGTTTCCAGAATCAAGGCAGATTCATAAGTGTTGCGCCATTCGCCGTGGCTGCGCTGTTCTAAAAAATAACCTTGTATCCTGCGCAGCAATTCAGGGTGTTTGCCTTCGGTTTTAATAATATGGTAGGCCAGCACGCTTAGCTGAACGGAATTGTCAAAGAAGCGGTAACTGTCGTCGCCCCAGTAAATATTACCAAACAAAGTGCGGTGTTCACGGGCATACAAACTATCCAGCTTAACAGGTAAGCCGGCTTCCTGCTTAACCAGCATCAGCCTGAATTTATCATAGGCGGATAGCGGGATGCCGGTTTTGACTTTGAAGGCTTTGTTTTCCCTTTCAACTACCTCGATATATTTTTGATAGTCAACCTTAGCTTGTAGTTTGTGGAGCAATTCGAGGCAGGTTAGCTTATCTGCACCGCGATAGCTCTCCAATTGATAAACCAGGTAGTCGGCCAGTTTTTGTTTATCCAACTGGATCATGTAGCCTTCCTTTTGTGCATCTAATAAAGCCTCCACCGCATGCAGGCTAATCCAAAGTTCTTCGTCGGTATCTTTCCACCAGCCCCAGGTGCCATTGGTTTTACGGTTTTCCTGTAGCTTTTTAATCGCCTCCTGTATGTTTTTACCGTATTTAAATTCTTCGCCCAGGAATTTTTTGATCCGGCGTTCGGCCAACAGGCCTTTTAATTTTGAGGCCAGTTGTTCGTTGCACAGATATTTGTATTCGCGCAGCTTGCGGGTTTCTTCCGCCAGGGTTGGCAGTACCGAAGCCTCGGCCCGGAAAGTAACCGGCCCCATTGCCGGGTCGAATTTCAGGTTAACCGTGGTATCACTATTTAAAGCATTAAATACCCCCTTGGTTTCTTCAACGCCCTGTTTTATAACAGGCACCTTACGGCGTTCGCCGTCAAAATAACCGTTATCGCGCTTAATGGTGTATTCAAAATTCAGGCTGTCGGTGTTATCAGCAACAATGCCCAGCGTATCTATTTTTGAGTTTTTAACTTCAAGCTCGTCCTGTTTAAGCTGTTTGCCATTGTAAGTGAATGTACGGGTAAGTTTAACATTGGTAGAATTATAGTTCATTACTTTACCAATCAGGCTCATCTCATCACCAATTACGGCAAATTGTGGTGCAATAAAATTGGCGCTGATGGGCTTGAATGATTTAATGCTGTTTTCGGCAAAACCGGTTTGCTGCTTATCAGAAATACCGATAATAAATGTACGCCAGTTGGTAATATCATCCGGGAAGGTAGCTGTAAAACTGGCTTTGCCCAACTCATTGGTGGTGAGTTTTGGTTGCCAGTAGGCGTAATCAGAAAAATTATTACGCAACGAAAGTTCGCTGCCGGGCTGGCCGGCGTCATTTGCTTTATTTACGGGCGCGCCTGGCTTTGGTTTGGTCCTGATTACAATTACACCGTTGGCGGCGCGGGCGCCGTAAATGCCGGTAGCTGCAGCATCTTTTAATACACTTATTTCCCCAATACTTTCTTTGTCTATACCATCCATGCTCTCAACAATTTCACCGTCCACCACAATTAATGGTTTAGCCGAAGGGAGGCTTGATACTCCACGTATCTGAATATTAACGCCGCCACCCGGTGCCCCGTCTGTTACCACCAGGCCGGAAGTCAGGCCTTGCAGGCTGGATAAGGTAGTTACCGATCCGGTAAGGTCTTTTCTCAATGCAGTGCCATAGCCAATAACCACCACTTCGTTAAGCGCGTTGCTTGACGCTTTGAGGCTTATTTTTACGGCAGCTCCCGGCTGAATGATAATCTCTTTTTGCTCGTAACCAATAAAGCTGACCACTAATTTGCCATTCGCAGGCACCCTAAGCCTGAAGTGGCCACTAATGTCAGTTACGGCACCTGTTGCAGTTCCTTTTACCCTTACACTAACGCCTGGTATGGGCAATTTATCTTCAACGCTGGTAACTATGCCCGTCATTACGTTACTAAAATTATCGGTGTTTAAATATTTCTCATTAAAGGCTTCTTTTATTTTTAAGGCGTCATTTTCAATGGCATAGTCCTTATAATCATTCCAGGTGGTTCTGCTATTAATGATATTGCCAATTTTGGCACTTACCGAATCTTTAGGATGGGTTGGTGAAATATCAAATTTATAATAGTTTGTGCCATAGGGTTTTATATTTACATTTTCTTTTATATCGTAAACATCGCCTTTTAACAAAAACAGGATGCGGTAGCTGCCGGTCGTCAAGCCGTATATATCGGTAGTAATACCCGGGTAAATCTGTATAAAATCCGGGTCGTTATATTTGTACACGATCACATTTTTTATCAGCAGCTTTTGGTGTTTGGGCTGCTTAACCTCAAAACTCAATTTACCACCTATCTCATTTTGCATATCGTTATTAAACAGCAGTTGCGTGTTGCTACGCAGGTCAAGGTATTGCTGCCAGATGTCTGTCGCCTCGTTTTTGCTAAGCACATGCTGGCTGTAATCCGGCTCGCCCGAATAAGATGATAAAATGGGATTGAATGGATAAGCGGCTGCGATGCTTTTTTGTTTAAGCAAGCCCGGCTCAAACAAGTAACTATAGTTTGGCTCGGTTTCAAACAGGCGATCTTTTTCCCCGGTTACGGCAAGCGTTGCAAAGTTATTGGCTAATGGGCCGGCAAGAATGTTGTTCCTGTAACTGCTTTGCGGATTCAGCATAAAGAGCTTGTCGTTTTGTTGTAAAAGAGCCATTTTAACACCAAAATTGTTGATCACTGTAATCAGGTATTTATTGATCAGGTCCGACTCGTAACTGCTCAGGGTATCGGATACAGCGGTTGATTTTGCATTAGCTGCATTTACGCTGATGATTAGTTTTTTTGATCGCTCCACCATCACGCTATCAACCAAAATGTTTTGATGGCTGGTCCTGAAACGCAGCGTGTGTTTGCCAGGCGTTACCGCAAAGCTATAGCGTTTCAATTGCTGGGTTTGGTCAAAATAAACCGGCCTGCCATCTATATATAGTATGTGCACAGGCAAAATGTCACCATCCTTAACCACAAAGGGGGCAACCTGGGTAACGGTATCTGCAATGCTTTCTTCTATCCGGTAAGTCTTATCGGGATGTGTAAACTGGTAATAGGCAATGCTATCTAAGCCAATCTCCCGGCTCCAGCGGTTCCAGTTTAATTTCAATGAGCGTTCGCCATCTATTTTCAAAATGTTAAAAGGCTTTTTGGGTTTACGGTAAGGGTACATTTTACCCATGTAGGGTACAAAGGGGACTTTGTAACCGGTGAATTTACTGGTCATGGACCATGCCGTTAAATCGGCATTGGCAACGGGTTTCCCTTCATTATCGGTAACCACAATATCCGTTTTAACCCGCTGGCCGGGATATACTGATACCGGCTGTTTCACATTAATAGTAAGCAGCTTATCGCGATAAAGGATATCAGTAGCTTCCGTTTTACTTTCGCCGCCCCAAACATAATGAACCAGGAAATTTAAATTGTCTTGGTTGCCATAGGCCTTTGTATATAGGAGGTTATCCGCCTGCCCGCCATCTATCAGCTTTTGCCCCCCGAATACCGAGTACCAGAAATGCAAATGGCGCTGATTTTCTACTTTAACAAATAACGAATCAGCAGTGCGGTAACCTGATAAGGAAATTCCGCTTTCACTATCTTTTAAATCAAGGTTGCTATAAGCATTATCAGCCTCGATATCATAGCTATAAGCATTTGGGTTGATGAGGGTTTTAGATGGCAGCATTACCTTTATTGCAGCTATCGTATCGTTTTGGGCATCCAGGGCGCTGATAACGGCCGGGGCCTGCACTTCTTTACCATTATCAAGGTAGGTAGCTATTAAAGTATCCCCGTTTAACTTCGATTCTATGTGATACCTGTTAAATGTATAGCTCATCTCATTGGCATCAGATTGACTTTCATTGTTGCTGTTTAAAAAAACAGAATTGATCTCGTAACTGATATCAGCTTTTGGGAAAATTGAATCAGGGATCATCAATTTGGTTTCCCCAAGCGGATCAAGGGGCATTTTATGTGTCCATAAAGTATCGGGTACAAAAAGGTGCTCTGGCTCAAACCGGTTGGTGCCCCGCGAAAACAATGTTATGGTAACACGCCCATCGGCAACAGGTAAATTATTTTCGTCAACGGCCTTCAGGAAAAGTGCCGGTGGGTTGCCGGGTGAATGCGCTGTTTTATCAACCCGGGTACTGAATTTAATTGATTTTAATTCGTATTCTTCGTATTTAAAATTCCCTTCTAAATAAACTTTTCTTTTCGCCAAAAATGCCCTTTCGTCATCGCCGTCGTATTTGTCAAGATCATATTTAAGGCTTGATGGGTCTTCAAGCGAGATGGTGTAATCCTCATCAAGTGAAAGCTTCAGGCTATCATTTAAAACAAAGCTGTATTCATAGGCACCGTTACGATAGCTGTTAGCCTTGCCTATGATTTTACCATTGTCGTTTCTGTTTTGTTCTTTCAAACGCACAATGAGCTGGGCGGCATCTACCGGTTGCTTTGATTTTCGTTCTAAAATAAAAGCTTTAAATTTTACGGTATCATTGGGCTTATATATAGCTTTGTTAAATACCAGGAAGCCCGTATAGTTATAGGTGGATGGTTGGCTCCCATATCCATAACGTTTTTTGAATATTCTTTTCACAGCATACCATTTTCTTTTAAACCAGTTGTTTTGTTTACCATAACCACGATATTTGTAGGGCTGCTCCTGTTTAACCGAAAAATAGTTGCTAACCCCGGCATAATCAACCTTTAATACGGTGTCTTTTTTTGATTGATTGGCTACATACAAGCCGCTTTTGGCATCATAGGCTACTATTTTATTATAAAACATTACTGCCGCGTTATTAATCGGGCTGCCTTGTTTATCGGTTAAAATAAAACGCAGGTCATAATTGTTACGCATCACCTTCAAATAAGCCGACCGGTTTTCTATCAGCTTGTACCTCAGCTTATTTTTTTCTGCATAAACCTTCAGATAATTGCCCGCCGGGAGATTGTTTTTCCAGGTATCATCCGTTTTAAAAGAATCAACCGGGTGCTGCAATATTTTTTCATCGGGATCTTTATCCGGGTATTTATAAAACCTCAAAACATCGTCGGGCCCAATTTTATAGATGTAGGTATAAAAACTACTTTGCCTGCTGGGCGTAAGCTGTTTTTGTGCGAATACATTGCCCGTAACAAAGCCCAAAATGATGATTAACAGGAATGTTTTTTTATAAAGTGATAACATGAATAGTTCGGTTTTGAGGCTGCGGCCCCGGGTTTAAATATAGTGCTTGTGCTGGTACTATTGCATGATGCACATCTATTTACTTTTCCATAAAGAAAGTTCAGTTTATAAAAACTATTTTTGAGGCGTAATCCCGCTTAGTACACCGGATTAGTAGATTTTTAATTTTATGTGGTATAACAATATATTAGAAACCATTGGCCACACGCCGCTGGTTAAGTTAAACAAGGTAACCAAAGACATCCCTGCAACGGTTTTGGCCAAAATTGAAACAACCAACCCTGGTAACTCCATAAAGGACCGTATGGCCCTTAAAATGATTGAGGATGCCGAAAAAAGCGGTAAGCTGAAACCCGGAGGTACCATTATTGAAGGTACGTCTGGTAACACAGGTATGGGCCTGGCCATCGCAGCGGTGATAAAAGGCTACAAGTGTATTTTTACCAGCACCGATAAACAATCGAAAGAAAAATTTGATGCCCTGCGTGCCTTTGGCGCCGAGGTTATTGTTTGCCCTACCAATGTGGAGCCGGAAGATCCGCGGTCATACTACTCGGTATCATCGCGCCTGGAACGCGAAGTGCCTAACTCCTGGAAGCCTAACCAGTACGATAACCTGAGCAACTCGCAGGCGCACTACGAGCAAACCGGCCCCGAAATTTGGGAACAAACCGAAGGCAAGATCACACACCTGGTAGTAGGGGTGGGCACCGGCGGCACAATTTCCGGCACTGCCCGTTTCCTGAAAGAAAAGAACCCGAACATCCAGGTTTTAGGCATCGATACTTACGGTTCAGTATTTAAAAAATACAAGGAAACCGGGATTATGGATAAGAACGAGATTTACCCATACATCACCGAAGGTATAGGTGAAGACTTTTTACCGCAAAACGTTGATTTTAGCCTGATAGATCATTTTGAAAAAGTAACCGATAAAGACGCCGCCCTCATGACCCGCGAAATTGCCCGAAAGGAAGGCATCTTCGCCGGTAACTCCACCGGATCAGCCGTGGCCGGTACGCTGCAAATGAAAGACAGGTTTAAAGAGGGCGATGTGGTGGTAATTATTTTCCCCGATCATGGTACCCGCTACCTGGGCAAAATGTACAACGACGACTGGCTGCGCGACCGCGGTTTCCTGAAAGATGGCAAATTAACCGCCCGCGATATCATCAGCAAAAAAGATGTACAGGAAATTATTACCATCGACTGCGAAAAATCGGTACTGGAAGCTATAAACACCATCAAATCGCTCAATATCTCGCAAATTCCGGTTACACAAAAAGGTATGGTGATAGGCAAGATAACCGAAAGCGATATCCTGAATTCGCTGTTAGAGAACCCATCCATCAAATCTCAGCCCGTAAAAAATATTACCACAACGCCGTTCCCGTTTGTTGATCTGAATACTTCTATCGACAGGATCTCGGGCATGATCAATAAGGAAAACATTGCCGTACTGGTTGAAAGCGAAGACGGTAAAATTGAGATCATTACACAGTATGATATTATAAACGCGATATCAGCTTAGGTAGGGTAGTATCAAGTAGTTAGTATCAAGTATCAAGATTTTTTGAGGGTGTTATGCTTAGGCATGGCACCTTTTTTAGTTTATATTTGGGTATGAAATATCTGATAATATGTCTTCTATTCGTTCCCTTATTTTCTTTTGCTCAACAAAAGGATAAAGAAGTGACTGAGTTTTGGAGAACAGAAATAAAAAAAGCACTTACGGACAAAAAACACCAGCAAGTACCTTACACGGTTATCCCGGATTCTGCCACAGCTGTTGCTGTTGCCGAGCCTATTTTATTTAAAGTTTATGGCAAGGATGAGATATTGGGCGAAAAGCCCTACAAGGTTGATTCTGTAGAGGGCTGCTGGGTGTTGACAGGAACTTTACCTAAAGGGTATTTTGGCGGCACATTTGTTATAATTATGGCTGCCAAAGATGGTAGGGTTATAGAGTTAACACATAATAAATAAAACCTTAAATATCAATTTTATGTTAAATCATAATGCTGACAATTCACGATAATAAGGGGGAATAGTTCTCATTTCCCTTATTGTACAAATTCATCCCATACTCTTTTAGAGGCATTGAGGTCATAATAATTAAACCCGATATCAACGGTAACTGGTTTACCGTTTACAATAAACTTATAATAACGTCCATCTGTATCTATATTTGATTCTTTAAAGCGATTATATTGGGCAACTAATTGAAACCGGGTTTTAAATGATGTACTGCAGATTTTTCCCTTAAGGATGTAGTGAAATAATAAAAAAGTTTCTGAATCTCTAAATTGTAATTCGTCCCTATACCTTTTTTTACCTCTTTTTAAGGATGCCGAAAAGATGTTTTGATATGCGGACATGAATTCAGGAACAGTGTCTTTTTTCAACCAGATACTTTGATGGAGATAAATAAGCGGGTTGTAGGCCAAGAAGAAGTCCCATGGCGCTACATAGCCATAATCTGTTACCGATTTAATTAACTTACCATCCTTTACAAAGGTTATTGTAAATTCATCCTGCTCAATTTTTGTGTTTGGGTAATAGTCTCCTTTTAACGAGTTTATATCGACATGCTTGAATCCATCAAGAAGCCGTTTGTATTGAGGGAGTGAAATAAATCCTGTAAAAAATCCTTTTTTCCTGGGATCACAGTTATCCTCGTATGAGATAGTTCTGTCGGCGCCTATGATCATATTCATACAGGTATATCCGTATCGGCCTCCGTCAGTAAACGATACTACGATTTTGTCAAAATCAGGAAGTGGATAATTTTTTACTTGATAACGGGTTAGGGTTAAGGTGTCATACGTCCATTTAATAATAAGTGTATCCTGTGTTAGTTTAAGAATACTGTGATAATTCCATCTGTTACTATCAGGTTCGAAGATGAAAAGGCTGTCTTTTTGAAATTTATATTGTGAATGAGTGCCAAGATATGTAGGCTGAAGCTTGCCGTTACTTTTGTAAAAACCTGATTGGTTTTCTAACGTATAATCCGAATTAAAGGTAAGCGAGATATTATTTGCGTCTGTTAATCGATTTTCGCCCCATCCTTCCCAAGTCCCTAACAGAAGTTTTTCATTTGCTGTTGGTTTATTGCATGCTAAAAGATGCATAAAGAAAAGAAACAGTGTAATTATGATGGCCAGGCGGTTCATGATAAGCTATAATTAAGGTATTGTTGAACGTAAGAATGCATATGTTATTATGATATAACCTCCCTTTTCATCAAACCGTCTTGAAGTTCGATATTCCTATTTTAAAGCCTTAGCAGCCTGTTGCGGCGTAAGTACGGTCAGTTTCATCCAAACTGGTGTAGCGGGGTTGCCGTTTTTGTCAACGGTTACCGCGGTTACCTGGTCTATCAACTCAATGCCTTTTACTATTTCGCCAAAAACGGTATAGTGCCCATCCAGAAAAGGCGTTCCGCCAACGGTGCGGTAGGTGTTGCGCTGCGCTTCGGTAAAGTGGGTGTTGTATTTTTTTTCGATGGCGTCTAACTCGTCGTTGGTCCAGGTGCGGCCGTCTACAATGTAAAACTGGGTGGTGTATGACGATTCGGTTTTGTTGGCATCCCGGCCCATGGCCACCACTCCCCGGCGATGGTATAAATCGGCCAGAAATTCGGGCGCTATCCATTTCATTTCGGGCTTTAAGGTACGCCCTTTATCGTATAACGAATCAGGATCGCCCCCCTGTATCACAAAACCCTTCAGTATCCGGTTAAAGGTGGTGGCATCAAAATAATGGCTTTTAACCAGTTTAATAAAATTATCGCGGTGCACCGGTGTTTGGTTGTACAGTTTTACTATACACCATCCCTGCAGCGTTTCTATTTTTACATACGTGTTTTTTGGCTGGGCAAATGCACCCAGGCAAAGGCAAAATAAAGCGGCGAACAGGAGTAGCGATCTTTTCAATTTGATAAAGTTTAAAGTATAAGTATTCGGAGGATTTTTAGTTCCCTCCCTACGGGAGGGGTGCGGCTGGCCATGTGCGCAAAGGCAGGGAGGGGTTTCACCGTGCGGCTGTAAAATGCGCCTGTGAACGCCTGATTTAACCCCTACCTCCTCCTTCCCCGAGGAAGGAATCGCACGCTCCTCCGCTTTTTTTCTTCCTAATACCTATGAAGTTTACATAAACCAATAAGCAGGTTTCCTGTCGACTAATTTATGCAAAACTGTGCTTCGCCGACAATTTATTTTAACGCTTTATACTTATAAAATAACCCGGTCTTCCAATAGCGCGAAGCGGCCGGTATGGTGTTAAAACGTAAATTGTATTTAGTTATCATTGTTTTATATTTACGCATCGGCCCATGGGGGCCGGCAAGCCAATATAACCGGGAACGGGTGTGGGAGAATTGTTCCAAATTATTTAAAAATCAGTTTAACAGGTTCAGCCATGAAAAAATATGTGCCTTTTTCAATGATGATTATTTGCGCAATGTTTTGCTGCCTTAACAGTTTTGCCGCCGGTGTAGATACCCTGGGGGTTAGGAGCCAGGTAATGCAAAAAACGATTAAAGCCGCTGTGGTGTTACCGCAATCGTACAAAACCGCGCAACAAAACTACCCGGTGATTTACCTGCTGCATGGCGGCCAGGGCAATTACCGCGACTGGCTGTCAAAAACCGACGACAAGCTGCTGCTGCATAAGCTCGCCGACCAGTATAATTTTATTATTGTTACCCCCGATGCCGGGCTGATGAGCTATTACTTTGATAGCCCCCTGGATAAAACCAGCCAGTACGAAACCTTTATAACCAAAGAACTGGTAGAAAAAATAGACGGCACCTACCGCACTATAAAAGACAGAAAGGGGAGGATTATAGCCGGCCTATCCATGGGAGGGCACGGCGCCATGTATCTATCGGCGCGCCACCCCGAATTATATTGTGCCGCCGGCAGCATGAGCGGCGTAATGAACATAAATACCGCCACCTGGACGGTGCCTGCCGAATTTGCCCAATTGCGCAATAAAAACTTTGAACATTTGCTTGGCCCACCAAAAGATGCCGCGAACCCATACCGCGAATACTCTGCCGTAGGGCTGGCTGATAAAATGAAAGCCAATGATGTAAAGCTGATTTTTGACTGCGGGTTTGATGATATCATGATTAAACCCAACCGCGAACTGCACCAACTGTTATTAGCCAACGGAACGCCCCACGAATACACAGAACGCCCCGGCAAACACGAATGGCCTTACTGGAGCAATGCCGTATCCTACCAGTTTCTTTTCTTTCAAAAAGTAATGGGTAGTATCAAGTAGCAGTCTTTTAAAAGTAGTATCAAGTAGTAATGCGAATCAAGGGTCGAAAGGTGTTGAAAACTTTATGAGTTAAGTGTTTGATTATAAGTCATTTAGTTGTGGTTTTATTTGTTTAAAGCCTTGAAAGTCAGTATCTTAAAGAAGATTACCACATCGAACTTTAAGAATGATTCCCAAGGCTAAAGCACTCAAACTAATCGCTATCTATTTGCATATCTGCAAGTTACACGACGAAGAACTTCAATACTTATATCAAAGATACACGAATAATGATAAACCTGAATTTACAGATCAGGAAATGATAACTTTATATCTTTTTGTTGTCCAGCAGGAGCAAAGGTTTAAAGTTTCTCAGATATATGCTTTTGCGGATCAG